>JAICLU010000145.1 GCA_025925195.1 Thermoleophilia bacterium
CCTCAGTGACCCGGCTCAGCTCGACGTCCGCTCGGCGATGGCCGTCGACGCGGCGCTCTGGCGCCTGCACGTGACCGAGTTGCGGGCGGCGTCCAACGACGGCTCGCCGGGGTACCAGCAGCCCTACGGCTACTGGAACGAGGGCCTCGCGACGAGCTGCGCGGCGCTCGACGCCTTCGAGGTGCACGGCGACACGCCGGGCGCGGACGGCACGACCGACCCCTACGTCGAGGACACCGTTCGCGCTCTGAACTACGCGCTGCTGAAGACGACGGCCGCGTCGATCGGACAGCAGACGGCCGGCAATCCCGACCTGAACGGGAACGGTTTCGGGCTCTACATGAGCCCGACGGACGACACGTACACGGAAGGCGTCTGCGCGATGGCGCTCGCCGACAGCGGCACACCCGATCGCATTGCCGCGACGGGAGCGACACACGTGTACGGCCGCAGGTACGCGGAGATCGCGCAGGACCTCGTCGAGTGGTTCGCGTACGGCCAGGACGACGCGGTCAGCACGGCACGCGGCGGCTGGGGTTACACGGCCAACGAGAACTTCGCCTCGGGGGAGACGTTCCGCTGGCCGATCTTCGCGATGGAGTCAGCCGAGCAGCGGATGGGCGCGACCGTGCCGGCGTTCGTCGCGAGCGAGATCCCGTACTTCCTCGCGACCACGCACTACACGGCACACGACAATCTCTACGGGGGCTACGGCTGGAATACTCCGACGTCGTTCACGAACGACGCATTCACCGCGACGGCGATCGTGGCGGACGAGTTCGACGGCGCCGCGCTCACGTCGCCCGACGCGGAGGCGGCGCTCGGGTTCCTCTATCGCCACTGGACCGACAACGACGGCACCTGGTTGACGAATCTCGGCGACAGCGACCCGATGTACACGGTCGCCCGAGCCATGCGCGACGCGCCGACGCCGCTCACCCGGATCACCGAGTGGGACATCGCCGCCGGACAGCAGACGGCGAACGGCTTCGACTGGTTCTACACGCCCACCGGCCAGGCGCAGCAGGGCTACGCGACGAATCTCGTGTCGCGCCAGTCCTCCGACGGCAGCTGGAACGACTCGACCGGCATCGGCGAGGGCCACAAGACCGGGCCGACCTGGTCGACCGCCTGGGACGCGCTCGTCCTGATGCCGCCGCTCGCGCGGTCGCAGACGTCGAACGGGCCGACGTCCACGCTCAGCGTCACCGTCACCGGCGGCGGCCATGTCAGCTCCGCGACCGCAGCGCTGCCGCTCCTCTGTTCCGGCGCCTGCTCTCGCGCCGTGCCGCAGGGCTCGCAGGTGCGGCTCGTCGTCACGTCGGCCGACGCCGGCTACGTATTCGGCGGCTGGTCGGGAGCGTGCACGGGCACCGGCGACTGCGTCGTCGACCTGACGCAGGACGCGTCGGTCACCGCGACGTTCGTCCCGACCCTGACCGTCACCGCCGACGGGCACGGGAGCGTCACCGGCTCCCCCGGCTCGATCAGCTGCCGCTCGAGCTGCTCGACGCGATTCGACACGCCGGCGACGGTCACGCTGACTCCGGCCGCCGACCCCGGCTACTTCTTCTCGGGGTGGAGCGGCGACTGCAGCGGAACGGGCTCGTGCTCGGTCAGCGTCGACGCCGCGCGAACGGTCGGCGCGCACTTCACGCGGAACCCCGACCAGGCGCCGGGTGCCGCGTTCGCCGACGCCGTCTCGTCGGCCGCCGCGACGCCGCTCCTCGTGTCGTTCGACGGGTCTGCCTCAGCCGATCCCGACGGCACGATCGCCGGCTACACCTGGAACTTCGGCGACGGCGCAACCGGCACCGGAGCGACCACATCCCACACGTTCCCCTGGCCCGGCACCTTCACGGTGACGCTGACGGTCGTCGACGACCGCGGCGCGACGACCGCCGTCTCGCACGACGTCACCGTGCCTGCGGCGGGCCGCAACCAACCACCGGTCGCGGCGTTCGTCGAGACGGCGAAGGGCCTGAGCGTCGCGCTGGACGCAACCGACTCCAACGATCCCGGCGGGTCGGTGACGCGGTACGGCTGGGACTTCGGTGACGGCAGCCAGGGCTCGGGCGTCCGGGTCACGCACACCTACGCGGCGGCCGGCACGTTCACGATCACGCTCACCGTCGCCGACCAGAACGGTGCGACCGCAACGGCGGCACGGTCGGTGGCCGTCGGGCAGGACGGCCGGTTCAGCCTCGACACGCAGGTGCTCCACTTCGTCACCAACGTCGGCGAGACTGCGACGAGCGGCCCGATCGTCCTCACGATGGGCAGCCCGCCGATCGCGTTCACGCAGACGATCAGCGGGCCCGCAGCGTCGGACTTCTTGATCACCGGCGGCGACTGCGACGGCTTCATCTTCTTCGGCTCGTGCACCGTCGGCGCGATCGCGTTCACGCCGACCGCCGCCGGCGAGCGCGACGCCGTGCTGACGGTCGCGGCCGGCGCCGGCGGCTGGACGCAGACGGTGGAGCTCCGCGGCTTTGCAGCGCCGGCGACGTCGGCGAAGGTCACAACAACCGCGCTCGGCTCCGTCACGCTCGGCAAGACGAAGACGGGATCGATCGTGATCCGCAACACGGGCACGCAGCCGCTCGACGTCCCGTGGGCGTCGGTGACCGGCGCGCGCGCAGGCGAGTTCTCGCTCGCCGACAAGTGCACGAGGCCGCTCGCCCGCGGCGAATCGTGCGTCGTGCAGGTGACCTACGCGCCCGTCACGCTCGGCCCGACGCAGGCCACGGTCGTGCTCTACGACAACACGCCGGGCGGGTCGCAGACGGCCGTCGTGAAGGCGGCGGGCATCGGACCGCTCACCGATCTGTCGCGAGGCTCGATCGGCTTCTCCGACACGATCCGCCGCAAGGCCGGCACGCCGCGGAACGTGACTGTGACGAACACCGGCAATCGGCCGCTGACGGTCAGCGGCGTCTCGATCAGAGGCGCCGCCGCTGCGGACTTCTCGGCAACGAGCGGATGCACGACGCAGACGATCGCGCCGGGGGCGCACTGCACCGTGGCCGTCACGTTCCAGCCGCGCGCGACGGGGCCGGCGAGCGCTCGGCTCGAGATCACGGACGACACGTTCGACGGGCCGCACGACGTCGCGCTCGCCGGCCACGGGGTCGCGATCCCGACGACGGTCCCGACTCCGAGAACGCTGTCGTTCCCGACGACCCCGGTCACGCTGACGAGCGCCGACCGGGCGGTCCGGTTCACGAACACGAGCGAGCCCGACGCCGCAGAGCTCCGGGGCGTGAGGCTCACCGGCGCGGATGCAGGCGACTGGACGATCGCCGCCAACACGTGCCTCTCCGGCGCCGCGATCGCGCCGCACGCGAACTGCCGCACGACCGTTGCCTTCGCGCCGAAGACGTCTGGCCTGCGCCGCGCGACGCTGCAGCTGCTCGGCGCAGGCAAGGTGCTCGCGCAAGTGACGCTCACCGGCAGCGGGTTGCAGGTCCCGTTGCAGGCGACTGCACAGGCGACCATCGACGCGCCCGACTTCGGGACGGTCGTCGACGGCGGCGCCGGCACGACGAGCGACGCGAAGACCGTGACGATCGCGAACGTCGGTCTCGCGCCGCTGACGATCACGCAGGTCTACATCGCAGAGTCGGGATTCAACGTCACCTCCACGAACTGCGTGACCAAATCGCCGCTCGCCTACCTCGCCACCTGCACGGCCACCGTGGTCGTGACCCCGCACACGGTCGCGAATCCGACCCCCGGCAAAGCCCTCACCGGCTATCTCCGGGCCGTGACGCCCACCTCCAACGCGCCCCAGTATCCGGCGTTCACGGCGATCTGGGAGCCACTGTCGGCGCTCACGATCCGGACGAACGTCGTGTTCTACAACTTCCTCTACCTGCAGCAGTCGCAGGCGCAGACGGTCCCGCTCGAGAACGCCGGCACCGCGGGCTCGACCCGGTGGACGTGGAACACGGCGCTCGGCTCCGACTCGGCCTCGGTGCACGTCGGGTCGGTGACGATCGACGGTCCCGACGCCTCGCACTTCACCGAGACCGGCTGCGCTGAGACCACGATCTCGCAGCAGGCGGGCGACTGTCCGTTCTCGATCGCCGGCGACTTCGCGCCGGCCGGCAGCCACTACACGGCGACCGTGCACTTCCACGTCTCGGGCGCCGGCGACGCCTACCGGGTCACCGTCACGTCCGGCCCGGCGCCGCACTAGCGAGCTTGCTCGCCGCCGGCGCGAGCGGCCGCGGGTCCTCGAGCACCGGCGCGTACAGGTCGCCGTGCTGCTCGATGCGACCGGATGTTGCCGAAGATGATGCTCATGATGCTAAGCTTGAAGCATCATGCGCACGACTATCACGCTCGATGATGACGTCGCTGCGCTCGTCGAGAGCGAGCGATCCCGCACCGGCGAGTCGTTCCGCTCCGCCGTGAACCGGCTGCTTCGCCGCGGCGCTGTCGCCGCGCCGCGTCCGGAACCGGCGTCGCTGCCCGAACTACCTGGTCGGCCGCTGCTCGACATCTCCGACATCTCGGCCGTCCTCGCGGCGCTCGACGACGAACGCCGCGCTGCACGCCGTCTCCCGTGATCCTCGTCGACACGAACCTGCTCGTCTACGCCACCTTCGCCGATGCGCCGGAGCATTCGCGCGCCCGCGCCTGGATCGACGAGAAGCTCGGCGGTCAGGAAGGAATCGTGCTGTGCTGGCCGGTGCTGTACGCATTCGTCCGCCTCGTGACGAGTGCGCGTATCTTCGGCGCTCACGCGCTCGGCGTGGCCGAGGGCTGGCAGTCCGCGGCGGCGTACCTCGCGCAACCGGGCGTCCGCATCGTCGTCGCCGGCGGCGGCCACGCCACCGTCGCTGCCGAGCTCGCCGCCACTCCCGGCCTGCGGAGCGAGGACGTTCCCGACGTCGAGCTTGCAGCGCTCGCGATCGAGCATGGGCTCGTGCTCGCCTCCCACGATCACGGCTTCCGCCGCTTCGCGGCGCTGCGCTTCGTCGACCCGCTGAGCGGCTGACCGAGCTGCCGTGCCGCCCGCGCGAGCGGTCGCGGGTCCTCGAGCACCGGCGCGTACAGGTCGCCGTGCTCGGCGATCCGCCCGAGGGCGACCGCCATCGTGAAGTCGCGCGGGCGGACGTCCGGCGTCAGCTCCTCCCAGCGCAGCGGCGTCGACACGGGAGCGCCCGGCTTCGGCCGCACCGAGTAGACCGACGCGATCGTCTTGCCGGCGCCGTTCTGGCGGTGGTCGAGCAGCACGCCGCTGCGCTTCTTCTTCAGCCACTCCGTCGTGACGAGGCCGGGGTGGCGCTGCTCGAGCAGGCGCGACGCCGCCTCCGCGAACGCGTACGTCTGCTCGAAGGTGGAGCGGCGCGTGATCGGCGCGAGCACGTGGATGCCGTCGGCGCCGCTCGTCTTCACGTATCCCGGCAGGCCGAGCTCGTCGAGCAGCTCGTGGACGAGATGCGCAACCTCGATCGCCATCGCGAAGCCGCCTGGTTCGTCGGGAGGGTCGAGGTCGAAGACGACGTAGTCGGGCCGCTGCGGCTTGTCGACGCGCGAGTACCAGGCGTTCATGTCGATGCAGTTCATCTGCACCGCCCAGAGCAGGGCGTCGCGCGAGTCGACGAGCGCAAAGTCGACCTGGCGCGCGCCGCCGCCGCGCGGGTGCGTCGTGAACTCGCGCGTCTCGACCCAGTCGGGCGCGCCCTTCGGCACCTGCTTCTGGAAGTAGACCTCGCCGTCGATCCCGTGCGGGTAGCGCTTGAACGTGAACGGCCGGTCGCGCAGGTGCGGCACGATCGCGTCGGCGACCTTGCCGTAGTAGTCGAAGAGGTCGCCCTTCGTGATCCCGTCGCCGGGAAAGAGGACGCGGTCGCCGCTCGACAGCTTCACCTCTGGCATGCCGGGACGATACGGTTCGACCGGGGCCGAATGGGGAAGGATCGGGGTATGGCCACCGTCACCCAAATCGGGACCTGCGACGGCTACACGGTCGAGGGGCCCGCGGGGTGTCTCGGCTGGGTCGAGGAGACCTGGCTCGACGCGGACGGCCGTCCGGCGGCGGCCGCGGTGCGGACACCCGACGGGCGGCGCGGGCTCCTGCTCCTCGACACGGTGCTGGCCGCCGATCCGGACGCGCAGGAACTGATCGTCGGCGGCGACACGACGCTGCTCGAGCTCGAAGCGCCGCGCATCGCACACGACGGCGGCGCCGTCAGCGCGACCTGGCGTGCGAGCGCCGAGCCCATGGCGCCCGAGGCCGCCGGCGCCGCACACGCCGCGCCGATCGCGCCGGCGCTCACGGCCGCGCGCGCCTCCACCGCGCGGCAGGAGCGTCCGCTGTGGCAGACGATCGTCTTCGCGCTCACCTGCCTCGTCGTCTTCGTCGGCGGCGAGACCGGCCTGCTCTACGGGATCACGTATCTCGTCAGCGGCCGTCCGTACTGACCGGAATCGCCCGGCAGACGGCTCGAGCTCACAACGAGCGGTAGCGGATCTCCTGCCGGCCGCCGAGCGCGATCGCGTCGCAGACCTCGGCGGAGCGGTAGCC
>JAICLU010000033.1 GCA_025925195.1 Thermoleophilia bacterium
GAGCATGTTGCCGAACGTCTTGCAGCCCAGCGCGACTGATCACGTTCCCGTCCTCGCCGCGGAGGTCCGCGACTCGCTCGCCGTGCGCCCGGGGGAGACCGTCCTCGACGGCACCTTCGGCGCCGGCGGGCACTCGACGCTCCTCGTGGCCGACCTGCAGGGCCGCGGCAAGTTGATCGCGGTCGATCGCGACCCGACGGCGAAGACGTACTTCGAGCGGTTCGCGAAGCGCGCCGGCGGCATCCAGACCCGCCTGCTTCGTGGCGATTTCGCGGTCGTCCTGCCGCAGCTCGCGGCGAACGACGTGCGGGTCGACGCGATCCTGCTCGACCTCGGCGTGTCGTCGATGCAGATCGACCGGCCCGACCGCGGCTTCTCGTACTCGGTCGACGCGCCCCTCGACATGCGCATGGACCCGACGCAGGAGCTGGACGCGAGCGGGATCGTCAACACGTGGCAGGAGCGCGACCTGACGCACATCTTCCGCAAGTACGGCGAGGAGCGCTACGCGAAGCAGATCGTGCGCGCGATCGTGCGGCGGCGGAAGGAGCAGCCGTTCGAGCGCACCGGTGAGCTCGTCGACACGATCAAGTGCGCCATTCCGGCGCCCGCGCGGTTCGGCGAGGGGCATCCGGCGAAGCGGGTGTTCCAGGCGCTGCGGATCGCCGTCAACGACGAGCTCGGCTCGCTCGAGGCGGCGCTGCCCGCGGCCCTCGAGCTGCTGCGCCCGGGCGGGAGGCTCGCCGTCATCTCGTTCCACTCGCTCGAGGACCGGATCGTCAAGCACTTCCTGCGCGACAAGGAGCGCGGCTGCACGTGCCCGCCGGACTTTCCGGTGTGCGTCTGCGGGCATGAGCCGGAGCTGCGGGCGATCCAGCGCCGCCCGGTCCGTCCGGGCGAGGCCGAGATCGCGGCCAACCCGCGCGCCGCGTCGGCGCGCCTGCGCGCGGCGGTGAAGGCCTGATGGCGGCGCTCGACTGGTTCGCGAACGACGTTGCGGTCGCGGCTCCTGTCCCGCGGTCGCGGCCGCGCGCCGTGCCGCGCCGTCGCGCGAAGGCGAAGCCGCGCCGGCTCCGGGGCGGCGTCGCGTGGATCGTCGCGTTCGCCGTCGTCCTGGCCGGCGTCGTCGCGCTGAACGTCGCCGTGCTGCGGGTCAACATGAACGTCAGCAGGCTTGACCGGGCGCAGATCGAACTCCAGGCAGAGAATGCCGCCCTCGCGTCCAACGTCTCGAGCGCCGCGTCCGCGCAGCGGATCGAGCAGGCAGCCCACAAGCTCGGATATGTCCCAGCGCCGGCGACCGACACGAGCTACATCCAACTCGGGTCGCGGTAGCGGGAGCGGCGGCCTCGCGCGAGTCGTGAACTCGCGCATCAGGCTGCTTCTGCTCTGCATCTTGCTCGCGTTCGGCGCCCTGCTCGCGCGGGCGTCGTGGATCGCGACCGTGCGGGCGTCCGCGCTGTCGGCGATGGCGCAGAGCCAGACGAAGGCGCCCGTCGTGCTACCCGCCGGCCGGGGGACGATCTACGACGACATGGGCACGCCGCTCGCGCTCGGCGAGCAGGCGACCACGGTCTACGTCGACCCGGGCGAGGTGACGCAGCCGGAGCGTGAGGCGGTCAAGGCCGCCCGCATCCTCGGGCTGCGGCCGAACGACGTCTTCAAGGATCTGAAGACGAGCGGCACGCACTTCGTCTACGTCGCCCGCAAGGCCGACGCGACGAAGGCGCTGCGGCTGTCGAAGCTGGCCCTGCCGGGCTTCCACTTCTACGCGGAGGAGCGGCGCGCATACCCGCAGCACTCCGTCGCGGCGCAGGTGCTCGGCGCGGTCGACGTGGACAACAAGGGCGCGGCCGGCCTCGAGTTCTCCCTCGACAAGTCGCTCACCGGGATCGCCGGGAGCCAGACGCTCGTCCGCGACCCGTTCGGACGCGCGATCTCGATCCAGAACGTCAAGCCGCCGGTGCACGGCAAGGCCGCGTTCCTGACGCTCGACAGCAAGATCCAGGCGAACGCCGAGCAGGTGCTGGCCGACACGGTGCGCAAATGGCATGCGAAGGACGCGACCGCGATCGTGCTCGACCCGAAGACGGGCGCCGTGCTCGCGATGGCCGAGGCGCCGAACTACGACGCGAACGCCTTCAGCAAGGCATACGGGCGCGGCCTGACGACGAACCGGGCCGTGAGCGACGTCTACGAGCCGGGATCGGTGTTCAAGGTCGTGACGATCGCGGGCGCGATGTCGGAGGGCGACATCACGCCGCAGAGCCGGTTCACGCTGCCGTATTCGATCCAGGTCGCCGACCGCGTCATCCACGACGCCGAGGTGCGGCCGACGGAGACGATGACCGTCGCGCAGATCCTGCAGCAGTCGTCGAACGTCGGCACCGTGACGATCGCACGGATGTACCTGCACGAGAGCGGGCTGAAGAAGTGGATCGCGCAGTTCGGGTTCGGGCACACGACGGGCATCGACTTCCCCGGCGAGAGCCCCGGCCTGCTGCCCTCGTACTGGTCGGGCTCGACGATCGGCAACGTCCCGATCGGGCAAGGCGTGTCCGTGACGCCGATCCAGCTCGCGTCGGTCTACGGCGCGATCGCGAACAAGGGCGTGTGGGTGCAACCGCACCTCGTCGACCACATCCAGGGCGTCCAGCCGCCGGCGCCGAAGACGCGGCGGATCCTCTCCGAGTCGATCGACGCGCAGTTGCTCCAGATGTTGAAGGGCGTCGTCTCGGACACGGGCACCGCGGAGGCTGCGGCGATCCCGGGCTACTCGGTCGCCGGCAAGACCGGTACGGCGCAGAAGCCGGGCCCGCACGGCTACGAGCCCGGGAAGTACGCGGCGACGTTCGTCGGGATGGTGCCGGCGAGCGATCCGCGGCTTGTCGTGCTCGTGACGGTCGACGAGCCGAAGCTCGCGATCTTCGGCGGCGTCGTCGCTGCCCCGGCGTTCGCCCAGATCGCCTCGTTCGACCTGCAGTACCTCGAGGTGCCGCCCGACCAGCCGCTGCACTGACCCACTCGGCCTATGGAAATCGCCGCCGGAGCGGCATAGCGTGGTTGGCGTTGTGGCGGGCGAAGACGACGAGGTCGATGCGCATCTCCGCGCGGCCCCGGAGGACGCGGAGTCGCTGCTGCGCGAGCGGCGCGCCGCCGTCCGGATGTGCGCGTGGTGCGATGCGGTCTTCGTCGAAGGGGCGTGGTACGGCGCCTCGTCCTTGCTGACGGCGACCTGGCGGGTCGATCGCCGCGTCTCGCACACGATCTGCCCGGCCTGCTTCGAGCGCGTTCTGCCCGGCGTGCCGTATCCCGGGCCCTAGAGGCTCGATGTGAAATAGCCGGGCCTCGGATGCCGCCCCAGGCGCGGCGCCTGACCGGCTCGTCGTCCTCGCGCAGGCAACCAGCCTGCACTGCGGACGCCGAGCCGCTCATGCTTGGCCTGGAACGGCCCCGCGGCGGCGTCTATTTCAAATCAACCCTCTCGGCGCCTCGCTAGACTCGCGCACCGATGGACCTGGAACGGCTCGTCGCCGAGCTCGACGTCGTCGAGATGCATGCACGAGGGCCGGTCGAGGTTCTCGATCTCGCCTTCGACGCGCGGGCGGTGACGCCCGGCGCGCTCTTCTTCGCGGTGCCCGGACAACGTGCGGATGGTCACGATTTCGCGGCACAGGCACTGGCGAACGGTGCGGCCGCGCTCGTCGTCGAGCGCCGGCTCGACCTCGACGCGCCGCAGGTCGTCGTCCGCGACGCCCGGCTCGCGATGGCGCCGGCCGCCGACCTTTTCTTCGGGCGTCCGACCGAGGAGCTCGAGATCGCCGCGGTGACCGGCACGAGCGGCAAGACGACGACGTCGTTCCTGCTCTTCGCGATCCTCGCCGCCGCCGGGCGCCGGCCCGGACTGCTCGGCACCGTGGAGGCGCGCGTCGGCGGCGAGCGGCGCGGCGTCAAGCGGACGACGCCCGAGGCGATCGAGCTGCAGCGGCTCTTTCGCGAGATGCTCGATGCAGGCGACCGCTCGTGCGCCATGGAGGCGTCCTCGCACGCGTCCGAGCTGCACCGGCTCGACCACGTCCGCTTCCGCGTGCTCGTCTTCACGAACCTCAGCCAGGACCACCTCGACTTCCACGGCGACATGGAGTCGTACTTCCAGGCGAAGCGCCGCTTGTTCGTCACCGAGCCGCGCCCGATCGCGGTCGTGAACGTCGGCGACGAGTACGGGCGCCGGCTCGCCGACGAGCTGCCCGGCGCGATCGCGTTCAGCGCCGGCGATGCCGGCGCGCTCGCGGGCATCGACCTGAAGCTCCGCGGCGGCTTCAACCTCGAGAACGCCCTCGGTGCGCAGGCTGCTGCCCGGGCGCTCGGGATCGCCGACGAGGCGATCGCGCGCGGCATCGAGTCGGTGCGAGGCGTGCCCGGGAGGTTCGAGGCCGTCGACGAGGGGCAGCCGTTCCACGTGATCGTCGACTACGCGCACAAGCCCGGCGCGCTCGAGAACGTCCTGCGGGCGGCGCGTGAGCTCGCCGCGGGGCACCGCGTGATCTGCGTCGTCGGCGCCGGCGGGGACCGCGACCGCGGCAAGCGGCCATTGATGGGCAAGATCGCATCGGAGCTCGCCGACGTCACGATCGTCACCTCCGACAATCCGCGCAGCGAGGACCCGCAGCAGATCATCACGGAGATCGTCGTCGGCACGACGGGCCCCGTCGAGGTGGAGCTCGACCGGGCGACCGCGATCGCGCGCGCCGTCGAGCTCGCCGGGCAGGGCGACGTCGTGCTGATCGCCGGCAAGGGCGCCGAGCCGGGCCAGGAGTACGCCGACCGCACGATCCCGTTCGACGACCGCCACGCCGCGCGCGAGGCGCTGCGCGCATGATCCCGGTGCCGCTCGACGAGCTACGCGGGCTCGGCCGTCTCGACAGTGACGCCCGCGAGGTGACCGGCGTCCAGATCGACTCGCGACGCGTGCAGCCCGGTGACCTGTTCGTCGCCGTGCGCGGCGGTGTCGCGTTCGTCGACGACGCGCGCGCGCACGGCGCCGCCGCGACGCTCGTCCCCGAAGACGACTTCGCCGCGCTCGCGGCGATCGGCCGCGCCGTCCGCTCGCGGGCCGGGGCGCGCGTTGTCGCGATCACCGGCTCGGTCGGCAAGACGTCGACGAAGGACATCCTCGCGGCATTGATCCGTCCGCACGCCCGCGTCGTCGCGGCGGAAGACGGCTTCAACAACGAGATCGGGCTGCCGCTCACGCTCTGCCGTGTCGAGCCCGACACCGAGGTCGCGATCGTCGAGATGGGCATGCGCGGTCCCGGGCAGATCCGCGAGCTCGCCGAGATCGCGCGGCCGGACGTCGGTGTGATCACCGGGATCGCCCCCGTGCACCTCGAGCTGCTCGGCAGCATCGAGAACATCGCGCGTGCGAAGGCCGAGCTGCTCGAGCACGTCGAGATCGCCGTTCTCCCCGCGGACTGTCCGGAGCTCGAGCCGTTCGTCCCGCGCGGCCTCGACGTCAGGCGGTTCGCGGCGCCCGCGGTCGAGGTGCGTGGCGACACGACGGTCGTCAACGGCGTCGAGTTCGGCTTTACGGCACGGCACCAGTGGGCGAACGCCGCGGCTGCGCTCGCGACCCTCGACGCGCTGGGCCTGCCGAGCCCCGCCGGACGCGTCGAGGTCGAGTTCTCGCGGTGGCGCTCGCAGGAGACCGCGTTGCCCGGCGGGGGGCTGCTGATCAACGACGCCTGGAACGCGAATCCGGTCGCGATGCGCGCCGCGCTGGCGCATCTGGCCGACCGCGCGGCCGGCCGGCGCACGGTCGCGGTGCTCGGCGAGATGGCAGAGCTCGGAGCCAACGCGCCACGATTCCACGAGGAGATCGGCCGCGAGCTCGGAAGTGTGGACGTCGTGATCGGCGTCGGCGACCTTGCTCGTGGATACGCGCCTGCAGCGTGGGCCGCGAACGCCTCCGAGGCGGTGCCGCTCGTCCGCGAGCTCGTGCAGCCCGGCGACGTCGTGCTCGTGAAGGGCTCCCGCTCGGTCGGGCTCGAGGTCGTCGCTGCCGCGGTAGAGGGGGCGCTCGCGTGACCCGGGTCCTGGTCGCCGGGCTGATCGCGCTCATCGTCTCGATCGTCGTCGGCCCCCGCTTCATCGCCTTCCTGCGCGACAACGAGTTCGGCCAGCACATCCGTGAGGAGGGACCGGAGCATCACATGACCAAGCAGGGGACGCCGACGATGGGCGGCCTGATGATCCTCTTCGCGGCGACGGTCGGCTTCCTGCCGATGTCGCACTTCCGGCTCCCGGCGCTGACCGTGCTGTTCGCCACGCTCGCGTGCGGCTCGATCGGCTTCCTCGACGACTTCATCAAGCTGACGCATCGCCGCTCGCTCGGGCTCCCGGGCCGGTGGAAGCTGATCCTGCTGCTCGGCGTGACCGTCGTCGTCGCGATCGTCGCGCACCATCTGCACCTGAGCACCGACGTCTACGTGCCGGTCGGCCGCTGGTCGATCCCGCTGTCCTACGGGTGGTACCCGTTCCTGTTCCTGATCATCGCCGGCGCCTCGAACGGGACGAACCTCGCCGACGGGGTCGACGGCCTCGCCGCCGGCACCGGGATCATCTCGATCTTCACGTTCACCGCGATGATGATCGTGTCGTTCGTCCGCTCGTCGACGAACCCGGCGCACCGCAACCTGACGAAGCTCGACCTGGCGATCATCGGCGCCGCGCTGATCGGGGCCGCGATCGGGTTCCTCTGGTACAACGCGTTCCCGGCCGAGGTGTTCATGGGCGACACCGGCTCGATGGCGTTCGGGGGCGCGATCGCGACGTTCGCGATCATGACGAAGACCGAGCTGCTACTGCTGCTGATCGGCGGCATCTTCGTCATCCAGGCGCTGTCGGTGATGATCCAGGTCTTCTCGTTCAAGTACTTCGGACGGCGCCCCTTCCTGATGGCGCCGATCCACCATCATTTCGAGATGAAGGCGTGGTCCGAGACGAAGATCATGGTGCGCTTCTGGATCGTCGCCGGCATCCTCTGCTCGGCCGGCTTCGCGCTCTTCTATCGCTACTACTTCGGGCAGCGATGAGCGGATGAGCGGGACGGTGGCGATTCTCGGGGCCGACCGGGTGCGGGAGGTGCTCGGGGAGCTGGGCGACTACGACGAGATCGTCGTCATCGACCCGTCGGCCGAGGCGCTCGAGCGGCTCGAGTCGGAACTCGCCGACCCGCGGCTCGACTACCTGCTCGGCGAGCTGCCGGTACTGCCGCTGCCCGACGCGAGCATCGACCGGATCGTGGGCGACTTTCCGCCCGACGACCCGGAGATCGCGAGGGTCAAGGCCCCGTAGCGCGAATAGAGCCGCATGTCGGACGACTGGCTGCCGCGGCGTGCGCTCGTGCTCGGCCTCGCCCGTTCCGGGCGGGCGGCCGTCGCCGCGCTCGAGCGGCGCGGCGTCGGCGTCGTCGCCGTCGACCGCACGCTCGGCAACGACGACCCCTCTGCGCTTGCCGACGTCGAGTTGCTCGTCAAGAGCCCGGGCGTCCCCGGCGAGTCGCCCGTCGTGCAGGCCGCGCGCGAGCGCCGGATCCCCGTCTGGAGCGAGGTCGAGCTCGGCTACCGGCTGCTCGAAGGCAACCCGCTGCTCGGCGTCACCGGGACGAACGGAAAGACGACCACGACCGAGCTGCTCGGCGCGATCCTGCGGGCCGACGGCCGTCCCACGGAGGTCGCCGGCAACGTCGGTACGGCGCTCACCGAAGTCGCCGACCGGGTCGGGCGCGGCGACTCGATCGTCTGCGAGCTGTCGAGCTTCCAGCTCGAGGACGTCGAGACGCTCAGCTGCGACGTCGCCGTGCTCCTGAACCTCGAGCCCGACCACCTCGACCGGCACCACAGCTTCGAGGCCTACCGCGACGCGAAGCTGCGGATCTTCGAGCGCGCCCGTGCGAAGGTCGCGCCGCGTGGCTTCGGAATCGACGGGGCGATCGAATTCTCGGGCGACGATCCGCTGCCCGCCGAGCCGCTGATGCCGGGTGCTCACAACCGCGAGAACGCTGCGGCGGCAACCGCGGCTGCGCGGGCGGCCGGCGTCGGGGACGAGGCGATCGCCGAGGCGCTGCGCAGCTTCGCCGGTGTGCCGCACCGGCTTGAGCTCGTACGCGAGCTGCGCGGCGTCCGCTACGTCAACGACTCGAAGGCGACGAACACGGCTGCCGCCCGGCGCGGTGTGGCCGCCTACGACGCGCCGTTGCACCTCATTCTCGGCGGCTCGCTCAAGGGCGAGGACTTCGGGCCGTTCGCACGTGAGCTGCCCCGCAACGTCAGCACCGTCCACCTGATCGGCGAGGCGGCGGACGAGCTCGCCGCCGCGCTCGACGCGGCGGGCCGCGCGTACACACGGGACGGTGACCTCGCGACCGCCGTCGACCGCGCGGCGGCGGCAGCTCAGCCGGGCGACGTCGTCCTGCTGTCGCCTGCGTCCGCGAGCTTCGACCAGTACGCGAACTTCGAGGCGCGCGGCGACGACTTCCGCCGCATCGTGGAGGCGCTGCGTTGAAGAAGCAGCACTCGCTCGAGTCGCAGCTGCTGCTGCTCGTGCCGCTCGCGCTCACCGCGTTCGGGCTCGTCATGGTCTACAGCGCGACGTCGGCGTCGGCCGCGCTCGGCAACGGCAACCCGATCGGCTACCTCGAGCGGCAGGGGACGTACGCGCTGCTCGGGCTCGTCGTCCTGTTCGTCGCCGCCCGGGCGGACTACCACGCGCTCCGCGAGCTCGCGCCGTCGCTCGTCGTCGCGTCGCTCGCGCTGTGCGCCGCCGTGCTCGCGATCGGCGAGCAGATCAACGGCGCGCGGCGGTGGATCGGCTTCGGCCCGGTCGCGTTCCAGCCGTCGGAGCTCGCCAAGCTCGCGGTCGTCGTGTGGGTGTCGGCATACCTGGCACGCAAGCCGCCGCCGCGGACGCTCAAGAGCCTCGGCCGGCCGATCGGGCTGCTCGTCGGCGCGTTCTGCCTGCTCGTTCTGCTCGAGCCCGATCTCGGCACCGTGATCACGATCGTCGTCATGGTCGGGGCGGTGCTGCTCGTGTCCGGCACACCGCTGCCGACGCTCGCCACCGCCTACGGGTTCGTTTTCGCGCTCGGCGCGATCGCCGCCTGGTCGTCGCCGTACCGGCGGGCCCGGCTCTTCACGTTCGTCGACCCGTGGAAGGATCCGCTCGGGGCGGGCCTCCAGAACGTGCAGGCGCAGATCAGCCTGGGCTCGGGCGGCATCTTCGGCCGCGGGCTCGGCCAGGGAATCGAGAAGATCCATTTCCTGCCGGAGGCCCACACCGACATGATCTTCGCGGTGATCGGCGAGGAGCTCGGCCTCGTCGGCGCGGCCGTCCTCGTCGCGGGCTACTGCGCCTTCGCCTACGCCGGCCTGCGGCTCGCCCTCGCGTGCAAGGACCCCTTCGGCAAGCGGCTCGCCGCCGGCATCACCGCCCTGATCAGCGGACAGGCGGTCATCAACCTCGCGGCCGTCCTCGGGCTGGCGCCTTTGACCGGGATCCCGCTGCCGTTCGTCTCGTACGGCGGCTCGAGTCTCATTGTCTCGCTCCTCGGGGTGGGCCTGCTCCTTAACATCGCCCGTGGTGGCAGGGCAAGAACAGCTGCGGTGCCTGATCGCGGCCGGCGGAACGGTGGGACACGTCGCGCCGTCGCTGGCGGTGGCGGAGGCGCTGCGCGCCCGCGGAGTGGAAGTGACGTTCGCCGGGTCGCCGGATCGCGTCGAAGCGCGTCTCGTTCCTGAGCGCGGCTACGCATTCGATGCGTTCAACGTCGCCGGGTTCCCGCGCCGCCCCGGGTTGCCGCTCGTCCGCGCGCTCGGCCGCGCCGCGGCCGCGCCGCTCGCGTGCGCCCGCATCCTCGACCGGCGGAAGCCGGACGTCGTGCTCGGCGGCGGCGGCTACGTCGCGGGGCCGATGGTGCTTGCCGCATGGCTCAAGCGGATCCCGGCCGCGCTGACCGAGGCCGACGCCCACCTCGGCCTCGCGAACCGGCTCGCGGCGCCGTTCGCGCAGCGGTTGTTCCTCTCGTACGCGATCCCGGGGATGAACGGGAAGGCGCGCGTCGTCGGCCGCCCGATCCCGGCAACGTCGCGCCTCGTGTCGCGCGACGACGCGCGCCGGCGCTTCGACCTGCCGGTCGACGGGCCGCTCGTGCTCGTCGCGGGCGGCAGCCAGGGATCGATGACGCTCAACGAGGCCGCGCTCGACGCCTGGGGCGCAGCCGGACCGCACGTGCTGCACCTCTGCGGCGAGCGTGCGTACGAGAGCCTGCGTGCGCGCGTGCAGCGGGACGACTATCGGCTACTCGCCTTCGTCGACGACTTCGGGGCCGCGCTCGGCGCCGCCGACCTCGTGGTGTCCCGCGCCGGCGGCACGGTGTGGGAGGTCGCCGCTGCCGGCAAGCCCGCGATCCTCGTTCCGTACCCGCACGCGACCGGCGACCACCAGCGGGCGAACGCGCGGTACTTCGTCGACGCCGGCGGTGCCCGCATCGTCGACGACGGCGACGCCCGCGAGGCCGTCCCGAGGCTTGTGGCGGAGCTGCTCGCCGACGAGCCGGAGCTGGGGCGGATGGGCGCGGCGATGCGCCGCGCGGCGAGGCCCGACGCGGCGGAGAGGATCGCGGATGAGCTCGTCGAGCTCGCAGCCGCTCGCCGGTAGGCGGCTCTGGATCGCCGGCATCGGCGGGGCCGGTATGAGCGCTTATGCGCTGCTCGCGCATGCGTGGGGCGCCGAGGTCGCGGGCTGGGATCGCAACGAGACGCCCTTTCTCGCGCACCTCGGCGGCATCGACGTCACCCTTTCCGAGGAGCCGCCGTCGCCGCCTGCCGGCTGGGAGGTGTTCGTCTCGACCGCCTATGCGGGCCAGGTGCAGGGGAGCCCGCGTGCCGCGCTGCTCGCAGAGCTCGTCGCGCTCCGGCGCTCGATCGTCGTCGCAGGCGCGCACGGGAAGACGACGACGAGCGCGATGATCGCCTTCTGCCTCGACAGGCTCGGCGCGGATCCGGCGTTTCTGGTCGGCGGCGAGATCCCGCAGCTCGGCGGCAACGCCGGCGCGGGATCCGGCTGGCTCGTCGTCGAGGGCGACGAGTCCGACGGCACCGTCGCGTCGCTCCGGCCAGAGATCGGCGTCCTGTTGAACGTCGACCTCGACGTGCACCACGCGAACGTCGGCACGCGAGCCGGTCTCGAGCGGATGTTCGAAGAGTGGCTCGCGCACGTTCCGAAGGCCGTTCGCGCCGAAGAGCTCGAGCCGGTGCCGTTCGAGCTCGCCGTGCCCGGCGAGCACAACCGACGGAACGCCGCCGCCGCGATCGCGGCGCTCGAGCTCGCAGGCATCGAGCGGGCCGGCTCCGAGCGGGTGATCCGCGAGTTCCGCGGCGCCGGGCGCCGGCTCGAGCCGAAGGGCGAAGCCGGCGGCGTGCGCGTGCTCGACAGCTACGCGCACCACCCGGCCGAGCTGACCGCCGATCTCGCGGCGCTGACCGGCGACGGGCGCGTGCTCGCGCTCTTCCAGCCGCACCTCTACTCCCGGACGCGTCATCTCGTTCACGGATTCGCCGTCGCGCTCGCCACCGCCGACGCCGCCTGCGTCACCGAGATCTATCCGGCGCGCGAGGCTCCGATCCCCGGCGTGACCGGACGCGCGATCGTCGACGAGCTCGCCGCGCTGCGCCCCGGGATGCGCCTCGGCTGGGCTCCCGATCCGGAGGACGCGGCGCGGATCGTCGCCGGCTGGGCCCGGCCGGGCGACGTCGTCGTCACGCTCGGCGCCGGAAACGTCGACCGCGTCGCGCCGCGGCTCCTGGAGCTGCTCGCGTGAACGTCGAGCGCGACGTCGCGCTGTCGCGGTTCACGACGCTCGGGACTGGAGGCCCTGCACGCGCCTTCGCACGACCGGCGTCCCTCCCGGAGCTGCAGGAGCTGCTGCGCTGGGGGCGTGCCGAGTCGCTCGACGTGGCGGTGGTCGGGCTGGGCTCGAACCTGCTGGCCGCCGACGACGGCGTCGACGCGCTCGTCCTGAGGCTCGAGGGCGAGCTCGCCTCGGTCGCCGGCTCCGACGGGGCGCTGCGTGCGGGCGGCGGTGCGACGAACGCCGTGTGCCTCCATCGGGCGCGCGACGCGGGTCTCGGCGGCTTCGAGTTCGCGTCGGCGATCCCGGGCACGATCGGCGGCGGTATCTGGATGAACGCGGGCGCGTACGGCAGCGACTTCGCCGCGGTGCTCCAGCGGGCGCTCGTCGTCACCGCCGACGGCGCCGACTGGCTGACCGGGGCGGAGCTCGGTCTCTCGTACCGCCACAGCGACCTGCGGCACGGCCAGGTGGTGGCGGCGGCCGAGCTGCGTCTCGTCCCGAGACCGTCCGAGGAGATCCGGGCCGAGGTGCGCGACCTCAACGCGCGGCGCAAAGAGGCGCAACCGACGAACAAGCGGACGTTCGGCAGCGTCTTCAAGAACCCCGAGCACGAGCTGACCGCCGGGCGGATGCTCGAGGCCTGCGGCCTGAAAGGCCATCGCATCGGCGGCGCCCGGATCTCGCCGAAGCACGCGAACTTCATCGAGAACGCCGACGGCGCGCGGACCGAGGACGCGCTGGCTCTGATGCGCGAGGCGATGCGGCGGGCGCGCGAGCAGTTCGGCGTCGAGCTTCGCCACGAGGTCGAGCTGCTCGGCTTCGACGCGTCGCCCCTGCTTTGAAGCAGGCACGAGCCGTCGTACGGCGAACTTCCGGACGTGGCCCGTCCGCGCGCACGCGCTGCCGTCGCACCGCTTCCGCGCGGCCGGAAGCGGCAGCTGCCGGCGCGCCGTTTCCTGCCCTCGGGGCGGTCGCTCCTCGCGGGGTTCGGGATCCTCGCCGTGGCGGCCGGCCTCTACGGCGTCGCCCGCCAGACGTCGGCGTTCGCGATGGACACCATCGAGGTCGTGGGCGCGCCGCCGGCCGTCCGCGCGCAGGTGTCCGCGGCGGTCGCCGGCTGGCGCGGTAGAAGCCTGCTGTCGCTCGACGGCGCGGCGCTCCGGCGGCAGGTGGCCGCAGTGCCCGGCGTCGTCAGCGCCACCTACGACCGCTCCTTCCCCCACACGCTGCGGATCGAGGTCGTGCCGGAAACGCCGGTCGCCGTCGTTCGGCAGGGGGCGAAGAGCTGGATCGTCTCGGCACGGGGGAGGGTGGTCGCGAGGGCGCAACCGCACGCGGCGCCCGGCCTGGCGCGGATCTGGATCCCGCGGACGACGCCGGTCGCGGTCGGCGGCTTCCTGCCTGCGAATCACGCCGCTGCCGTCGCGCGGGCGCTCGCGCTCACGAAGCGGTTCCCGGCGCGGATCGTCCTCGCGGCGATCCGGCGGGAGGGGCTCGTCTTCCGGCTTCGGAACGGCGTCGAGCTGCGGCTCGGCGAGCCGGCCGACATCCGGCTGAAGCTCGCGGTGGCGCGCGAGGCGCTCCGCCGACTGCCGCCGGGGTCGACGTACGTCGACGTCAGCGTGCCGGGGCGACCCGTCGCAGGTAACTCTCAAGTCTCAGGTAGAGATTGACCCTCGAAACACTCCAGCTCCGATTGACACCGAGATTCCGCGCATCTACCCTGCGCGCGGACATCCGGATTTCCAGCCCCAATTCTCGACCAAAGGTTCAGGTGTCATGCCCATGACGATGCGCGGAACGGACGGCAATTACCTCGCCGTCATCAAGGTCGTCGGCGTCGGCGGCGGCGGCACGAACGCGGTCAACCGGATGGTCGACGCGGGCCTCGCCGGCGTCGACTTCATCGCCGTGAACACCGACGCGCAGGCGCTGATGATGTGCGACGCCGACGTGAAGATCCACATCGGCTCGCAGGCGACGCGCGGGCTCGGGGCGGGCGCCGACCCGGCTGTCGGCCAGGCTGCCGCACAGGAGAGCCGCGACGAGCTGAAGGAGGCGCTGAAGGGCGCCGACATGGTCTTCGTCACCGCGGGCGAGGGCGGTGGCACGGGCACCGGGGCGGCACCGATCGTCGCCGAGCTGTCGCGCGAGCTCGGCGCGCTGACCGTCGGCGTCGTCACGAAGCCGTTCGTCTTCGAGGGCCGCAAGCGCTCGCAGCAGGCCGACGCGGGCATCGAGAACCTCCGCGACCGCGTCGACACGCTGATCGTGATCGAGAACGATCGCCTCCTGCAGGTGGTCGAGAAGAAGACGTCGGTCGTCGACGCCTTCCGGATGGCCGACGACATCCTCCGCCAGGGCGTCCAGGGCATCACCGACCTGATCACGGTGCCGGGGCTCGTCAACCTCGACTTCGCCGACGTGCGCACGATCATGCGCGACGCCGGCTCCGCCCTGATGGGGATCGGGATCGCGTCGGGCGAGAACCGCGCCGCCGAGGCCGCGCGGGCCGCCGTCTCGTCGCCGCTGCTCGAGACGGCGATCGACGGGGCGACCGGGATCCTCCTGAACATCACGGGCGGCGCCGACATCGGCCTCTTCGAGGTGAACGAGGCAGCCGAGGTCGTCACCGGCGCCGCCGACCAGAACGCGAACGTCATCTTCGGCGCCGTCATCGACGACGCCATGGGCGCCGACATCCGCGTGACCGTCATCGCCACCGGGTTCGGCGGCCGCCAGCCGCGCCGGCGCCGGACGAGCTTCGAGGCGCCGCTGCCGACCGCGGGCGGGTCGTCGTTCCAGCGCCCGGCGGACGAGCCGCTCGACGTGCCGTCGTTCCTGCGCGACGAATAGCCGCCTCAGGTTTTCCTCAAGCCGAGGTTTCGGTCTTCCCGAAGTGCGGTAGACGACGGGTGCCCTCAAAGGGTTGACCCTCAAGAGTCAACCCCACGACCCGGTCCGCCGCCCCGGCCCATTCTCGGATGAAGCCGGGGCGGCCCCGTTCTACGGCCGTTTTTCCCGGAGTGGTCATTAGGATCGGCACCGGATGGCCGCCACGCTCCAGCGCACGCCCCTCTACGACCGTCACGTCGCGCTCGGTGCACGGATGGTCCCGTTCGCCGGGTGGGAGATGCCGGTGCAGTACGAGGGCGTCGGCCGGGAGCACCGGGCGGTGCGCACGGATGCGGGGGTCTTCGACGTCTCGCACATGGGTGAGATCGAGGTGGAGGGGCCGCGGGCCCTCGAGCTGCTGCAGCGCCTGCTGTCGAGCGACCTCGAGAAGATCGAGCCCGGTCGCGCCCGCTACACGCTGCTGACGAACGACCGCGGCGGGATCATCGACGACCTGATCGCGTACCGGCTCGACACGTTCCGCTGGCTGCTCGTCGTCAACGCCTCGAACCGCGACACCGACGTCGCCTGGTTGAAGGCGCACGAGATCAGCGGCTCGGACGTGCGCGACGTCTCCGACGAGTACGCGCTGCTCGCGGTGCAGGGCCCGAGCGCGGTCGCGAAGCTCGGGCTCGCCCCGGCCGCGCAGTTCACGTTCGCCGAGGAGGCGATCGACGGCATCCAGACGATGGTCAACCGCACGGGCTATACGGGGGAGGACGGCTGCGAGATCCTCTGCATGGCCGAGGACGCGCCACGGCTGTGGGACGCGATCCTCGCGCGCGGTGTGACGCCCTGCGGGCTCGGGGCGCGCGACACGCTGCGTCTCGAGGCGTGCCTCGCCCTGCACGGCAACGACATCTCGCCGGACACCGACGCGATCTCGGCCGGCCTCGGCTGGACGTGCGCGCTCGACAAGGAGTTCACGGGCGCCGACGAGCTGCGCCGCATCAAGATCGATGGGCCCGAGCGGAAGCTCGTCGCGTTCACGATGGAGGAGCGCGCGATCCCGCGCCACGGCATGGGGATCGAGGGCGGCGGTGATGTGACGTCCGGCACGCACTCGCCGACCCTCGACGTCGGGATCGGCATGGGCTACGTCCCGGCGGAGCATGCTGCCGTCGGCAGTGAGTTGAGCATCGACGTGCGCGGCAAGCCGCGCCGCGCGCGGGTCGTGAAGAAGCCGTTCTACGAGAGGGAGCGTTGATGGCCGCTGCGGAGTCCTATCCCGACGATCTGAAGTACCACCGCGAGCACGACTGGGCGCGGCTCGAGGGCGACGAGGCCGTTCTCGGCGTCACGTGGTTCGCCCAGGACGCGCTCGGGGAGCTCGTCCACTTCGAGGCGCCGGAGGTGGGCGCGACCGTGACGGCGGGGCAGTCGTACGGCGAGGTCGAGTCGGTGAAGGCCGTCTCCGACGTCATCGCTCCGCTCTCGGGCGAGGTGCTCGAGGTGAACCAGGCGGTCGTCGACGCCCCCGAGACCGTGAACGACGACCCGTACGGCCGCGGCTGGCTGCTGCGGATCCGCATGTCCGATCCGGGCGAGGTCGACTCGCTCCTCGACCTGGACGCGTACAAGCAGGTCCTGGCCGACCAGTGACCGAGAACCGCGTGACGCAGCACCCGTACCTTGCGCTGACCGACGACGACCGGGAGGAGATGCTGCGGACGATCGGCGTCTCGTCGATCGCCGAGTTGTTCGGCGATATCCCGGCGGGCGTCCATTTCGATCGCGAGCTCGATCTCGAGCCGGCGCTCTCGGAGCAGGAGCTGTCAGCGCATCTGACCGAGCTCGCGTCGCGCAACGTCGACACGACGCGCGAGGTGTCGTTCCTGGGCGCCGGCATCTACGACCACTACGTTCCGGGCGTCGTCGACGCCGTGCTGCAGCGGGGCGAGTTCCTGACGGCGTACACGCCCTATCAGCCCGAGATGAGCCAGGGCGTCCTGCAGGCGATCTTCGAGTACCAGACCGCGATCTGCGAGCTGACGGGCATGGACGTCTCGAACGCATCCGGTTACGACGGGACGACGGTGACCGCCGACGCCTGCTTCGTCGCGAAGCACGCGACCGGTCGTTCGAAGATCGTCATCACCGAGGCGACGAACCCACAGGTGCGGCAGGTCGTGAAGACCTACGCCGTCGGCTTCGGTCTCGAGGTCGTCGAGGTGCCGCACCGCGACGGCACGACCGATCCGGAGGACGTGCGCCGGGCCGCCGAGGACGCCGCGGCCGTCATCTTCCAGCAGCCCAACGTCTTCGGCTGCCTCGAGCCGGCTCCCGAGCTGGCGGCCGCTGCGAACGACGCCGGCGCGCTGTCGATCGCGCATGTCGATCCGCTGTCGCTCGGCGTCCTCGAGGCGCCGGGCAAATACGGCTGTGCGATCGCGCTCGGGGAGGGCCAGGCGGCGGGCAACTTTCCGGCCTACGGCGGCCCGCACTACGGGTTCCTGGCCGCGCGGCAGGACTACATCCGTCGCATGCCGGGCCGGATCGTCGGCGAGACGGTAGACACCGCGGGCAAGCGCGGTTATGTCCTCACCCTGCAGACCCGCGAGCAGCACATCCGGCGTGAGAAGGCGACGTCGAACATCACGACGAACCAGACGCTCCTGGCGCTCGGAGGCCTCACGTACCTGACATGGCTCGGTCCGCAGGGAATCCGCGAGGTGGGGGAGGCCTGCCTCGCGCTCGGGGCCTACGCGAAGCAACAGCTCGCAGAGCGGGCCGGGCTGGAGGTGCTGTTTGCAGATCGGACAACGTTCAAGGAGTGTGCCGTGCGCGTCGGACGGAACGCGCGCGACGTCGTGAAGGCGGCCCGCGAGCGGGGCGTGCATCCGGGGTACGCGATCGGCCGCGACTACGCAGGCATGGACGACGTGCTGCTCGTCGCCGTCACCGAGAAGCGGACGCCCGCCGAGATCGACCGGCTCGCCGATGTGCTGGCCGAGGTGGCGCACGCATGAAGCTGATCTACGAGAAGTCGCAGCCGGGGCGTCGCTCGTCGTTCGTCCCGACGCACGATCTCCCGGCGGTCGAGGTGCCCGAGGAGCTGCGTCGCGCGGAGCCGCCGCGGCTGCCCGAGGTGCACGAGCTCGAGCTGATCCGGCACTTCACCGAGTTGTCGACACGCAATTTCGGGATCGACAACGGTTTCTACCCGCTCGGCTCCTGCACGATGAAGTACAACCCGCGCATCAACGAGCGGCTCGTCGGCCTGCCGGGCTTCGCGAACCTCCATCCGCTCCAAGAGGAGGACGGCGCGCAGGGGGCGCTCGAGCTGATGTGGCGGCTGCAGGAGATCCTCGCGGAGGTCACGGGGCTACACGCGGTGTCCCTCCAGCCGGCCGCCGGCAGCCAGGGTGAGCTGACCGGGTTGATGCTCGTCCGCGCCTACTTCGAGGATCGGGGCGAGTCGGAGCAGCGGCGAAAGGTCGTGATCCCGGACACCGCGCACGGAACGAATCCGGCGTCGGTGACGATGGCGGGTTACGAGGTGACGCCGGTGAAGACGGACGCGCGCGGGAACATCGACGTCGACGACCTGCGCGTGAAGGTCGACGGTCACACCGCGTGCCTGATGCTCACGAACCCCTCGACACTCGGATTGTTCGACGAGAACATCGAGGAGATCGCGAAGATCTTCCACGGCGCGGGGGCGCTCATGTACTACGACGGCGCCAACCTCAACGCGGTGTGCGGCATCTCCCGGCCGGGGGACATGGGCTTCGACATCGTCCACATCAACCTGCACAAGACGTTCTCGCAACCGCACGGCGGCGGCGGCCCGGGCGGCGGTCCGATCGCGGTGCGTGAGATGCTCGAGCCGTTCTTGCCGGTGCCGGCTGTCGTTCGCGAGGACGACGGGACGTTCGGGCTCGACTACGACCGTCCGAACTCGATCGGCAAGGTGCGCGGCTTCACGGGCCCGTTCGGCGTCTTCGTCCGCTCGTACGCGTTCATTCGGATGTTCGGGCCGCGGCTGCGCGAGATGTCCGAGGTTGCCGTGCTGAACGCGAACTACATGCTCGCGCGATTGAAGGACGCATACGAGCTGCCGTACGACCGGCTGTGCATGCACGAGTTCGTGCTGAGCGCCCGCAACCTGAAGCGCGAGCACGGAGCGACGGCGCTCGACGTGGCGAAGCGGCTGATGGACTACGGCTTCCACCCTCCGACCGTCTACTTCCCGCTCGTCGTGCCCGAGGCGTTGATGATCGAGCCGACCGAGACCGAGGCGAAGGAAACGCTCGACGCGTTCTGCGACGCGATGCTCGAGATCGCGCGCGAGGCGGCGGAGCAGCCGGAGCTGCTGAAGGATGCGCCGCATCATCGCCCGGTGCAGCGGCTGAACGAGGTGCGCGCCGCGAAGCAGCCGGTCGTGAAGTACGGGTTCGCCGATCATCCTCACCTGGAGCCGACGGCACGCGAGCCGGTCGTAGCGGAAGCGCCGAAAGGCGTCTAGCGCTCGCCGCGGCGCTCGCGGTCGTCGCCGCGACGGCGGTCGACGACGCGCTGCAGCCGAGCGTGCTCTCACACGAGCGCTCGCCGCTCGTGTACGCGTTCGGTGCGGCGGTCTCGTTCGCGCTCGTGTGGCTTGCGCCGCGGGCGCGTTCGCTGCCGCTCGCGCTCGGAGCGGGCGTCGCCGCCGGTGGCGCGCTCGCAACTGCTGTATGCGGCGTCGCCTGGCGCAGCGGCGTCCCGAACCCGCTCGACCACGGCGGCGTCGCGTTCAATCTCGCCGACGTCGCGATCGGGCTCGGCGTGCCGTTCGTCGTCGCAGCAGCGCTTGCCGAGCTCTGGCGGCAGCGGGGCCGCCTGCACGAACCTGTTTAGGCGAGTTACGGAGCGATGACCCGGAGCCCACCCACCCGGTCAAAGCCGCGGCGGTCGTTCGTGAACACGCCGAATCCGTGAGCGAGCGCCGTCGCCGCGATCCACAGGTCGTGCGCGGCGAGTGACTGGCCGCGCGCCTCGAGGTCTGCCCAGAGCTGCGCATGGACGCGTGCCACCGGCTCCGTGATCGGGACTGGTTCGAGCTGCGCGATGACGTGCTCGACGAACGCGCTGCGTCTGGCACGGCGCGGGGCGGTCGCGCGGTGGACGCCGTGGAGTAGTTCGCTGACAGTGACGACGCTGATCGCTCGCTCTTCGTCCCCGGCAAGGAGCTCGAAGGCGTCGGCAGCCTCGGCTCGCTCCCATTGGATTAGGACGGACGTGTCGATCAGGAGGGCCAGCGAGACTCCGGCGGTGGGATCGCCTTCCGCAGCTCGCGCATCTCGTCGGCGAATCCGTCGTCGACCGGGGGCGCCGCTGCGAGCAGCGCACGAAATCGATCAGCCGAGAGCAGACGCACCTTCGGTGGCGAGATCACCGCGACAGGCGTTCCGGCCCGGGTCACCTCGATCTCCTCGCCGCGAGCAACGCGGTTCAGGATGTCCGAGAACGAGCGGGCGACCTCGGTCGCGGTCAGCCTCGTCATAGCTTGAGCGTATCCGATAAATCTGATCGGTAGGCGGTCGAGATGTCGCTTCGACGGGCGGATGGACGCCCCTCGAGGCGCCTGCATTCACGCAGGCATCGAACGGCGGTTCTCATTCCCGTGTCGGCGCTCGATGCGGGACTACGCGGAAACCGGCCACCGCTGCTTGCAGCGGCTCAATCGGTGTGAGTAATTACGACCGGCAAACTGCAAGAATCAGCCGATGACGTGCTTGCGAAAACCGCATGAGTGACCTTCTGCGGACGTCGCTGGATCGTTTACGGCAGGAACAGGATGAGGCACGGCGCAAAATCGCCGTAGAGGAGGCGGCGTTCAACGCGAATCTCGACCGCTGCCTCACGGAGGCGGAAGAGGCAGTAGGCGAGTTCCTGCGGCTGATGGCCGCACACGGTAATCCTGGCCTCCGCCGTTGGGAGCGAAGGCAAGTTAAGAGCAAATCTGGTGGCCGACGCCACAATCACTACCAGGTTCTAGAGGTATCGCGCGGCGGATGGCAGGCCTGGAGCGAGGCCGGGTACTTGCTCCCTTCCGGCGAGTTCTTCGCTGGCGGTCAGACGCTTTCCGCCAACGTTTACCTCCGCTCCTTACTAACGAGGCCGGTCAAGAGCGGCTACTTCGAGTACGCACCAACGGTCGAGTCCGTCCGCGAACGGTGCCAGTACTTCGGACAAACCCTCGCGAGGCTCCTCATTAGCCATGGGGTGGCAATCTGAGTCTTTACGGTCTCGCCGGAGAGCGGCTCCGGCGTGAGTTGCTGAGCCTTGCGCCGTTGATTGAGCTGGAGGCTCTTGCGCGGAGCGTGACCTCCGTGTGGGTCGTTGGCTCATGTGCGCGCGGGACAGCCGCACTAGGGAGTGACATCGACTTGCTCGTCGACGGGCCCGGGAGCTGGAACCCCATTGTCATGCAGGAGCTTCAAGAGAGCCTGTCGGCGCTGCTCGCCCGCGATGTCGACATCATCGTCCCAGAGGTCGTAGCGACCGCCCGCGCCACTGACTTCGCAGCGAGCCTCGATCATGATCGAATCCCGCTCACCTCAGTGATGCGCGGGGACTAGACAGAGGGTCGAGAGTCGCGAAGCGAGGGCCGGCGCCGACGGCCTAGCCGCCGGCAACCGGCAGGCGCGTGTGCACCTTCGGCGCCGCCGCCAGCTGCCCGCAGGCCGCCTCGATGTCGCGGCCGCGCGTCAGGCGCACCGTCACCGGCACGTGCCACGCCTCGAGCTCGCGCCGGAACGCCTCGATGCGGTCGCGCGACGAGCCGTCGTAGAAACCCGTCGGGTTGTACGGGATCAGGTTCACCTTGAAGTCGTCGCCGCCCAATAGATCGCCGAGCTCGGCGGCGTGCTGCACCGAGTCGTTGACGTCCTTCAGCAGCACGTACTCGACGAAGACGCGGCGGTTGACGCGCGCGGCGTGCTTGCGGCACTGCTCGAGCACCACCTCGAGCGGGTAGCGCTCGTTGACGGGCATGATCGCCGACCGAAGCTCGTCCGTCGGCGCGTGCAGCGACAGCGCGAGACGGATCGGCTCGTCGACCTCGGCGACGAACCGCTTCAGCCCCGGCAGCCAGCCGACGGTCGAGATCGTCTGCCGGCGGAACGTGATGCCGACGTCCGGCAGCCGTCGCGCGGCGCCAAGCACCTCGTCGAGGTTGAGCATCGGCTCGCCCATTCCCATGAACA
>JAICLU010000155.1 GCA_025925195.1 Thermoleophilia bacterium
GCCGTGCGCGCAATCGTGGAAGACGATGAACGTGCGGGTCAGGAAGCCCGAGGCCGGCACGGCGAGCACGACGGCGAGCACGACCGAGACGCGGAGCGAGAAGTAGATCGCGACGAGCAGTCCGAGGTACGGCACGACCGACGTGACGAGATCCAGCACGCTGCGGCTGAGCCGCGGGCGGGCGTAGCTGTCGAGAGCGCCTGTCCAGGAGACTCCGGGCTGTTCCGCCGCGGTCATCGGGGGACCCTAGCGGCGAAATGCAGGAAACGCGGCGCGCGGTCAGGCGATCGCGCGGGCGAGTCGCTGGAGCCAGGTATCGGCGGGCTGCAGCAATCCGCGGCCCGCCAACCCGATGGTCCGGTCGAGAACCGCCAGATACCGAGCGCTCAGGCGCTCGTCGTCGCGGAGCGCCCAGAGCGCCTGCGCGTTGACCCACGCGGCATCGCGGGCGCGGCGGACGTCCCACATCGCGACCACGTCGTCGATCCGGTCGACCCGGTGCACGAGCCGGTCGAGCCGCCGAAGGATCCCGTCGAGGTAGTGCTGCTTGACGGTGCCCTCGACGCGCGCGAGGACGTCGTTGACGCGGTCGAAGTCGGCCTGGTCGGTCGGGCCGACGCCGCGCTCGCGCCAGCAGTCGACGAGCGCGACCGGTAGGTCGCGGTTGATGTGCGCGTTCATGCCGGCGAGCGCGAACTGGAGCGGCGCGATGCCCCGCCGGGCGCGCAGCTCGAACAGCGGCGCCCACGCCCGCGGCACCTGCCGCGGATCCCGGGCGCACACGTCGACCGCGTCGAGGTAGAGGCCTGCGAACGAGACGTCGAGCCGGGTGAGGAAGACCGGGTCGGCGAATGCCGCCTGCGCGAGCTGTTCCTGCACGGCCCGCGTCACGTCGAGGTAGAGCCGCGTGAAGCAGCCGACGCCGTCGGAGCGCGCGAGCGGCGCGTCGATCGACTCGAGCCGTTCGATCACCTCGTCGACCGACGCCGGCGTAGTCACGGCACGACTCTACGCCCGGCGCCGTCCTACGTACACGTGGTGGCCGCGTGCCTCCGGTTGAGGATCTCCCAGATGCGGAGGTGCATCAGCACCTCCCGGTCAGACTGCTCCCGTGAGGGCGCGTCCGTCCGCTGGACCTCGAACATGGCGCCGCCGACGTGCTCGACGGCGAAGCCGGACCGTCGGAAGTGGACGCAGAAGTCGTCCTGGAGGTCTTTGTCGTCGAGTGTGATCAGCATCGTCGCGGGCGTCGCAGAGCTTCGAAAAGGGCGGCCCGCCGCCGAGGCCGCCCCTTGATGGTGGTGAGCACTCCCGCCGCATTGGAAGTGCTCACCGGTTCCTTCCGAGCGCCGGGCCCCGCCGCACAGAGCCCTGCGCTGCTGCACTGATCATCGTCCGTGGGGCCGCGGTTCACGGATCACTGAACCGGTGGTTCACTCGATCGGTTTACTCGGACGAGGGGCCAAGCGAACGTGCGTTGCCGCCGATACCGGTGATCGAGCCGATGGGGAGGGAGCCGCAGCCTTCGCCCATCGGCTCGCCCTCTGTGGGATCGGAATCCGACGCCGCCGGTGTGGCGTACCCCCGCCGTCACCGTTGTCCCACGAAAAGGAGACCCATGGTCCGCCTCACCGCACTCGTCCTTGCCCTGGCCGCGTCGGCCTTCATGCTGGCCGCGTCCGCGAGCGCCGCCTCGCACCCGAAGCTCGTGGGCGTCGTGGGCAAGAACAACGCCTACATGATCACGCTCAGCTCGAAGGGCAAGATCGCAAAGACGCTGAAGGCAGGCACCTACACCTTCGTGATCCACGACGACTCGGCAATCCACAACTACGAGCTCGACGGGCCTCACGGGAAGTCGTGGACGTTCACGTCCGTCGCCTTCGTCGGCACGAAGACGAGGACGCTGAAGCTCACGAAGGGCACGTACAAGGCGTACTGCGCGCCGCACGAATCCGTGATGTTCCAGCATTTCACCGTCCGCTGAAGACACGGGCCGCCGTCGTAGGATGGCCCCGTGGATCTCGGCACGTTCGGCGTCTGGACGAGCACTGCCGCCCTCGGCGAGGACAACCTCGGCGAGGCGGCGGCGCTCGTCGAACGGCTCGGCTACGGCACGTTCTGGCTCGGCGGCTCGCCGCGCCTGACGCAGGTGCGCCCGCTCCTCGAGGCGACCGACCGGCTGATCGCCGCCACGTCGATCGTCAACGTCTGGAAGTACGAGCCGGCCGATCTGGCCGCCGAATACGGCGCCCTCGAGCGCGACTTCCCGGGCCGGCTGCTCGTCGGCATCGGCATCGGCCATCCCGAGGCGACGAGCGAGTACCGCACGCCGCTGACGGTGATGCAGGAGTTCGTCGACGGCGTCGACGCCGCGGCCGAGCCGATCCCGCGCGAACGCCGCTGCCTGGCGGCGCTCGGGCCGCGGATGCTCGCGCTGAGCAAGGAGCGCTCGCTCGGCGCCATCCCGTATTTCACGCCGGCGGCGCACACGGCCGCGGCGCGCGCGGCACTCGGCGACGGCCCGCTCCTCGCGCCGGAGGTCGCGGTCGCCGTCACGGGCGACGCGTCAGAGCGCCGTGCGGCGGTGCGCACGTACGCCGAGCGGTACCTCGGACTGCGCAACTACGTCCGCAACCTGCTCCGCCACGGCTTCGAGGAGGGGGACGTCGCCGGCAGCGGCTCGGAGCGTCTGCTCGACGCCGTCGTCCCGCATGGCTCGGCGGCCGACGTCGCGGCGACGATCCGGGCGCACCTCGACGCGGGCGCCGACCACGTCGCCGTCCAGGCGCTCGGCGAGCCGGGCGTGCCGGAACGCGGCTGGACTGCGCTCGCGCGCGAGCTGATCGGCTGAAGGACTGTCGCTCACGGCTGCGCTCGTCGAGCCGGCGCTGACGATCCGAGCAGCCGTGGAAGGGCTCGCGTGCCGAAGCGAGCCGTCTCGCGGAGCCGGTCGGAGACGCTCGGCACCGGGACGGCGGGCAGGTCGTCCGCGATGGACTGAAGCTCCACGAATCGGAGCGGCATGTTGCCGAGGCCCTCGAGCTCCTGCTCGACGAGGACCGCGCGGTCGCGGACGTCCGGCGCGAGTCCTCGATACAGCGGCTCGGACATCAGGACGTACTCCACCGCCGGCACCGCGTTCTTGAGCATGCGGTGGACTGCGATCACGTCGACCCCGACCAGCTTCTCGGTGTGGCGGATCCTCTGGGTCACCACGTCGCCGAGGTGCGCGACGAACTTGACGTGCAGCGTGCCGATCCGCTGGCAGGCGTCGCACAAACAGAGGTTGTGCGCGACCAGCCACTGCTGCCGCGTGTGAAACGCCCGATGCATGGCGAGGGTGGACTGAAGCCAGCCGTTCGATCCTGCCGGCGCTCCCTCGTCGTCGTGAGGAGCGGCGAGGAAGAGCGCGTCTCCCTCCACCTCGACCAGCCTCATGCCCGGGACCGCGTCGAGCATCGACTCGAGCAAACGCTGCGTGATCTCCTGCGAGTGAGCGAGGTTCAGCTTGTGAAGCCGCATGAACTCCGTGTACCCGCCGATGTCGGCAAGAAGAAGGAGCATCCGCTCAGGCATACGCACGCTGAGTCTAGGCCGACGCTGCCGACCAGAAAAGAGCAAAGGCCCCGTTTCCAGGGCCTTTGAAGTAGCGGGGGCAGGATTTGAACCTGCGACCTCCGGGTTATGAGCCCGGCGAGCTACCTGGCTGCTCCACCCCGCGTCGCGGCGGTCAGTGTAGCGCCCCGCAACTACGATCGTCCACGTGGACTGGGCGATCTACGCGGCCCTCATCGTCGCCGTCCTGAGCGTCGCGGGCGCGGCTGCGTTCCTCGCCGTCCGCAGCCTCCAGGGCTGGCGCGCGCTGAAGCGGTTCCGCCGCCACCTCGCCCGCTCGCTCGCCGACCTCGCCTCGTCCGCGGAGCACACCGGCGAGATCGTCGAGCGGATCTCCGACCAGAGCACGCTGGAGGGCAGCGTCGCGCGGCTGCGCGTCGCGCTCGCGCGCTTCGGCGTCCTGCGGGCGGCGATCGGCGAGGTCGACGACTCGGTCCGGCGCGCGACGGTGCTCTATCCGCGCAAGTGAGGGTCGCCGCCGTCGACCTCGGCACGAACACGACGCGGCTCCTCGTCGCTGACGTCGTCGACGGGCGCCTGGAAGAGCTGCACCGCGAGACGCGCATCACGCGGCTCGGCGAGGGCGTCGACTCGCGCAAGCGCCTCCTTCCCGTCCCGATCGCGCGCGTCCGCAACGTCCTCTCCGACTACCGGCGCACGCTCGAGTCGCTCGGCGCCGCGCGCACGCTCGCCGTCGGCACGAGCGCGATTCGCGACGCCGAGAACGGCGAGGCATTCCTCGGCGAGGTGGAATGGAGCTACGGCTTCACGACGCACATCGCGACCGGCGACGAGGAAGCGGCGCTCACCCGCCGCGGCGTCGCGCCGCCGCCCGACACGCTCGTCGTCGACATCGGCGGCGGCTCGACCGAGCTCGTGCTCGACGACTTCCACGTCAGCCTGCCGCTCGGCTCCGTGCGGTTCACCGAGCGTCACGGCGAGGACGTCGAGTCGATCGTGCGCGAGACGAAGGGACTGCTCCCCGAGCTGCAACCGGACGCAGCGATCGGCGTCGCCGGGACGCTGACGACGCTCGCCGCGCTCGACCTGCGACTCGACGCCTACGACCGCAAACGCGTCCACGGGCACCTGCTTTCGCGCGTAGCCGCCCACACGCAGCGGGACCGCCTCGCCGCGCTGCCGCTCGACGAGCGCAAGGCACTCCCGGCCATGGAGCCGGAACGCGCGCCCGTCATCGTCGCCGGCGCAGCGATCCTCACCGCGATCCTCGACGCCTACGAGCTCGACGCGATCGAGGTGAGCGAGCGCGACATCCTCGACGGGATCGCCCTCGCCGCCGCCGAGCTGCCCGCGCCCGAAGAGGGCGCCGCGCCGCCCGGCGCGTTCACCTGCTGCTGAGCGCTACAGAACGAGCGAGCCGGGATCGGGGTCGAGCTCCGGCGGCTCGTCCTCGGCGAGCCGGCGCTGCACGACCGCCCGTGACAGCACGCCGACGAGCCGCGCGCCCTCGACGACCGGCACGCGTTCGAGGTCGCGCTCCTCGAGCGCGCGGAAGCCCTCCTCGAGCGAGAGCTCCGCGTCGAGCGTGAAGACCGGCGGCTCGGCGATCTCGCGGAGCTGCACCTCACGCGGATCACGGCCGGCGGCGACGACCTCGCGCACGAGCGTCTTCCGCGTCAGCACGCCGACGAGACCGCCGCCGTCGTCGACGACGAACACCGCGCGCACGTCCTCGTTCTCGAGGATCAGCCCCGCCTGCTGCGCGCTCTCCGTCGCGAGCAGCATCGTCGGCGCCGTCACCATCGCCTCGCGGACGGTTTCGCTCACGGATAGATCCCGCGCGCGTCCAGCGCGCCCGCCACCTCGCGGATCGCGGCGACCATCGCCGACTGGCGCAGCGTGATGCCCTTCTCGATCGAGACCGACCAGACGCGGTCGAAGGCGTCCATCATCTTGTCGGCGAGCCGCGCGCGGATCTCGTCGCGGTCCCAGAACAGCCGCCCGAGATCCTGCACCCACTCGAAGTACGACACCGTCACGCCGCCGGCGTTCGCGAGGATGTCCGGGACGACGTGGATGCCTCGCTCGGCGAAGATCGCGTCAGCCTCGAGCGTCGTCGGGCCGTTCGCGCCC
>JAICLU010000151.1 GCA_025925195.1 Thermoleophilia bacterium
CGACGACGCGCGCGACGCGGCCCAGGAGGCGCTGGCGAAGGTCTGCGTGCGGCTCGGGCAGTTCCGGGGCGACGCGCAGTTCTCGACCTGGCTGCACCGGCTCACGCTCAACACGTGCCGCGACGCGTTCGAGCGCCGGCGTGCGAGGGCGACCGAGCCGCTGGTCGACGTCCACGCGTCGCCCGACGTGTCGGAGCTCCGCCGCGAGCTGTGCGAGTCCCTCGCCGAGGTGCCCGGACAGCAGGCGCGCGTCGTGATGCTGAAGCACGCGCTCGGCTACACGTTCGAGGAGATCGCGTCCGCCGACGGCGTCCCGGTCGGCACGGCCAAGTGCCAGGCACACCGCGGACGCGCGCGCCTGCGCGAACGGCTCTCGGCATGACGCCCGTCGCTCCCTTCGGCCGCGACGTGATCGAGTCGCTGATCCCGCACCGGGCGCCGTTCCTGCTGGTCGACGAGATCGTCGAGCTCGAGCCCGGCAAGCGCGTCGTCGGCCGCCGCGAGATCCGTGCGGACGACTGGTGGTTCGCCGGGCACTTCCCCGAGCGTGCGGTGATGCCGGGTGTGCTCACCATCGAGGCGATCGCCCAGGCCGGTGCGGTCGCGGTGCTCGCTGCCGAGGAGAACCGCGGCAAGATCCCGTTCTTCGCAGGCATCGACGGCTGCCGCTTCAAGCGCGTCGTCGAGCCGGGTGACGTGCTGACGCTCGAGTGCGAGTTCACGCGCGTTCGCGGGCCGATCGCGAAAGGGCAGGGCCGCGCGCTCGTCGGTGACGAGCTCGCGGCGGAGGCGGTGCTGACCGTGTTCGTCTCGGCGTGATCGGCGAGACCGGCAACCCCGTGACGATCACCGGGCTCGGGTGCAACGTGCCCGAGCGGGTGCTGTCGAACGACGAGCTCGCGCAGTTCGTCGACACCTCCGACGAGTGGATCCGCGAGCGCACGGGCATCCGGCAGCGCCACATGGCATCCAAGGAGGAGGCGCTGTCCGACGTCTCGCTGCCCGCCGCGCGCCGCGCGCTCGAGCAGGCCGGCAGCGACGGGTCGGACATCGACCTGCTGATCGTCGCCACCGTCACCCCCGACATGGCGTTCCCGTCGACGGCGGCGATCCTCGCCGACCGGCTCGGCTGCACCCACGCGGCCGCGTACGACCTCGCGGCCGGCTGCACCGGCTTCGTCTACGCACTGGCGCAGGGCTACGGCATGGTCGCGGCCGGGCTGTCGAAGCGGGCGCTCGTCGTCGGCGGCGACCTGCTCTCGCGCATCCTCGACTGGGACGACCGCTCGACACTCGTTCTCTTCGGCGACGGCGCAGGGGCCGTTGTCCTCGAAGCGGCGCCCGAGCAGGGCTTCCTCGGCTTCGAGCTCGGCGCCGACGGCGCCGGCGGCGAGAACCTCTGGCTGCCCGGCAGCGGCTCACGATTGTTCGACGACGCGGAGCGGTACGTCAAGATGAACGGACGTGAGGTGTTCAAGTTCGCCACCCGGGTCCTCGTCCAGTCGGCCGAGGACATCATGGAGCGCTGCGGCGTCACGATCGACGACGTCGACGTCTACGTGCCGCACCAGGCGAACGTCAGGATCATCGACCATGCAACCAAGAAGCTCGGCGTCCCGTCAGAGAAGGTCGTGGTGAACGTCGACCGCTACGGAAACACGTCTTCGGGCTCGATCCCGCTCGCGCTCGCGGACGGGGTCGCCGACGGGCGGATCAAGCCGGGAGCGCTCGTCCTGATGACGGGCATGGGCGCCGGTCTCACGTGGGGGAGCGCACTCATGCGGTGGACAACATGACGAAGGTGGCGTTTTGCTTCCCCGGCCAGGGGTCGATCGAGGCGGGGATGGGGCTCGAGCTCGCGCGCGCGGTGCCCGCGGCACGAGAGGTGTTCGCGCGCGGCAGCGAGGCATCCGGCCTCGACCTCGAGCGGCTCTGCTTCGAGGCCCATCAGGACGAGCTCGTCGACACGGCGGTGCAGCAGCCCGCCCTCGTTGCGACGTCGCTGGCGTTTCTCGCCGCAGTCAAGGAGCGCGGGATCGTGCCCGACTTCGTCGTCGGCCATTCGGTCGGCGAGTTCGCCGCGCTCGCCGCGGCCGACTCGATGACGAACGAGGAGGCGATCGCGCTCGTCCGCGAACGAGGGATCGCGATGGCCGAGGCGACCGCCGCGACCCCGGGCTCGATGGCGGCGATCCTCGGCCTCGAGGACGAGATCGTCGAGCAGCTCTGCCGGCGGATTCTCGGCGTCTGGCCGGCGAACTACAACTGCCCCGGGCAGATCGTCGTCTCCGGCGAGAACCCGGCCGTCGACGAGTGCATCGAGCTCGCGCAGGAGGCCGGCGCCCGGCGCGCCGTCAAGCTCAAGGTCTCCGGCGCCTTCCACTCGCCCCTTGTCGCCCGCGCCGCCGAACGGCTGCGGCCCGCCGTCGACCGCGTCAACTTCAAGGAGCCGGTGGCACCGTTCATGTCCACGGTGACCGCGCGGATCGAGTCGGCCCAGCGGGTCGCGCCGCTGCTCGTCGACCAGCTGACCGCGCCGGTGCGCTTCACGCAGGCCGCCTCCGAGCTGATGCGCCAGGGCGTGCAGACGTTCGTCGAGGTCGGCCCGGGCAACGTGCTCTCCGGCCTCGTGAAGCGGATCGACCGGACCGCGAAGGCGATCTCCGTGAACAGCCTCGCGGCGCTCGAGAAGCTGCCGGAAGCGCTTTCAGAGTCGTGAGCTTCGCATCCCTGGACGGCAAGACGGCGCTCGTCACCGGCGCGTCGCGGGGGATCGGCCGTGCGATCGCGAGCGAGCTCGCCGCGGCAGGCGCCTCGGTCGTGATCGGCTACCGGTCGGGCCGCGAGGAGGCCGAGGCGCTCGCGACCGAGCTCGGCGCCCGCGCGATCCAGGCAGACGTCTCGAGCGCCGAGGACGCGGCTCGACTCGTCGAGGAGGCAGGCGACCTCGACATCCTCGTCAACAACGCGGGACTCACGCGTGACGGGTTGCTCGCCCGGATGCCGGACGACGACTGGCGCACCGTCATCGAGACGAACCTTTCGTCGGTCTTCTACACCTGCCGCGCCGTGACGCGGCCGATGATGAAGCGGCGCGCCGGCTCGATCGTCAACGTCTCGTCGATCGTCGGCGTCCACGGCAACTGGGGGCAGACGAACTACGCCGCCTCGAAGGCCGGAATCATCGGCTTCACGAAGTCGCTCGCGCGGGAGCTCGGGAGTCGCGGCGTCCGCGCCAACGTCGTCGCGCCGGGTTACGTCAAGACCCAGCTGACCGACGTCCTGCCGGAGGAGGCGACCCAGGCGATGCTCCAGAACACGCCGCTCGGCCGGCTCGGCGAGCCGCAGGACGTCGCCGGGGCGGTACGCTTCCTCTGTTCGGACGAGGCCTCCTTCATCACGGGGGAAGTGCTGCTCGTCGACGGCGGACTCGGGATGTGATGGGCGACAACGGATCGAACAATGGGCGGAGGCGCGTCGTCATCACCGGCATGGGCGCCGTCTCGCCGCTCGGCAACGACGTCCAGACCACCTGGGAGCGGCTGCTCGCCGGAGAGTCCGGCGCGGGCCCGATCACGCAGTTCGACACGACCGACTACAAGGTGCACTTCGCCTGCGAGGTCAAGGACTTCGATCCGACCGACTACATCGACCGCAAGGACGCGCGCCGGATGGACCGCTTCGCGCACCTCGTCCTGGCGGCAGCGCGGCAGGCCGAGGCGGACTCGGGCCTCGACATCGCCGCGGAGGCCGACCGGATCGGCGCGTCGATCGCGACGGGCATCGGCGGGCTGCGCTCGTTCCAGGAGTGCTACGACACGCTGATCACGCGCGGCCCCGACCGCGTCAACCCGTTTTCGATCCCGTCGATCATCCCGAACCTCGGCGCCGGCTGGGTATCGATCATGCTCGGGACGCGCGGGCCGCTCGGTGCCCAGTGCACGGCGTGCGCGGCGTCGAACATGTCGATCGGCGACGGGCTCGACTCGATCCGACTCAACCGTGCCGACGTGATGCTGTGCGGCGGCACCGAGGCTGCGGTGAACGAGGTCGGGATCGCCGGCTTCGCCGCGATGCGCGCGCTGTCGCTGAACAACGAGGATCCCGACCATGCGTCGCGTCCGTTCGACGCCAAGCGCGACGGCTTCGTGATGGGCGAGGCGGGGGCGGTGCTCGTCCTCGAGGAGCTCGAGCACGCGAAGGCGCGCGGCGCGAAGATCTACGCGGAGGTCGTCGGCTACGGGCTCTCGTCCGACGCGAACCACATCACCGAGCCCGACCCGACGGGGCCCGTGCGCGCGTTCAAGATGGCGCTCGACGACGCCGGCGCCGAGGCCTCCGACATCGACTACATCAACGCGCACGCGACGTCGACGCCGATCGGCGACGCATCCGAGACGAAGATGCTGAAGCTCGCCCTCGGCGAGGAGCTCGCGCGCCGCACGCCGGTGTCGGGGACGAAGGGCGCGACGGGTCACTGCCTCGGCGCGGCGGGCGCGATCGAGGCGGCGTTCACCGTGCTCGCAGTCCAGAACGACACGCTGCCCCCGACGATCAACTACGAGGTCCCCGATCCCGAGTGCGATCTCGACTACGTCGTCGAGGGAGCGCGCGACGCCGTCGTGACGACCGCCGTGAACAACTCGTTCGGCTTCGGCGGCCACAACGCGTGCGTCGTTTTCCGCAAGTACCAGGGATAAAGCCGTCCGTCGCTCTCACTAGCGTTCCGCCGGTGGACGAGCTCGTCGAGGTTCGCCGGTCGCGGCGTGCACGCAGGTGGACGCTGTCCGTGCCGTGGGGAGGGCCGCCGCGGCTGACCGTCCCGGCGTGGCTGCCGGACGGCGAGGTGGAGCGGGTGATCGCGTCCCACCGCGACTGGATCGCCCGCGAGCGTGCGAAGCAACGCCCGCGGCTGCGGCTCGACCCCGCGTTCGTCTCCGAGTCGGAGGCACGCCGCGCGGCGCGCGAGCTCGTGACGATGCTCGCCGAGGAGGAGGCCGAGGAGCTCGGCGTGCGGTGGTCGCGCATCGAGATCCGGGACCAGCGCTCGCGCTGGGGCTCCTGCTCCACGCGGGGCACGCTGTCGTTCAACTGGCGGCTCGTGCTCGCGCCGTTCGAAGTCCTCGACTACGTCGTCGTGCACGAGCTCTGCCATCTCCGCGAGCCGAACCACTCCCGCCGGTTCTGGCACCTCGTCGAGACGCGCCGGCCCGGCTGGCGCCAGCATCGCGACTGGCTGCACGAGCACGGCCCGGAGCTGCTCGCGTTCCGGCCCGCCGCCTGACGCGCGTCACGAACCTGTAACGGGGGCAACCCCGGTTACAGGTTCGTTGCAATCAGGCCGGGTCGCGCAGGTACGTGTCCGAGCCGTCCAGCCAGTCCTCGCGCGGCGGCGTGAAGACGTCGACGTCGAGCGTGTCCTCGAGCGCCTGCGCCCTGTGCGGCACGTGGGGCGGGATCGTCAGCACCTCGCCGGCTGCGACGTCGATCGTCTCGCCGCCGACCGTGAAGCGCAGGCGGCCCTCGACGATGTAGGTGATCTGCTCGTTGTGGTGTGCATGCTCGGGGACGATCGCGCCCTGTGCGAGATACACGTGCGCGATCATCATCTGGTTGCCCGTGATCAGCCGCCGGCCGATCAGCGGCGAGAGCTCCTCGCGCGGCAGATCTTCCCACCGGTAGTGCGTCACGTCGGCGATGATGCGCAGTCTATGGAGCGCTGGGCGACCTTCGACTGTTACGGCACCCTGATCGACTGGAACGGCGGCATCGCGCGCGAGCTCGAGCGGTTGTTCGGCGCCGCGCGCGTGCCCGAGCTGCTGCACCGCTACCACGAGGTCGAGCCGGAGCTCGAGCGCGAGCGGCCGGACGCGACCTACCGTGAGATCCTGACGCAGGCGCTGCCGCGGCTCGGCGAGGTGCCCGCCGAGGAGGAGGAGGCACTGGCCCGTTCGCTCCCCGAGTGGCGACCGTTCCCCGAGGTGCCGGCAGCCCTCGAGGACGCCCGCGCCCGCGGCTGGAAGCTCGCCATCCTCTCGAACACCGACCGCGACTACATCGACGCGTCGATCAGGCAGATCGGCGTCGACTTCGAGTTCGC
>JAICLU010000162.1 GCA_025925195.1 Thermoleophilia bacterium
CGCGGTTCACGCAGCCCGTGAGCGGGTTGTGCTTCTGCAGCACGACACCGAAGCGATCGGTGGTGGCGCCGGCCTTGTTCTCGAACTGTCCGAGGATCTTCGAGTTCGGCACTTGCACCGCGGTGACATAGAACGCGGTCGGCAGGTCGACGACGAGGCCGTCGATCTGCTTGTTCTTCAGCGCGAGCACTGCGCCCGCGTTCGTCGGGAACACCGCCGGGTTCCGCGTCGGCTTGATACGGCTCTTGATGAAGCCGTAGCTCGTCGTGCCGAGCTGCGCGCCGAGCTTGAACGAGCGCAGGCCCTTGATCGAGCGGATCGACGCGATCACCGTGCCCTTGTTGACCACGATCGCCTGGTTGACGTCGTAGTAGGAGACGCTGAAGTCGACGACCTTCGCGCGCGCGGGCGTGTACGAGATCTGGTTGATGTCGAAGTCGAACGACTTGTGTCCGGGCGCGAACGCCTTGTTGAACGGGACGTACGTCCACTTCACGTGGCTCTTCGCGTAGCCGAGCTTCTTCGCGATCGCGTACGCGACGGCCGACTCGTAGCCCTTGCCGGTCGACGGGTCGTTGATCTTCCACTTCGAGCTCTTGGTGCCGCCCGCGTACCACGGCGGGTAGGCCGGGTTGTCGGTGCCGATCGTGAGCGTGCCGCTCGCGACGGTCGGGCACGATGCGGCGGCGGCGAGCGTGTGCGCCGAAGCCGAGCTGCGCGCGAGCGCCGCGAAGGCCGCGAGGGCGGCGACGGCGCCGAGGAGCCAGAGGATCCGCTTGGACATGCTGTCTGCCTTTCCGGTCTGCGTGACGAGGGGGAAGGCCAGCGTATCGCGGCGGGTGGGGGACGCAACCGTCCCCCACCCGAGCGCCTGTCCTAGAGCGTGACGGTGAGCGTCGAGAACGTCTCGGCGCCGGTCACCGTGCCGTCGGGCTTCTGGTCGAACGTCACCGAGCCGAGGCCGGAGACGTGCGAGAGCAGCCCGGTGCCGCCGGTCGTCGTGAACGTCCCGTTCTGCAGGACGTGCTCGACGTTCGTGCCGGTCGCGCCGACCTCACAGACCGTTCCCTGCTCCGCCTTCGTGAGCGAGCCGAGCGCGGGGACGGTGAGCGTCGTCGTGCCGGTCGCCGGGGCGCAGAAACCGCCCTGGCCGTTCGACGTCGACTGCTGCCAGAGGATCGTCCACGTCGAGGTGTACGTGCCGCCGAGGCGGCCGTTCAGCGTGCCGGCCGACGTGACGGTGCAGCCGCTCGAGGTGAACTGGCAGCCGCTCGCGCCGGCGTTCGCGATCGTGCCCGCCGACGAGACGGTGATGTTGTGGAACGTCAGCGTCGCGCCGTGCAGGCGCTTGCTACGAGCCTGCGCCGACACGCATTTGCCGAGTGCGTTGCGGCCGTTGTGGTTCGTGCCGAACGAGCGGGCGAAGGCGGCGCGGTCCTGCGCCTGGAGCGCCTTGCAGGCGAAGGTGGCGTTCTTCGTCGCCGCGTGTGACAGATGGTGCGTCGGGCCCTTGGCGGCGGCAGCCGCCGGGACGGCGAGCGCCAGCGCGCACAGGCAGAGAATGAGCTTCATATCGTTTCTCCGTTCCTTTTGGGATCAGATCACTGGTCCTTCTTCCCGGCGGGAACGAACTTCCGATACGAGCGCGGTAAAGCCCGCGTAAGCCGTCAGCCCGCGTGAGCGAGCGCACCGGCGGCCACGTCGAGGCCGGGTGCGAAACAGGCGCGGCAGCGCGCCTCATACGAGTCGAGCGCGCCGACCTGGATCGTCTCGCCGCCGAACGGCGCCGGCCGTCCGTCGACGAGCCGCTGCGTCATCGTCGCCGGCCCGCCGCAGCGATGGCACACCGCTTCGAGCTTGTCGACGAACTCGGCGACGCAGAGGAGCGTCGGCATCGCGCCGAACGGGAGCCCGCGGAAGTCCTGCGCAAGCCCGGCCGCCACGACGCGTGCGCCGCCGGAGACGAGCACGTCGATCGCGCCGACGATCGCGTCGTCGAAGAACTGCACCTCGTCGATCCCGACCGCGTCGTACCCGCCTGCGAGCCGCTCGACCTCGCCGCCGGACTGCGCCGTCACCGCGCGCATCTTCGCGCCCGCGTGCGAGACGACGTGGCCGACGTCGTAGCGGTCGTCGATCAGCGGCTTCACGATCAGCGCACGCTGGCCCGCGATCTCGGCGCGGCGCAGCCGCCGGATCAGTTCCTCGCTCTTGCCGCTGAACATCGGGCCGCAGACGACCTCGAGCCAGCCGCCGGCGTGCGGTTGCGTCCGGATCACGGGCGGCACGTTAACCGGGCCGCCAGACGTACACGTTCGTCTCGTGCTGCTCGAAGCCGAGCCGCCGGTAGAGGCGGTTCGCGGCCTCGCGTTGCGGCCGGGTGGTCAGGTGGACGCTGGCGGCGCCCTCCGCCCGGGCGTGCTCGAGCGCTGCGCGGGTCAGGGCCTCGCCGGCGCCGCGGCCGCGCGCGTTCTCGTCGACGACGACGTCGTGGATCCAGCCGCGCAGGCCGGTGGGGACGCGGTAGAGGACGAGGGTCAGCATGCCGAGCACGGCGTCACCGTCGCGCGCGAGGAAGAGGCTCGTGCCCGAGGCGACGAGCTCCTCGAGCTCCGCGAGCCCGGGCGGCGTGCGCTGCGGCGAAAGCTGCGGCACGAGTCGCGCGAGCGCAGCGACCAACTCGTCGTCCGCGCGTGTGACGCGCCCGACGTTCATTTCAGGAGCCGAGACATGCGCCGGTCCTTGAGCACGCGGCCGTCGGTCTGACACTGCGGGCAGTAGTAGATCGTGTGCTCCTCGAAGTCGACGCGCGCGATCGGCGTCCCGCACCGCTCGCACGGCCGGCCGAGCTTGTCGTGCACGCGATAGGTCTTCTCGTCGTTCGCGCCGGCGAGTCGCAGCTCGAGCCCGCGGTCCATCTCTTCGCGGATCGCGGCCGCGAGACGCTGCGTCTCCTCGTCGTCGACCTGCGTCGAGAGAGCGTACGGCGACAGCTGGGCCGTCCAGAGGATCTCGTTCGCCCACGCGCGCCCGATACCGGCGATCGCGCGCTGGTCGCGGAGCAGCGAGTGCAGGCGGCGCGAGTCGGAGGCGAGGATGCGCGCGACGTCGTCCGCATCGACGGTGTTCGCCTCCGGCCCGAGATGCGCGAGCTCCGCCTGGGCGGCCTCCGGGCGCAGCAGCCAGACGCCGGCGCGCTTCTTCGAGCCCGCCTCGGTCAGCTGCAGCTCGCCGCCGTCGGCGAAGCGGAGGCGGAAGATCGGCGCCTTCGCGCCCTTCGCTCCCTTCGCGACGTACTTGAGCCGGCCCGCGCTCATCAGGTGCACGAGCACGACGAGCTCGTCGTCGTCGGTCGGCAGCAGGAACCGCTTGGCGCGCCGCTCGACGCCGCGAAGCCCCTCGCCCTCGAGCGCCGAGAGCGGCGGGTCGAACGTCTTCAGGGTGGCGATGTGCGCGGGGCCCGCCTGCTCGATCGGCGATCGCTTCACGAGCGGGTCGAGCTGACGGCGCCACGCCTCGACCTCGGGCAGTTCCGGCAACGTAGGCTCCAGCGTCGGTGGACGCGATCAGGGTAACCGTGCGGCGGGGCGGCGTCGTCGAGGCGACCCACCGCGTGCACGTCGCGACCACCGGCGGCGAGACCTGGGGCGACGGCGACCTCGCGTTCTACTTCCGCTCGTCGTCGAAGCCGCTGCAGGCCGTGCCGTTCGTCGAGGGCTACGACGACCTCGAGGACGACGAGATCGCCATCGCGTGCGCGTCGCATCGCGCCGAGCCGGAGCAGCTCGCAGCGGTGCGCAAGGTGCTCGCGCGCGCCGAAGCGACCGTCGACGACCTGGAATGCGGCCTGCAGGAGGGCCGGCCCGACGGGAAGCTCGGGCACAACTGCTCCGGCAAGCACGCCGGCATGCTCGCCGCCTGCCGCGCACACGGGTGGCCGCTCCATCCGTACCGCGACCCGGCGCATCCTCTGCAGCAGTGGATCGCGGAGCTCGTCGGCGGCGGCGTGACGGCGACCGACGGCTGCGGCGTGCCGACGTTCCCGACGACACTCCGCGACGCAGCGGCACTGCTGACGCGCACGCCGCAGCGGATCCGCGACGCGATGCGCGCGCGGCCCGAGCTCGTCGGCGGCTCGCGCGGCGCGACCGACACCGAGCTGATGCGGCTCCGCGACGGGTGGATCGCGAAAGGCGGCGCCGAGGGCCTGTTCTGCGCGGCGCACGCGGACGGCCGCGGCATCGCGCTCAAGGCGGAGGACGGTGCGTACCGCGCGATCGCGCCGGCGCTCGCGCAGGTGCTCGAGATCGACGAGCTGCGCGAGGTTCCTCTCACGAACAGCCTCGGCGAGGTCGTGGGTTCGGTCTCGTGAAGGTCTTCATCGTCAGCGACATGGAGGGCGTCGCGGGGATCGTCAAGTGGCAGCAGACGACCGGCGGCCACGCGATGTACGAGGAGGGACGGCGCCTCTACACCGGCGAGATCAACGCGGCCGTGCGCGGCGCGAAGGCGGCCGGCGCGACGGAGATCGTCGTCATGGACTGCCACGGCGCCGGCGAGGGGTGGACGTTCAACTCGCTGATTCCCGACGAGCTCGATCCCGAGTGCGAGTACGTCGTGCAGGAGCACTGGACCGAGTACACGGAGTACCTCGAAGGAGGGATCGACGCTGCCTTGTTCGTCGGCATGCACGCGATGGCGGGCACGCGCGACGGCGTGCTCGCGCACACGGTCAGCGGGTCGTCGTGGTGGCGGCTCCGCTTCAACGGCGTCGAGGTCGGCGAGACGGGGATCAACGCGGCGCTCTGCGGGACGTGGGGCTGCCCGGTGCTGCTCGTGACGGGCGACGAGGCGTCGTGCCGCGAGGGCCGTTCGCTCCTCGGCGACGGCCTGACGACGGTCGCCGTGAAGAAGGGGCTCGGCCGGTTCAGCGCGCGGCAGCTCCCTGCTGCGAAGGCGCGCGAGCTGATCGAGGACGGCGCGCGGCGGGCTCTGGACGATCTCCGCGCCGTCGCTCCCTACGACCCCGGCTCACCGTGCGAGGTCGTGGTCGACTTCAACACGTCGGATCACGTGGAGAAGTATCGGTTCCGGCACGGCGTCAAGATCACCGGATCGCGCCAGATCGCGTCGCGTGCGGAGACCTGGTGGGAGGCCTGGCAGCAGTTCTTCTTCTGACCTAAAGGCCCGGTCGGTTACTGCCGACAGAACAAGGGTGCGCCTGTTCTCCGCCGCCCGCCTGGCCGTGCTCGCCGCTGCGCTCCTCGCCGTTCTCGGCGCGTTCGCGGGCGTCAGCTCGGGCTCCGCGACGCAGCCGCTTCGCGCGACCGCGCCGAAGCTGATCGCGCACGACAC
>JAICLU010000076.1 GCA_025925195.1 Thermoleophilia bacterium
ACGTCGAGAACCGCGCGGTGTCGAGGATGCCGGCCATCCCGAAGACGCGCTCCTTGGGCCAGCCGGAGACGTTCTTCGCGACGTGGCACATCGCGTCGAGCGGGTTCGACACGATGATGAGGATTGCGTCCGGGCTCTGCGCGACCACCTTCTCGGTCACGTCCTTCACGATCTTCTCGTTCGTCTGCACGAGGTCGTCGCGCGACATGCCCGGCGAGCGCGGCAGGCCGGCCGTCACGACGACGACGGCCGAGCCGGCGCTCTCCTCGTAGCCGTTCGAGCCGGTGACGTTCGGCTCGTACCCGAGCACGGCGCCCATCTGGTTGATGTCGAGCGCCTTGCCCTGCGGCAGGCCCTCCTTGATGTCGACGAGCACCACGTCGGCGTAGTCGCGCGTCGCGAGCACCTGTGCGCACGTCGCGCCGACATTGCCGGCGCCGACGACGGTGACCTTTCTCCGTTCACTCATGCGGGAACACCAGCCTCCAGCTTCTCGATGATCGCGTCGGCGACCTGGCTCGTACCCACCGCAGTCGGGTCGTCGCGCGTCGGCTTCATGTCGTACGTGACGCTCTTGCCCTCGGCGATCACGGCGGCGATCGCGGACTCGAGGCGGTCCGCAGCATCGCGCTCCTCGAGGTGCCGGAGCATCAGCAGGCCCGACAGCATCATCGCGATCGGGTTCACCTTGTTCTGCCCGGTGTACTTCGGCGCCGAGCCGTGCGTCGGCTCGAAGACGGCGACGCTCTCGCCGTAGTTCGCCCCCGGCGCGACGCCGAGCCCGCCGATCATCCCCGCGCAGAGGTCGGAGAGGACGTCGCCGTACAGGTTCGGGAGGACGAGCATGTCGTACTCCTCCGGCCGCTGCACGAGCTGCATGCACATGTTGTCGACGATGCGGTCGTCGAACTCGATGTCGCTGTGCTCGGCGGCGACCTCGCGGGCGACGTGCAGCCACAGGCCGTCGGTGAACTTCATGATGTTCGCCTTGTGGACGGCCGTGATCTTGCGGCGGCCGTTCTTGCGCGCGTAGTCGAACGCGAACTCGAAGATGCGCCGCGTGCCCGACACCGAGATCGGCTTGATCGAGATGCCCGAGTCTGGATGGCGGAGCTTGCCGCCCTTCGACTCGATCCACGCGATCAGCTCCTTCGCGTCCTCCGTGCCCTGCTCGTACTCGATGCCGGCGTAGAGGTCCTCGGTGTTCTCGCGGATGATGATCAGGTCGACGTCCTCGAAGCGCGTGCGGACGCCGGGGTACGTCTTGCACGGCCGAACCTGCCCGTACATGTCGAGCTCCTTGCGGAGCGCGACGTTGACCGAGCGGAAGCCGACGCCGACCGGCGTCGTGATCGGCCCCTTCAGTGCGACGCCCGCCTCGCGGACGGCGTCGAGCACCTCGGGCGGCAGCGGGTTGCCGCCGTACCGCTCCATGACATCCGCGCCGGCCTCGCGGACGTCCCATTCGAATTCGACGCCCGTCGCCTCGAGGACGCGGCGCGTGGCCTCCGTCAGCTCGGGGCCCGTGCCGTCGCCGGGGATGAGAACGACGTTGTGTGTCATGCGTCTGAATCTAGCGGCGCGCCGAGTATCGTCTGCGGGGTGACGCTCGCCGAGGCAGCCGTCGAAGGGGACCAGCTCGCGCAGGCGGGCTCGGAGCGCGAGCTCGCCGATCTCCGCACCAAGTGGAGCGACGAGCTCGAGTCGGCGGCGCGCAGCAGCGACTTCCGCCAGCGCGCCGTCGCCTTCCGGGCGATCGGCCAGTTCCGCTGGCGCGCGAAGGAGGAGCTGCTGCGGCGCGGCCTCGACGACGAGTCGCCGGCCGCGCGCGGGTCAGCGCTGCTGTCGCTCGAGCTGCTGTCGCGCGAGCACCCGAGCACGATCAACGGCGTCCGCCCGCTCCTGCACAACCTCGCGACCGCCGACGGCAACGCCGCCGTGCGGCGACTCGCGATCCTCTGCCTGAAGAACGGCTCCGCCGACCGCAACACGATCGTCCTGCTCGAAGGGCTCGCGCAGGACGACGAAGCGGATGCCGAGCTGCGACGCGCCGCCGGCGGCGTCGCGCAGCAGCTCAAGCGAAAGCAGAGCGCTAAGCGCAGCTAGAGCAGACCGTCGAGCGCATGTGCTTCCCGCATGAGGGGCAGATGCGGCGGCGTTGCTTCAGTTCGAGTGCGCTCTTCGAGAGGCCGGCGTGCGCCATCAGCCAGCCGACGCCCAGGGTCGACACTGCGAGCGTCAGGGTGTGCGGATCGAGCATGGTGTCTACCTTCTTGTCGGGTTCTTCTTCTTGGCGTGGGGGTGCGCCTGGTAGTACAACTCGCGCCGTCTGCGATCGGATACGTGCGTGTAGAGCTCCGTGGTGGCCAGATCCGCGTGCCCGAGCATTTCCTGAACCGAGCGGAGATCGGCGCCGCCCTCCAGCAAGTGCGTCGCGAACGAGTGCCGGAGCAGGTGCGGGTGCACGCGCCCCGGCTCGAGGCCGGCCTTGTCCGCGAGTTTCCTGAGGATGAGAAACGCCCCCGCTCGCGTCAGCCCGCCGCCCCTGGCATTGAGGAAGAGCTCCGGCCGGTGGCGCGTGTCGATGAAGGGGCGGCCCCGGGCGAGGTAACGGGCGAGCGCCTCGGCGGCGGGCCGTCCGAGCGGCACGATCCGCTCCTTCGAGCCCTTGCCGATCACGCGGACGAGCCGGTCGTCGAGGTCGACGCCGGCCTTGTCGAGGCCGACCGCCTCACTGACGCGAAGGCCGGCGCCGTACAGGAGCTCGACGAGCGCCTGGTCGCGCAGGGCCCGCGGCGTCACGCCGTTCGCGGCGTCGATCAGCCGCTCCACCTCGCCGGGCGAGAGCGTCTTCGGCAGCGCGCGGCGCCGGCGCGGCAGCTCGAGCTCCGCAGCCGGATTGTCCGTGCGGGCGCCGACGAGCACCTGGTGGCGGTAGAAGGAACGGATCGCGGCGACGCGCCGCGCGATCGTCGTCGCCGCGAGGCCGTCGGCGCGCATTCGAGCCACGTACTCGGCCAGCCGCTCCGTCGTCGCGGCCGCCGGCGAGCCGCCGAGGAACGCGGCCAGCTGCACCAGGTCCTGCCGGTACGCCTCGACCGTCCGCGGCGCGAGCCGTGTCGCACCGAGCAGCAGGAACGACTCGACGGCCGGATCGATCGGCTCCGTCACGAGCGCGGGTGCGAGGAGTCGTAGACCTTGCGGAGCCGCTTCGCGTCGACGTGGCTGTACATCTGCGTCGTCGAGAGCGAGCTGTGGCCGAGCAGCTCCTGGATCGTCCGCAGGTCGGCGCCGCCCTCGAGCAGGTGCGTCGCGAACGCGTGGCGCAGCCGGTGCGGGTGGGGCGCGAGGCGGCGTAGCGTCGAGGTGTCGAGCCGCCTGCCGCGCACGGAGAGGAAGAGCGCGTCGCACGCGCCTGCAGCGAGCTCCGGCCGCGCGTCGCGGAGATACCGCGCGACCCAGTCCGCCGCCTCCTCGCCGAGCGGCACGACACGGTCCTTCGCGCCCTTGCCGTTGCGCACGTGGACGAGCTCCTGCTCGAAGTCGACGTCGCCGAGGTCGAGGCCGACGGCCTCGGCCGATCGCAGGCCGGCCGAATAGACGAGCTCGACGAGCGCGCGGTTCCGCAGTGCGAGCGGCCCGTCGCCCTCGAGCGCGTCGAGCTCGCCCTCGACGGCCTGCGCCTTCGGCGCATCCGGCAGCCGCCGCGGCCGCTTCGGCGCGAGCCGGGCGTCGGGAACGCGCGCGCGGCCGAGCGCGTGCCGCAGGAACGCGCGAACCGCCGCGAGCTTGCGGCCGATCGTCGCGGCTGCGAGCTTGCCGCGTCCATGCCGAGACGTGCCGAGGTAGCCCGCGAAGTCGACCAGGACGCGGATGTCGACGGACTCGAGGTCGCGGTCGCCGAGCCACGTGCAGAACTCCGCGACGTCGGCGCGGTACGCGCGCCGCGTGCCCTCGGAGAGCGACGGCGAGTCGAGGAACCGCTCCGCTGCAGACTGGACATCCATCCGTCGGAACCTCTTCTGCGTCGGGCATGGTCTTCCTCATGAGTCACGGCGCGAAAGTGTGGACGGCGCTTGCGACCGTGTACGTCATCTGGGGCTCGACCTACCTCGGTATCGAGCTGACGGGCGAGACGATCCCGCCGCTCTTCGCGGTCGCCGTCCGCTTCATCTGCGCCGCGCTTCTGCTCGCCGCGCTCACGCGGTGGCGTCGCGGCCCAGGGGCGTTTCGCGTCACGAGGGCGGAGCTCGGGAGCGCCGCCCTCGTCGGCGCGTTGCTCCCCGGCGCGAACGCGATCCTGTTCGTCGCGGAGCAGCACGTCGCGACCGGCCTGAGCGCGCTCATCGTCGGGTCGGTGCCGCTCTGGATCGTCGTGCTCCGGATCTCGAACGGCGACCGCCCGCCGACCGCGGCTCTCGCCTCGGTGCTCGTGGGCTTCGCCGGCCTCGCACTCCTCGTGCGCCCGAGCGGAGGAGCACCGCTCTGGGCGCTGCTCATCGTCGTCGGCTCGGCCGTCATGTGGGCGGTCGGCTCGTATCTCTCGAGCCGCCTGCCGATGCCGCGCGACTCGTTCGCGGCGACGACGTACGAGATGCTCGCGGGCGGGATCATCCTGTTGCCGATCGGGCTCGCGGCGACGCACCCGCACCCGGCGCACTTCTCCGCCCGGTCGATCGGCGGGTTCGTCTACCTCGTCACCTTCGGCTCGGTCGTCGGCTACACCGCGTACGTCTGGCTCCTCGACAACGCGCCGCTCGGCACAGTCGCGACGTACGCCTACGTCAATCCGGTCGTCGCGATCGTGCTCGGGGCGCTCGTCCTGCACGAGTCGCTCACGTGGGCGACCGGGATCGGGGCGGCGCTCGTGCTGGCCTGCGTCGCGGTCGTCGTCCGGGGTGACCGCGTTGCGGTCGAGGTGGTCGATCAGGCGGCGGCGGCGCCGCCGAGATAGAGCTCGGCGACGCGCGGATCCTCGAGCAGCTCCGAGCCGCGGCCGGTGAGCGCGACCCGCCCGGTGTCGAGGACCGCTCCGTGATGGGCGATCGCGAGCCCGGCCCGCGCGTTCTGCTCGACGAGCAGGACGGTGCGTCCTTCCTCGTTCACCTCGCCGACGAGCTCGAAGATCAGGTGCCGCGCCTTCGGATCGAGGCCCATCGTGGGCTCGTCGAGCAGGATCAGCTTCGGCTCGAGCATCAGCGCGCGGGCGATCTCGACGAGCTTCTGCTGGCCGCCCGACAGCTCGCCCGCCCGCTCGTCGCGCCGCTCGCGCACGAGCTCGAATCGCTCGGCGATCGCATCGGCGCGGCGGCGGACGAGCGCGCGGTCGCTGAGCACGTGACCGCCCATCAGCAGGTTGTCCCACACGGTCATCAGCGGAAAGAGGCTCCGGTCCTGTGCGACGTGCACGATCCCGCGCCCGAGCAGCTGCGCGGGGGAGAGGCGCGTCACGTCGTCGCCCGCAAAGACGACGCGCCCCTGCCGTGCGCTCAGCAGCCCGCTCAGCACCTTCAGCACGGTCGACTTGCCGGCCCCGTTCGGGCCGACGAGACACGTGACGGTCCCGTCCTCGAGCGCGAGGTCGAGGCCGCGCAGGATGTCGCCGCGGCCGTAGCCGGCGACGACGCCGTCGAGCTGCAGCAGCGGCTCAGCCACCGAGGTACGCGTCCAGCACGCGGGGGTCGTTGCGCACCTCGTCGGGCCGCCCCTCGGCGAGCTTTGTCCCCTGCGCGAGCACGACGACCGGATCGCAGAGGCGCATGACGAGATTCATGTTGTGCTCGACGACGAGGAACGTCAGGCCACGCGCGTTGAGCTCGCGGATGCGCTCCTCGATCTGGTCGACGAGGACGGGGTTGACGCCCGCGGTCGGCTCGTCGAGCAGCACGAGTCGCGGGTCGCCCATCAGGACGGCTGCGAACTCGAGCAGCTTCTTCTGACCGTACGAGAGGTTCCCGGCGCGTTCGTCCGCGAGCCGGGCGATGCCGAACTCGTCGAGCAGCTCGAGGGCGCGTTCGCGCTCGGGCCGCCGCACGGCGCGCGTGAAAACCGACGTCCAGGGCTGCTGCAGCGCCGCGACCATGTTCTCGACGAGTGTCAGGTCGGGGAAGATCCGCGCCTGCTGGAAGGTCCGCGTCAGGCCGGAGCGCGCGAGCCGGATCGGGTCGGGCCGCCGCACGGCCGCGCCGTCGAATCGCACGGCGCCCGCGTCGGCGCGCGCGTAGCCGGTGATCAGGTTGAACGCGGTCGTCTTGCCCGAGCCGTTCGGGCCGACGAGCGCCGTCACCGATCCCGCCGGGACGGTGAACGAGCACGCGTCGACGGCCGTCACGCCGCCGAATCGCTTCGTCAGGCCGTCGATCTCGAGCAGCGCCGTCACACGGCCGCCTTCGCCGCGCCGCCCCGCGTGCGCTGCCGCTCGCGCGTCCGGACGACGCCGTCGCGGATCGACGGGATGATCCCGCGCGGCAGCACGAGCAGCACGACCATGAACACCGCGGCGTAGCCGACGAGATAGAGCTGGCTGCCGCCGAGGTGGATCAGCATGTACTGCTGCGCCGGCACGAGCACGAGCGCCCCGACGACCGGGCCCCACAGCGTGCCGCGGCCGCCGAGGAACGTCATCAGCACCGCCCCGATCATCACGAGCGGGTCGACCGACGACTCCGGATAGATGAACGTCAGGTAGTACGCCCAGACGCCGCCGACCATCGCGGTGACGAACACGTGGAGCCACCACGCGACGAGCTTCGTACCGGTGACGCGGATCCCGAGGCCGCGCGCCTTCTCCTCGTCCTCGCGGATCGACAGCAGCATCAGCCCGAGCTTGCTCCGCAGGATCCCCCAGCAGATCAGCAGCGCGAGCAGGACGAGCCCGAGCATCGCGTAGTAGAACGGCCGGTCGTAGTTGTCGACCCCAAACGTCGTCGGCGTCGGCAGCATCAGCCCGGACGAGCCGTGCGTCAGCGAGTGCAGGTTGAAGGCGAGCTGCTGCACGATGAAGAGCAGCGTCAGCGTCACGATCGCGAACGTCATGGCGCGCGTGCGCAGCGCGATCCAGGCGACCGGCAGCGATGCGAACGCGACGCAGGCGCCGACGATCGGCAGCACGTAGAAGGGGTTGTAGCCCGACCCGATGCCGAAGTGCTCGAACGTGATCCCGAGCGAGTACGCGCCGAGGCCGAAGAACGCGACCTGGCCGAGCGTGATGTAGCCGGTGAAGCCGGAGAACAGGTTCCACGACACCGCGAGCGCCGCGTACATCAGCGTCAGGATCCCGATGTTGACGAGCCAGGCGGCGTTGAAGAGCAGCGGGAACGCGATTCCGGCGGCGACGAACGCGCCGCCGCGGAGCAGCCCGTTGCGCGTCACAGCGCGCGCTCCCGCACCCCGAAGATGCCCTGGGGGCGGATCAACAGCACGACGATCAGCACGATGAAGTACGAGAACGACGCCCACGTCGGCTGCCACTCGACCGCGACGACGGCCTCGGTGACTCCCATCACGAGCGCCGCGACGACCGCGCCGCCGAGGCTTCCGAGCCCGCCGAGCACGACGATCGACAGGAGCCGCGAGATCAGGTCGTAGTGGCTGCCCGGGTTGAACGGGTAGATGACACCGTAGACGGCTCCCGCCGCCGCAGCCATCGAGACGCCGAGCCCGAAGCTGAGCGTCTGGACGCGGTTCGCGTCGACGCCGAGCAGCGTCGCGGCGGTCGGGTTCTGCACGGTCGCGCGGACGGCGCGGCCGAACTTCGTGCGCGTCAGGAGCAGCGACAGCACGAGCAGGAGCGCCGCCGAGCCGACGAACGCCATCAGCCGCACGAACTGCACCTGGTACCCGAAGACGGTCAGTGTCTTGTCGGCGTACGACGGGCTCGTCGCACGGTAGGTCGTCTTGAAGATGACGCTGAGGACGCCCTCGATGCCGAGCGCGAGCGCCCACGTGACGAGCAGCGACAGCTCTTCGGCGTCATCGCCGCGGAGCGAGCGGACGAACACGATCTGGACGAGCACGCCGAGCACGAACATCGCCGGCGTGACGATGAGGACGGAGAGGAACGGGTCGACGTGCGCGTGCGAGAAGAGCGCGTAGCTCAGGTACGCCGCGAGGATCACCAATGCCCCCTGCGCGACGTTGATCACCCGCATGATCCCGAAGACGAGCGTCAGCCCGCTCGCCATGAGCGCGTAGACGCCGCCGATCAGGAGGCCGAGGATGACCGCCTGGATCACCTGGTGCACGTCGACTCCGTTCCTCGATCGCGATCTACTTCGAGCCCCAGCCCGGCTTCGGGACGAGCGGCTTGTGCAACGCCAGAGCCTTGGGATAGACGGGGTAGAGCTTCCCGCCGATCCACTCCATCAGCAGGTCGCTCCCCTGCGGCTCGCCGATCGAGTTCCACCGCAGGTTGCCCTCGACCGTCTTCCACGTGCCCTTGTGCAGCGTCGAGATGACGGTCTTGTTGTCGATCGACTTCGTCTTCGCGGCGACCTCCTGCACGAGCTGGCCGGCTGCGAACGCCTCAGCCGAGCTCGGATCGATCGTGGCGGAGCTGCCGCCATAGGCCTTGACGTATGCCTTGACGAACGCCGCGTTGCCGAACGACTTCTCCTGCGGGAACCAGTCGCCGGTGCTGAAGATCCCGTTGACGTTCTTCGCGCCGACCTTGCTCGGGAACTCCGCCGGGTCGTTCGGCCCGTTCGTGAGGAAGACGAACTTCGGGCTGAACTTCTGCTGCACCATCGCCTTCACCTGCGCGTACGCGTCGCCGTTCTGCGTGCCGCCGATGATCGCGTCGGGATGCTTCGAAGCGGCCTTCTGGATCACCGGGCCCATGTCGGTCGTCTCCGACGGGTAGATCGTCTTGTAGACGGTCTTCACGCCCTTCTTCTGGAGCAGCGCGCGCACCTGGTCGGCGATCGGTGACGAGAACGGATCGTCGAGCGACGGGTACGCCGCCGTCTTCGGCCGCTGCGACTTCGGCAGGGACGAGAGGAACTTCACGAAGACGTCGGCGGACTGCAGCACCGGCGCCGGCTGCGTGAAGAACACGTTGTGCAGCTTCTCCTGGAACACGGCGGGGCCGCCGCCGGCGGGCTCGATGAACGCGTACCCGTACCGGTTGGCCACCGCAGCGGACGGGGCCGTCAGCAGCGTGGAGAAGGGGCCGAAGACGAGGTCGACCTTGTCCTTCGTGATGAAGTTCTGGTAGTTGGTCTGCGCCTGCGTCGGGCTCGACGTGTCGTCCTGGATGACGAGCTGAACCTTTCGTCCCAGAACGCCGCCGTGGCTGTTGGCGACCTTGGCCCACAGCTTGTAGCCGCGCTGTGCCGCCTTGCCCGAGTCGGAGAAGTCGCCCGAGAGCGACAGGGAGATACCGATCTTGATCGGCCCGGCGCCGGCGCGTGTTGCGCCGGCCGTCGCGGCCGTTGCGGCGACCGCAACGAGCGTTCCCGCGGCGGCGACGGCGGCGAGACGAGCGGGAGTCCTGCTCACGACCTGCCTCCTTGTGGTGACGGACAGTGGCCCGGCTGTGTCAGACAGTCAGACAGCGGCCGATTCAAGCACCGTCCGGATCGGTCCGCAACCCGATATTTCTCTGCATTCGCGGAGGGCTTGCGCCGCCCGTGCATCTGGCGTAGTCTGCCCCGTCGTCTGCTTGTCCGACAAGCAGACAGCGCGCGAATGGAGAGCTCCCAGACTTTTCAGCCACTCGATCGCCGCAAGGTGTACGAGCAGGTGGCCGAGCAGCTCCTCGGCCAGATCGGCGGCGGCCATCTCTCGACGGGGGACGCCCTCCCGTCCGAGCGGGAGCTGACCGAGACGTTCGGCGTCGGCCGCTCGTCGATCCGCGAGGCGCTGCGGATGCTCGAGTCGCAGGGGGTCATCACCTCGGAGCCGGGCGGCGCATTCGTCGTCGCGCACGCCGCGAACCCGCTGAACAGCTCGCTGCAGCTCGTCTTCACGCTCGACAGCGAGGCGGGCCTCCACGACCTCTTCGAGTTGCGCAGGATCATCGACTGCGAGGCCGCCGCCCTCGCTGCGATCCGCCGGACCGCGCAGCACGTGGCCGAGATGGAGCTCTCGATCGTCGAGATGGAGCAGGCCCTCGCGGCCGACGGTCGCGACGAGCGGTTCATCGCCGCCGACCTTCGCTTCCACCTCGCCGTCGCGGAGGCGACGGGCAACCGGCTGATCCTCTATTCGGTGCAGGCAGCCCGCGACGTCATCCGGCGGGCGCTGCTGACGGTCGTGAACGTCCCCGAGAGCCCCGAGAGCGCGATCGTCGAGCACCGGGCGGTTCGCGAGGCGATCGCGGCCGGCAATCCCGGCGCGGCGCGCGACGCCATGTGCACCCATCTGGACCGCGTCGAGCGCGACGCCGGACGAGGAGCGACGAATGGCTGAGCTCGGCTACGTGGGCCTCGGCGTGATGGGCAGCTCCGTCAGCCGGCGGCTGCTCGAGGCCGGTCACACCGTCACGGTCTGGAACCGCACGCGGGAGAAGGCGCAGCCGCTGCTCGATGCCGGGGCGCAGTGGGCGGGCAGCCCGCGCGAGATCGCCGAGCGCAGCGAGATCGTCTTCACGATGGTGACGAACACCGCTGCGGTGCAGGCGGTGACGGGCGGCGACGACGGCATTCTCGCCGGCCTGAAGGCGGGAAAGATCTACGTCGACATGTCGACCGCGTCGCCGGCGAACACGCGCTCGCTCGCGGAGCAGGTCGAGGCGGTCGGCGCGGAGATGCTCGACGCACCGGTCTCCGGCACGTCGATCACCGTCGACCAGGGCAAGGCCTCGCTGATGGTCGGCGGCAGCGACGAGGCGTTCGCGCGCGCGAAGCCGGTGCTCGAGGCGATCGGGCCGCGGGTGTTCCACATGGGCGGCAACGGCAGCGCCGTGACGATGAAGATCGCAATCAACCTGTCGCTCGCGGTGCAGATGCTCGCGTTCAGCGAGGGCGTGCTGCTCGCGGAGAAGACCGGCATCTCGCGCGAGGCTGCCGTCGAGGCGATGCTCGGCTCGGTGATCTCGTCGCCGATGGTCGCGTATCGCGGCCCGCTCGTCCTCGGGCATCCCGAGGAGGTCTGGTTCGACTGCCACATGATGCAGAAGGACATGAACCTCGCGCTCGAGCTCGGCCGGGAGCTCGAGGTGCCGCTGCCGACGACAGCTGTCACGAACGAGTTCCTCACCGCGGCGAACGGCATGGGCATCGGCGAGCGCGACTTCGCCGTGCTCTTCGACGTGCTCGCCGCGATGAGCGGTGTCACGACGGACGTGCTGGAAGGAGTTACCGCATGAGCGCGACCGCAGCGCGCACGGAGGTGGGCGCGGAGCTCGCGCTCGACATGTATCGGCGGATGACGCTGATCCGGCTGTTCGAGGAGCAGGCGAACGACCTGTACCGCAGCGCGAAGATGCCGGGCCTCACGCACCTGTACATCGGCGAGGAGGCGATCGCCGTCGGCGTGTGCAGTGCGCTGCGGCAGGACGACTGGATCACGTCGACGCACCGCGGTCACGGCCACTGCCTCGCAAAGGGCGCCGAGGTGCAGCGGATGTTCGCCGAGCTGCTCGGCAAGGAGGCGGGGTACTGCCGCGGCAAGGGCGGCTCGATGCACATCGCCGACCACGAGAACGGGAACCTCGGCGCGAACGCGATCGTCGGCGGCTCGGCCGGTATCGCCACCGGCGCCGCCTACAGCGCGAAGTTCCGCGGCACCGACCAGGTCGCCGTCTGCTTCTTCGGCGAGGGCGCGCTCGGCCAGGGGCTCGTCTACGAGGTGATGAACATGGCGTCGCTCTGGCAGCTGCCCGTGATCTACGTGTGCGAGAACAACATGTACAACGAGTACACCCATTACCTCGAGGCGACGGCGGGCGAGATCCTCGCTCGGCCGAAGGCGTTCGGGATCGAGGCGCGCGAGGTCGACGGGCAGGACGCGCGCGCCGTCTACGCGCAGACGAGCGAGCTCGTCGAGCGCGCGCGCACCGGCGGCGGGCCCGCGTTCCTGCTCGCGAACACGTACCGCTATCACGGCCACCACGTCGGCGACATCGACCGCGCGTACTACCGGCCGAAGGACGAGGAGGAGCTGTGGCGGAGCGAGCGCGACCCGCTCGCGATCCACGGCCGCTGGCTCGAGGAGCAGAAGCTCGCGACGCCGGACGACCTGCAGCGGATCGAGGACGAGGCGCGCGCCGAGGTCGAGGCCGGCGTGCAGTTCGCGCTCGACGCGCCGTACCCGGACCCGTCGCAGGTCACCGAGGACGTCTATGCCTGAGTTGACGTTCGCGCAGGCCGTCAATGCGGCGCTCGCCGAGGAGATGCGGCGCGACCCGACGGTGTTCATCATCGGCGAGGACGTCGCCGAGGCGGGGACGCCGTTCAAGGTGCTGAGCGGGCTCGTCGAGGAGTTCGGCACGCAGCGCGTCGTCGACACGCCGATCTCCGAGCCGGGCTTCACGGGCGTCGGCGTCGGCGCGGCGATGACCGGGCTGCGCCCGGTCGTCGACCTGATGTTCGGAGACTTCCTGACGCTGATCATGGATCAGCTCGGCAACCAGGCCGCGAAGGCGCACTACATGTCGGGCGGCAAGCTCAAGGTCCCGCTGACCGTGCGCACGACGATGGGTGCGACGCGC
>JAICLU010000186.1 GCA_025925195.1 Thermoleophilia bacterium
CGGTCCGGGGAACCCGGATCAGCCTCTGCTTTCGCGGCAAGCACAACGTGCAGGTCCGCACGACCCTCGTCGACGAGGAGCTTGCGGCGGCGATGAAGGATCTTCTCGCCGTGCAGAAAGGCGGCCGCGTCTTCCGCTTCCGCCAGGAGGACGGCACGCTCGCGAACCTCACGAGCCGCCACCTGAACGAGTACGTGAAGACGCACATGGGCTCCGGTTACTCGGCCAAGGACTTCCGGACGTGGGGCGGGACCCTGCTCGCCGCGATCGGCTTCGCGGAGCGGGCCGTGCGCGACGGCTTCCCCGAGACGCCGACCGACGAGAAGCGGGCAATTGCGGCCGTCATGCGCGGCGTCGCGCAGCAGCTCGGGAACACGCCGGCGGTGTGTCGGGCCTCCTACGTCTCGCCGGCGGTCGTCGACCAGTATCTCGACGGCAGAACGATCGAGGATTTCAGGCCCCGCCATTTGCGGGTCGTCGCGGCACGTCAGGTCGCACTCGATCCGGAAGAAGCTGCACTCGTCAGCCTGCTCCGGTCGCACCGTATTCGGCAGGCGCGCGCAGCGGCATAGATCACCTCGCCATTTCCGCTAGCATTTCGCGCAATGGCACGGAAGACAATTCTCGTATGCGACAACTGCGGCAAAGAGGTCGACGAGGCGCAGGGCGCAGTCATGCGCCTGAGCTGGTCGGACGCGCGGCGCGGCGCAAAGGAGGCGGATCTCTGCGGGGAATGCGCCGGCTCGATGCCGGGCCGCCAGGTCGCCCGCCGGGGCCGCCGCCCGAAGAGCGCCTCCGCGACCGAGTAGTTTCCCGCTCTTTGCGGACGCGTCCGTAGGGCGCAGCTGGAGTCGTCGGGAGGCCGCTCTACGATGGAGCGGTGCCCCTGTCGCTGATCGCGGGGCCCGCCAACGCGGGCAAGGTCGAGCTGCTCCTCGACCGCTATCTGGACGCTCTCGACCGGGATCCGGTGCTCATCGTGCCGACGGGGTCGGACGTGGCCCGGGTCGAGCGGCAGCTGCTCGAAAAGAAGCCGTGTCTGCTGAGCGGACGGATCGGCACGTTCGACGACGTCTTCGCCGGCATCGCGGGCGGCGTGCGGCCGGTGATCTCCGACGCCCAGAGGGCGCTCGTCGTCCGCCGGGTCGTCGCCGGGACCTCACTCGGCACGCTCTCCGCCTCGGCCCGGTTCGGCGGCTTCGCCGAGGCGCTCGCGCAGACGCTGACCGAGCTCGATTCCGGCCTCCTCGAGCCCGAGAGCCTCGAGGGCGAGCTTGCCCGCCTCTACGCGGCGTATCGCGGCGAGCTCGACCGGCTCGAGCGCTGGGACCGGCCGCTGCTCCGTCGGCGGGCGGTCGAGCGGCTGCGCTCCGACCTCGACGCCTGGCACGGCGAGCCGGTGTTCGCGTACGGCTTCGAGGACCTGACCGGCGCCGAATGGTCGCTGCTCGAGAGCCTCGCCGGCCGGACGGACGTCAGCGTCTCGCTGCCGTACGAGCCGGCACGGCCTGCCTTCGCGTCGCTCGCGCGCACCGCCGAGGATCTGCAGCGGCTGGCCGGCCCGAGCATCGAGGAGCTGCCGCCGCGCTACGGCGAGGTGGCGCACCCGGCGCTCGCGCACGTCGAGCGCGGCCTGTTCAGCGAGACCCGCGTCGAGCCCGCGGCGAGCGACGGCGCCGTGCGCTTCTTCGAGGGGGCGGGGACGCGTGGCGCGCTCGAGCTCGTCGGCGAGGAGCTGCTCGCCCTGATCCGAGGCGGGACGCCCGCCGAGCGGATCGGCGTCGTCGTTCCGGCCGTCGAACGGCTCCGCGCGCCGCTCGAGACCGCTCTCGGGACGCTCGGGATCCCATACGCGCTCGACGGCGAGCTCCGCGTCGCGCAGACGCCGTTCGGACAGGCGCTCAGCTCGCTCGTCCGGTTCGCGTGGCTCGGCGGCACGCGCCGCGACCTCTTCACGTTCCTGCGCTCGCCGTTCTCGGGCCTCGAGCGCCGCTCGGTGGACTTCGTCGAGGGCCGGCTGCGCGGCCGGGCCGTGCAGCACCCCGACCGCGTGCTCGACGAGACCGAGAAGCATCGCGGCGGACCGCTGCCGATCCTCGACGACCTCCGTGACGCCGACGACCCGGTGGAAGCGCTGCGTGCGCTCGCCACCCGGATGCTGCGCAACGCGTACGACCCGGAGCGGCCGCCGGTCGGCGAGACGTCCCGGCTCGACCTGCGGGCGTACGAGACGACGACCCGGCTGCTGGGCGATCTCGAGCGCGTCGGCGACGTGACGCGCGAGGAGCTCGCGGCTGCGCTCGAGCGTCACATGCTGCGCATGCTGCGCGGCGACGAGTCCGGCCGCGTCGCCGTCGTCGACCTGCTGCGTGCGCGCACGCGGCGGTTCGACATCGTGTTCGTGCTCGGCCTCGAGGAGGGGAGCCTGCCGCGACGCGGCGGCGCGTCGCCGTTCCTCGACGACGACGCGCGCCGCGCGCTCGACGACGCGGGCGCCCGGCTGCAGCGGCCCGACTCGGTCAGCCGCGACCGCTACCTCTTCTACACCGCCTGCACGCGGCCGCTCGAACGGCTCTACCTCGTGCGCGAGGCGGCGACCGACGACGGCAGCCCGCGCGAGCCGAGCCCGTTCTGGGACGAGGTGCAGGCGCTCTTCGACGCAGACGACGTGCGCCGGTGGACGCGCCGGCGGCCGCTGTCGGCGCTGACGTGGCCCGTCGACGGTGCGCCGACCGAGCGCGAGCGCCTGCGTGCGCTCGCGGAGCTCGCCGCACGGGATACACCGGCCGCGGAGGCGCTCGCCGGCGCAAACGGCTGGGAGCGCCGGCTCGAGCGGGCGCTCGGCGCGTTCCATCGCTCGACGCGCATCGCGCACCCGCTCGTGCTCGAGCAGCTCGAGAGCAAGCGGACGTTCAACGTCACCGAGCTCGAGCGGTTCGCCGACTGCTCGTCGGCATGGTTCGTCGAGCGGTTCCTGTCGCCGCGCTCGATCGACGCCGAGGTCGACCCGAAGCTACGCGGTGGCGTCGCCCACACGGCTCTGCACCGCTTCTTCGCGCGGATCCCGAAGGAGCTCGGGGTCGAGAAGCTCGACGAGAGCGTCGTCGAGGGCGCCGTACGGCTCATGCGCACGTGCCTGACAGAGGCTGTACAGGGCGTGAGCATGGACATGACGGAGATGCAGGCGCACGAGCTCGACCAGACGCTCTGGCGCGACCTCGAGGCGATCGTCCGGTCCGAGTGCGAGTCGTCGCTCGACCTCGTGCCGCGGCGGTTCGAGGTCGGCTTCGGCAGCGAGCGCTCGGCGCCCGAGCTGCAGCGCGGCCTCGACCTCGGCTCGGGCCTGACGCTGTCCGGGAAGATCGACCGCATCGACGTCGACCCGTTCGGAGCGCGTGGAATCGTGCAGGACTACAAGTCCGGCAAGCACGCGCACTCGGCACGTGAGATCGACGCCGAGCTGCGACTTCAGATCCCGCTCTACATGCTCGTGCTGCGCGACCTCGTCGGTCTCGAGCCGCTCGGCGGCCTGTACCGGCCGCTCGCCGGCGAACGCAAGGCGCGGGGCATCCTGCGCGAGAGCGAGAGCGAGCTGCTGCACGGGTTCGCGAAGAACGACTACCTCGACGAGGACGCGTTCTGGGCATCGGTCGACAACGCGCGCGCGAAGGCACACGAGCTCGCGCTGCGGATCCGGGAGGGCGACGTCCGGCACGACCCGAAAAACGGGGACTGTCCCGCGTGGTGCGACCTGTGGTCGATGTGCCGGGTGCCCAGGGGGTGAGCGGCGGATGAACGAGCAGCAGCAGGCAGCGGTCGAGGCGACCGGGGAAGTCTTCGTCTCCGCCGGGGCGGGCACCGGCAAGACGGCGGTCCTCGTCGAGCGGTTCGTGCGTGCGGTATGCGACCGCGGGCTCGACGTCGACTCGATCCTCGTCATCACGTACACGCGCCGCGCCGCCGGTGAGCTGCGGACGCGCATCCGGGCAGCGCTGGCCGAACGCGGCCGCGACGATCTCGCGCGCGAGCTCGACGGCGCCTGGATCTCGACGATCCACGGCTTCTGCCTGCGGCTGCTGAAGGCGTACCCCTTCGCGGCCGGCCTCGA
>JAICLU010000136.1 GCA_025925195.1 Thermoleophilia bacterium
ACGGAGCATCTCGACCCGGTCTTCGTCTCGCACGACCTCGCGCGGCGAGATCTGCTCTGCGCACAGCTCGCCGGCCTCGATGCCGACACGTATCTCGTCGAGCTGAAGGCGGCGGCGATCGACGTCGTCGCCGAGCATGCGGTGGCGCACGGCGCCCGCGTCGTCCTCGCCCGCAACGAGGTCGAGGCACCGGGACTCGACGAGCAGGTGCTGTCACTGCTGGAACGGGTGGCGATATGAGCGAGGCGCGTCGCATCATGCCGCTTCCGCTCGGCGGCGAGCACGGGCTGCCGTACTCGCGCGGCCTGATGGCGCGCGCGCTGATGGCGGTCGGTGTCGCGCCCGATCGCGCCTACTCGCTCGCTCGCTGCGTCGGCGAGGAGCTCGCCTCGCGCAACAGCGAGGTCGTCGAGCTCGACCGGCTCGAGGCGCTCGCCGTCGAGAGCCTCGGCGAGGCCGAGGGCCGGGAGGCGGTCCGCCAGCTGCGCCGCTACCAGGAGCTGCGCGAGCTGGACCTGCCGCTCGTCATCCTCGTCGGCGGCGCGACCGGCACCGGCAAGTCGACCGTCGCGACCGAGATCGCATACCGGCTCGGGATCACCCGCGTCACGTCGACCGACTTCATCCGGCAGACGATGCGGGCGTTCTTCTCGGACGAGTTCATGCCGACGATCCACCATTCGAGCTTCGAGGGCGACCCGGTGATCGAGACGTTCCTCGAGCAGTCGCGCGCCGTGCTCGTCGGGGTTCGGGCGGCGATCGAGCGCGCGCTGCAGGAAGGATGGTCGATGGTGCTTGAAGGCGTGCATCTCGTTCCGGGGCTCGTCCCGCTCGAGCTCGAGGGGACAATCGTCAGCTCCTGCGTCCTCCGCATCTCGGACGAGACCGCACACGCGCAGCATTTCTTTACGCGCGAAGCGGGTACACAGCGTCCGATGGCCAAGTATCTCGACCGGTTCGACTCGATCCGAACGCTGCAGGACTTCCTCGTCGAGCGCGCGGAGCGCACGGGGACGCCGGTGGTCGAGAACGAGACGGCCGACCTCGCGACGCGCGCGGTCGCGGAGCTCGTCCTCTCGGCGGCGGAACGCGTGTGACCGATCAACGCGCCGACGATCCCCTCGGCCCGATCTGCCTCTGCGAGTCGTACCTGCGCGCAACGGAGCACGCGGCGCTCAAGGCGGCGCGGTGGCTCGGCCGGGACGACCAGGAGGGCGCCGAGGAGTCGGCCGCGGAGGGGATGCGCCAGTCGCTGTCGGTGCTGCCGATCACAGGCCGTGTCGTCATCGGCTCGGCCGGCGACGAGGGCGAGCTCGCGGCGGGGACGATGGTCGGCGCCGGTGGCCGCGAGGTCGATCTCGCGCTCGACCCGCTCGAAGGCCGTGGCGTCGTCGCGCGCGGCGGCAACGGCGCCATGTCGATGATCGTCGCGGGCGAGTCGGGAAAGCTGTCGACGCTCCCCGACATGTACATGCGCAAGCTCGCGGTCGGCCCGCTCGCGCGCGGCTCGATCGATCTGCTGAAGCCGGTGGCGGAGAACGTCGAGGCGATCGCCAACGCGTTCGGCAGGCGCGTGAACGACGTGACGACGATCGTGCTCGACCGGCCGCGGCACCACGACCTGATCGAGGAGATCCGCAACTCGGGCGCCCGCATCAAGCTGATCCAGGACGGTGACGTGACGGCGTCGATCTCGGCCGCGATCCGCGGCACGAACGACCATCTTGCGATCGGCATCGGCGGGACGCGGCAGGCGATCCTGTCCGCGGCCGCGCTCCGCTGTCTCGGCGGCGACCTGCAGGCGCAGTTCTGGCCGACGTCGCGGTCCGAGATCGACGAGCTCCGCGCGCTCGGCATCGAGGACTACACGCGCGTCTTCACAACCGAGGATCTCGCACCGGGCGAGATCATCGTCGCGGCGACCGGCGTCTCGAACGGCGACCTGCTGCGAGGCGTCCGGTTCCTCGCCGACAGCGCGCGCACGCACTCGCTGCTGATGTGCACCCGCTGCAACTGGGTGCGCTTCGTCGACGGCATCCACTTCTTCGCCCGCGAGCGGCGCGAGGAAGTGCGCCTGCTCGGGTACTAACCGGCCGCGATCTTCTCGGCGGTTGCGGCCGCCATGTACCGGCAGTTCGGGAGGTGCTCCTCGGCGAGCGTCAGGAGGAGCGCGTGCAGCTGCGCCCGCTGCTGCTCGTCGAGCGACGCGAGGAACCGGTCGTCGATCTGGCGGGAGAGGGTCCGCAGGCGCGCCAGCGCCTTCTTGCCCTCCGGCGTCATCAGGACGATCTGCCGCCGCCGGTCGTCCTGGTCGCGCTGCCGCTCGACAAGACCTCGTTCCTCGAGGTCGTCGAGCAGGCCGACGAGCTGGCCGCGGTCGTAGCCGAGGGCGTCGGCGATTGCGCCTTGCGTCTCACGCCGGTCCTCGTCGAGCGCCGCGAGGATCGCGTGATGGTACGGGTGGAGGCCGGTCGCCTCGTACGCGTCGATCGTGCGCTCCTTCGCCGTCATCCCGAGCCGCTTCAACAGGAAGAGCGGGGAGGCGACGAGCTCCTTCGGAAATCGCTTCGTGTCGTCCATGACGTCAATTAGTGTAGCGCGCCCTATCGTTGTTGTGATAGATTGTTGAAGTCAACAACGATCTGGGAGTCCAATCAGTGGTCGATTCCATCATTTCTGCGAAGCGCCGGTGGGGTGCGCTCGCCCTCATCGTGACAGCACAGTTCATGGTCGTGCTCGACGTGGCGATCGTCAACGTCGCGCTGCCGTCGATCAAGTCCGACCTCGGCTTCTCGGAGCCGAGCCTCCAGTGGGTCGTCTCGGCCTATGCGATCGTCTTCGGGGGAGCGCTGCTTCTCGGCGGCCGGCTGGCCGACCTCCTCGGCCGCCGCCGGCTGTTCGTCGGCGGACTGCTCCTCTTCGCCTTTGCGTCGCTCCTCGGCGGCCTGTCGTGGTCGGCCGGCTCGCTCGTGGCGTTCCGCGGGCTCCAGGGCCTCGCCGGCGCGGTGCTGGCGCCGGCGGCGCTGTCCCTCCTGATGACGTCCTTCGCCGAGGGGCCCGCGCGCAATCGCGCCCTCGGGATCTACGGCGCCGCGTCCGGAAGCGGGGCGGCCGTGGGCGTGCTGCTGGGCGGCGTCATCACGAGCTACCTCGGCTGGACGTGGATCTTCTTCATCAACGTTCCGGTCGGCATCGCTGCGGCGGCGCTCGCTCCGGTGCTGCTCGCCGAGAGCAAGGCCGATCTCGGCCATCGGCATTTCGACCTGCGCGGCGCCGTGACGGTGACCGGCGGGCTGATGCTGTTCGTGTACGCGCTGTCGCGTGCGCCGCAGAACGGCTGGGCGGCGACCTCCACGCTCGTGCTGCTCGCCGCGTCGGTCGCCGCAATCGCAGGCTTCGTCCTGATCGAGCTGCGCTCGCCGTGGCCGCTGCTGCCGATGCGCATGTTCCGCAACCGCTCGCTTTCGACGGCGAATGCCGTGATCGCGCTGATCGGAGCGGTCATGTTCTCGGAGTTCTTCGTACTGACGCTCTACCTCCAGGACGTGTTGCACTACAGCGCGGTCGAGAGCGGGGCGGCGTTCATCGCCTTCGCGGGCGTGGTCGTGCTCGTCTCCAACCTGGCGCAGCCGATCGTGGCACGGCTCGGCATCCGGCGAGCTCTCGTGACGGGCGTCCTCGCGTCGCTCGTCTCCGTTGCGTACCTGACGCGGCTGCCGGCAGGCGGGCACTACTTCTGGGATCTCTTCCCCGGCTTCCTTCTCGGCGGCGCCGGGGTCGGCCTGTCGATCGTCCCGGTGACGATCGCGAGCCTGATGGGTGTCGAGCGCGCCGACGCGGGCGTCGCGTCCGGTCTCGTGAATACGAGCCGCCAGATCGGCGGCGCGATCGGGATCGCGGTCACGAGCGCGGTGATCGCGAGCGGCACGTCGCTCGACGGCGGCCTGCGTGACGCGCTGTACGTGCTGACGGGCGTGCTCGCCGTCGCGCCCGTCGTCGCCCTCCTCGGCATGCGGCCTGCGCGAACGCCGGTGAGCGGCGCAGAAATCGACGGCGAGATCGAGGTCGCGGCACTGGCTGAAGCGGCATGAGGTCGCTCGAACGCCGTGCACGCCAGATCGTGGTCGACACGCTGCTCGACGAGCTGGCCGCAGAGCGGCGCGAGCTCTACCGCCGCACGACCTGGGGCGCGCGATCGGCGGCGGTTCGCGACCTGAAGCGCGACTACGAGGCGACGCGGATCCGCCTCGCCGAGCTGAGCCGCGTGTTCGACACCGCTGCCTGAGCAGCGGTGTCGAACACGCCCCTGAGTACACTGGCTGTCATGGCGAGTGAGAACGAGGTGCTGGAGGTCCTGCGTCAGGTCGAGGATCCCGAGCTCGGGATGGACGTCGTCGACCTGGGCCTCGTCTACGAGGTTGCGGTCGAGGGGCCGAAGGTCAAGGTGCTGTACAGCCTGACCTCGATGGGGTGCCCGGCCGGCCCACTGATCGCGGGCGACATGGAAAGCGCCGTGCGAACGGTCGAGGGCGTCGAGGACGTCGAGCTCGAGTTGACGTTCGACCCGCCGTGGACGCCCGACAAGATGTCGGACGACGCGAAGTTCATCCTCGGCTTCGGCTAGGACGTTTTCGCGCCGCCCGGGCCGCGCGCGCCTACAAAAAGCGCCAGAGCGCATGCGCCTGGTTCGACACTGGGAACACCTGGCGGTTCCGTTACCGCCGCAGCGAACGCGGAACGAGAATCGAGATGCGCGAACCGTTCTGGCGCCTCGGCGCGCGCTTCGGTTTTACTAGGGACAGACGTCGGAGCGGCGGCCCGGTTGCACCTCGTCGACGCGCGACGTAGCGTCGGATCGTGAGCGGCTTTATCGACATGTTCAGCTTCGGGCAAGACGATGAGGAATCGGCCTCGCCGGAAGAGCCGAGACGGCCGCCGTGGTTGGGTCCTCCGGACGACGAACTTGGCGTCGTGATCCCGAAGGGAGTCGTGCTCGGCCGGTCGGATCGAGCCGTCGTTGCCCTTTCGCACGCGGTGGCCTACTCGACCGGCGTCGCCTTCGAGTTTCTCGCCAGGGCGAGGGGCCTGGCGCGATCCGAGTCGAATCGCGTGTTCCATGAGCAGCACATGTTCGAGGAAGAGGATCTTCCCGACACGCTGCTACGCATCGGATTCGAGCTGGCCGACGGTCGTCGCGTATCGAATCTTGGCGGCCGGCGCGCTCACCGGAAGCTCATGAGCCCGGATGCACCGCCTGACGGGCCGCTGCTTCTCCCGCATGCGGGAGGCGGCGGAAACGCCGGCAGCGGACAGGTCACGATGAAGCCCGGTTATTGGCTTTGGCCTCTGCCGCCGTCGGGGCCGGTGCGGATCTCGTGTGAATGGCCGTTCGTCGGGATTCCGCTCACGACGATCGAGATCGACGGCCGCGCCCTGCTGGACGCGGCGTCGCAGGCTCGAAGTGTGTGGCCGTAACCCGAGTGCGGGTGGAGCTAGCTTCGGCCGCCGGCCGGCTCGAAGATCGAGACGTAGTAGTCGAGCCGGGCGACCGTCGTCCGCGCCGCCACGTAGCGGCCGGCGACGACAGCCCCGTCCTTGCGGCGCAGCCTCGCCGTGCCGCTCGCGGTGCCGTTCGCAACCAGTGCCGCAAGCCCCTTCGCGACCGTCTTCGCGCCGCGGGCGCTGACGTCGACGGGACTGAGCGCCAGCAGCTCGTCGAGCGTGTAGCCGAGGACCTCGCACATCGCCCGGTTGGCCGCGATGTAGCGGCCGTTGTCGTCGTAGACGACGACTCCGACGCGAGCCTCGTCGACGGCCTCGCCGATCAGTGTCCGCATCAGCATGCTCTGCGCGGTCTCCACGACCCGAGCATACGACACGCTGCGCAAGGCGCAAAATGCGTTTCGGTTACGGGATCGAGAGGACGATCTTGCCGAGCTGCGCGCCGTCCTCGAGCCGCGCGTGCGCGGCGCGGATCTCCGACAGCGGGACGACCTCGTCGACCACGGGCCGCGCCTTGCCGTCCGCGATCAGCGCGTACGCGCCCTCGAAGTCTTCGCGCGTGCCCATCGTCGAGCCCAGGATCGACAACTGCTTCCACCACACCCGGTGCAGCGCCGCGGGCGGGTTCGGGCCTGTCGTCGCGCCGCACACAGTGATGCGGCCGCCGGGCGCGGCGACGTCGAGGCTCGTGCGCCACGTCGCCTCGCCGACGGTGTCGACGACGATGTCTGCGCCGTTGCCGCCGGTCGCCTCCTTCACCGTCGCCTTCACGTCGCCGTCACGGTGGTTGACCGTCACGTCGGCGCCGAGCTCGCGCGCCCGCTCGAGCTTCGCGTCGCTCGACGACGTGACGATCGTGCGCGCGCCCAGGGCCTTCGCGATTGCGAGCCCGGCGGTGGAGACGCCGCCGCCGATCCCCCACAGCAGCACCCACTCGCCCGCCCGCAGCGCGGCCCGGGTGACGAGCATCCGGTACGCCGTCTCGAAGACGAGCGGGAACGCCGCCGCCTCCTCGAACGAGAGATCGCCCGGAATCGGATAGACGTTCGTCGCGGGCACGGCGATCAGCTGCGCGTTCGTGCCGTCGCCATGCTCGCCGATCACATGAATCGCGCCGCGTGCGGCCTCGACGCCCGGGTTGATGACGACCCGCTCACCCTTCTCGAAGCCGGTGACGTCCTCGCCGAGCGCCGCCACGACGCCCGCCCCGTCGGCGCCGAGGATCCGCGGCTTCGGCACCGACGGCAGCCCCTTGCGGATCCACACGTCGAGATGGTTCAGCGCCGACGTGTGCAGCCGGACGAGGACCTCGCCGCGGCCGGCGACCGGGTCGGGCGCCTCCTCCAGGACGAGCACCTCGGGCCCGCCGTCCGCGTGAATCCGAACCGCCTGCACGTCGCGGCACACTATCGGCGTGAACGAGGGCCGTTTACAGGAGCTCGCGCAGGAGCTGGGCCTCGACGTCGTCGGCGCCACGCCGGCGGTGCCGTACGAGGAGACCGAGCGCCACATCCGCGACCGTCGGGCACGCGGCCTCTTCGCGGACATGAAGTTCACCATGGCGCAGCCCGAGCGGTCGTGCCATCCCGAGACGCTGCTGCCGGGTGCGCGCACGGTCGTCTCGGCGGCGCTCTGCTACTACGCGCCGGAGCCGCCGCGCGGCGCGGG
>JAICLU010000072.1 GCA_025925195.1 Thermoleophilia bacterium
CCCTAGCGAGTCTTCGTAATCCCCTGCGGCGGGGAGCTCGAATGCAAACGTCGATCCCTCGCCTTCGCGGGACTCGACCCAGATCCTGCCGCCCATCGCCGTCACGAGCCCGCGCGCGATGAAGAGACCGAGTCCCGAACCGCCCTGGCCCGCACGGCTCTCGGCGTCCGTGCCGCGGTAGAACTTGCGAAAGATCTGCTCCTGGTCCGACTGCGGGATCCCTATCCCCTCGTCCGCCACGCTGACCTCGACGGTGTCCCGCTTCCGCTCGACGCCGACCGTGACGCGGCCGCCGTCCGGCGAGTAGCGAAGCGCGTTGTCGAGCAGGATCGAGAACACCTGGCGAAGCTTGTCGCGGTCGGCGGTCGCCGCGAGCGGCTCTTCCGGAAGATCGACGACGAACTGATGGCCGTTCGCCGACCCGCCCTGCGCCGTCTCGACGACCTCGCCGACGACGTCGCGCACGTCGGTCGAGGCGAGGTTCACCTGCAGGTCGCCGGTGTCGAGACGCGCGACGTTGAGCAGGGCATCGACGATCGCCGTCAGGCGCTGCGACTCGGATGCGATGTAGCTCAGGAACGTCCGCCGCTCGCTCTCGCCGAACAGGACGTCCTGGCGCAGCAGCGTCTCGGCGAAGCCGTAGATCGACGTGAGCGGCGTGCGCAGCTCGTGCGACACCGTCGAGACGAAGTCCGACTTCATCTGTTCGACGAGCCGGTCCGACGAGATGTCGCGGAACGCGAAGATGCGGCCCGCGACGGCCCCGGCGGGGTCGCGCATGACCGCTTCGGTGACCGAGAGCCAGATCTCCTCCCGGCCCCGGGTCACCGAGACCAGCCGGTCGCCGGTCGGCGTGTCGCTGCCCGACTCGAGCGGCCGTTGCAGCACGTCGGTGAGCGTGCGGCCGAGCGCGTCCTCGGCAGGGACGCCGGTGATCTGCTCGGCGGCCCGGTTCCACAGGACCACCTTCGCTTCGCGGTCGACGGCGACGATCCCGTCGGCGATGTTGGCGAGGATCGCGAAGCTCCGCTCCTTCTCGAGCGCCACCCGCTGGTACAGCTCGGCGTTCGAGAGGGCCGCCGACGCGCTCGCGGCGAGCGCGAGCAGCGCCTCCACCTCCTCCTCGCGCCACGGCCGCGGCTCCTCGCAGTAGACGGCCAGCACCCCGAGCGGCGACCCCTCGGGCCCCGCGAGCGGCACTCCGAGGTAGGCGGCGTTGCCGCCGGCCAGCATCGGGTCGAGCGCGAGCAACCGCGCGTCGGCCGCGGCGTTCGGCAGCGATACCGGGGCGCGCGACTGCACGACGTCGCCCGAGAGCCAGGCCGACGACGGGCTCCGCGTGCCGATCGACTCCTCGGCGCCGGCGCCGACCGCAGCATGGACGACCAGCTCGTCCTCCTCGAGCACGCGGATCGCGCACGCGTCGGCGTTCACGAGCTCGGGCGCCTGCTGCACGACCTCGTCGAGCACCGCCGCCGGGTCGAGCTCGGTCGTGAGGAGACGCCCGGTCCTCGTCAGCTGCTGGGCAAGCGCGCGGGCAGCGCGCTCCGCCTCGAACAACTCGCTCCGCTCGAGCGCGCCACGCGTCGCGTCGGCGAGATGGCGCGCGAGCTCGAGGTCGTCCTCGGTGAAGGCGCGCTCGGCTCCGAAGAGCACTGCGACGAGACCGCCGCTCTGCTCCCGCGGTGCCTGGACCGGCACCGCCAGCAGTGCGCCGTACCCCTCGCGCTGCGCCGCCTCGCGCCAGCCCTCCGGGATCCGGTCGTCGGCGGCGAGGATCGGCGAGGCAAGTACGCGCCCCTCGGCCGCCGCGCGCGCGAGCGGCCCGTCGGCCGTCGCGAGCCCGCCGGCCAGCACCGCGCGGAACGCGTCCGGCAGATCGTGGGCGCCTGCAACCCCGAGTCGGCCCTGCTGCGGCATCAGCACTGCCGCCACGTCTCCGCCCAGCGACTCGGCGGCGGCCTGCGCGACCGCGTCGAGCGTCGCCGTCCTCGAGAGCGACTGCCCGAGCACCGACGCGACGCGATAGAAGCCGCGCTGCACGCGCGCCTGCCGCGTGCTCCGCGAGAACGTCGCCGCGTTCCGGAGCGCGAGCGCCGCCAATCCCGCGAACGCCTCGAGCGCCTCGATGTCGCGCGCCGCGAACGGCTGCCCGTCGCGACGGCCCGCGCCGAGCACGCCCTGTACCTCGTCGCTCCAGCGCATCGGCGCCACCACGGCGTCCGTGAACCCGTCGTAGGCGTTGTGCGGCACGCCCTGCGGCAACTCCGTGTAGTGACTGAGCGCAAGCGGCCTGCCCTCGCGGATCGCCACACCTGCGAGTCCGCGGGTCGCCGGGAACTCGAACCCGAGGAGCGACGCGTCCAGCCCGTGCACGGCTGCACACCGCAGCGTCCCGTTGTCGTAGACGAAGCAGTCGGCCGCGTCGGCGTGCAGAAGCCGTGCCACCTCGTCCGCAAGCCGCTGCAGGACGTCGTCGAGCTCGAGCGCGCCGCTCAGGACCTGCGCGGCGCGCAATAGCGACGTCTGCTGGTCGAGCCGGTCGCGGTTCTCCTCGAGCAGCCGGCCGAGACGGATCGCAAGCGACGCCTCCGCCGCAACCGCCTCGAGCAGCACCGAGTCGCTCTGGGCCCATGCACGATCCGGACGCTCGGCGACGAGCCGGCCGATCTCCTCGCCGTCGACGAGGATCGGCTCGATCGCCGTAAGCGCGCCCTGCGTCGGCCCGCCCCACTCCGCCACGACCGTGCCGTCGAGCTCGACCGCGCAACGGCTCGCGCCCGCCGCGCGCCCGGTCTCCTCGACCGTCGCGGCCAGCGCCTCGTCGAGGTCGAGCTCCGTCCGCAGTCGCCTTGCGATCGATGCGAGCAGGCGCTCGCGCTCGAGTGCCCGTTCCAGCGCGAGCGACGACCTCGTGCGCTCGAGTGCCAGCGTCGCCTCGGATGCGAGCGCCTGCATCGCCGCCAGATCGTCGGCGGAGAAGGCGCGACGCGCATCGGTCGTCGCGGCCGAGATGACGGCGGTCACGCGCTCCTCGCTGACGAGCGGGATGTAGGCGGCACTCTTCGCGCCCACCATGTCGGCGAGTCGCGAGCTGACCCGTGCCGATGCCGTGAGGTCGTAGACCGAGAACGCCGTCGCCTCGAAGACCACGCTCGCGATGCCGGACGGCTCGTTGACGAGATCGACGCGCACGTCCGCCCACCACTCGACGTCGGAGCCGTCGGCGCGCGCCAGGAACCCCGACGCCTCCGAGCCGTCGTCCGAGACGAACGTCAGCCCCACGAAGCCGACGCCGAAGAGCGACGCGATCTCGTCCAGCAACGTCCGCACGACCTGCTCGACGTCGCCGGCGCGCGCGAGATCGCCCGAGATCCGGCGCATGCTCGCCAGCTGGCGCTCGTGCAGCCGGGCCGCCTCGCCGTCCGCCCCGCCCCTCCGTCCGCGCCGGCGGACGACGAGCCCGATGACGAGGCCCACGGCGAGGGCGCCGAGGACCACGGCCACGCTCTCCCACGCGAGCGCGAGGCCGTTCAGGCCGAGAGGAAGCGACAGCTCGATTGTCCTCATGCTGGGCGACGTGATGATAGGGAGCCGGACGCCCCCGAGTCCATGGTTTCAGGCCGTCGAACGGGAACCCTGCCCGTTGCAAAGATGGGCCATCCGGCCCATTGTCGCGATTCCGGGGCGCCGATAGCGTCCTGGCACTGGGCGATGCGAGCCGTGGCGCCTTCGGGCCTCGTAGTCCGCGGTGAGCATTCGAGAAGGCCCGTCGCAACGACCCCCCCGAGCGGCGGGCCTTCTCATATCCGCCTCGCCCGCGTCGTTGGGCTTCGCCGGCGTCTTAACCCGGCTCTCATAGGGCCGGGCTATCGTGGGCCTCGATGGTTCGGCGGGTGCTTCTGGCGGCTCCTCGCGGCTTTTGTGCCGGGGTCGAGCGGGCGGTCGACACGGTCGAGCGGGCGCTGCGTCTGTACGGCGCGCCGGTCTACGTCCGCAAGCAGATCGTCCACAACAAGCACGTCGTCGAGGATCTCGAGCGCCAGGGCGCCGTGTTCGTCGAGACCGTCGACGAGGTGCCGAACGGCGCGACGCTCGTCTTCTCCGCGCACGGCGTCTCGCCTGCCGTCCGCGACGCTGCCGGCGCGCGCCGGCTGAACACGATCGACGCGACGTGCCCGCTCGTCACCAAGGTGCACACGCAGGCCCGGCGCTACGCCGACGCCGGCTACACGATCGCCTTCGTGGGCCACGCCGGGCACGAAGAGGTCGAGGGCACGATGGGCGAAGCGCCCGAGGCGATCGTCCTCGTCGAGTCCGCCGACGACGCGCGTACGGTCGAGCTGCCGGCCGACGGCCCGCTCGCCTACATCACGCAGACGACGCTCTCGATCGACGAGACGCGTTCGATCATCGACATCCTGCGTGCGAGGTATCCGCGCATCGTCGCACCCGCGAGGGAAGACATCTGTTACGCGACGACGAACCGCCAGCGCGCCGTGAAGGAGCTCCTCGAGTGCGTCGACCTGCTGCTCGTCATCGGCTCGAAGAACTCGTCGAACTCGGTGCGCCTCGTCGAGGTGGCGCGCGCGGCCGGTGTCGCTGCGCACCTCGTCGACGATGCTGCCGAGATCGACGAGCGCTGGCTCGACGACGTCGACATCGTCGGCGTCACCTCGGGTGCATCCGCACCGGAACGGCTCGTGCGCGACCTGTGCGACTGGTTCCGCATGCGGGGGATCGACGACATCTCCGAGTTCAGCTCGGCGTTCGAGGACGTCGTGTTCCGGCTCCCCGTCGAGCTCCGGCGCGCGCAACGTAGTGCGGCCTGAGCCCTACCGGCTCCGGCGCCTCCCCGAGCAGTACTTCACGGCGCTCCTCGCGCGTGTCGCCGCTGCAGCGGCGCTGGACGGCGAGCCGCTGATCGACCTCGGGCGGGGCAACCCCGACGTCGGCCCGCCGGCGCACGTCGCAGCCGCGCTCGGCGAGTGGGCGCGCCGGGCGGATGTGCACGGTTATGCGCCGTTCGCCGGCCTGCCGCAGCTGAAGGAGGCGATCGCCGTTCGCTATCGCGACGTTTACGGCATCACGATCGATCCCGCGAGCGAGGTCGCCGTGCTGCCCGGCTCGAAGACCGGGCTCATGGAGTTCGCACAGGTCTGCGTCGAGCGCGGCGGCACGATCGTCCTGCCCGATCCCGGCTACCCCGACTACCAGTCGGCGGTCGCGCTCGCGGGCGCGCAGGTCGCCACGCTGCCGCTCGCCGCCGACGGAACGCCTGCGTGGGACGCCGCACCTCGTGCAGCCGACGCGCTCTACCTCAACTTCCCGTCGAACCCGGTCGCGGTTTGCGCGCCCGACGGCGTGTTCGCCGAGGCGGTCGACTACGCGCGTCGCGCCGGCGCCTGGGTGCTGCACGACTTCGCCTACGGCGATCTCGTGTTCGACGGTCGCCGGCCGGCGAGCTTCCTCGCGCAGGAGGGCGCGCGTGAGGTCGGGCTCGAGCTCTTCTCGATGTCGAAGACGTACGGGATGGCCGGCTGGCGCCTCGGCTTCGCCGTCGGGAACCGCGAGCTCGTCGCGCGGATCGAGACCCTGCAGAACCACCAGTTCGCCGGGATCTTCATGCCGGTGCAGCGCGCGGGGGTCGCCGCCCTGACCGGGCCGCAGGAGAGCGTCGAGGCTCTCCGCGCGACGTACGAGCGGCGGCGCGACCGCGCGGTGGCAGCGCTGTCCGGCATCGAGACGCACAGCGAGGGAACGTTCTTCGTCTGGCTGCGGCTGCCCGACGGCGTGACAGCCGAGCTGCTGCTCGAGGAGCACCGCGTGGCGGTCGCGCCCGGCGAGGGCTTCGGCTCCCGCGGCGCCGGCTGGGCGCGCCTCTCGCTCGCGACAGCCGACGAGCGGCTCGACGAGGGGCTCGAACGCCTGCGCCGCGGCTTCGGCCTCGGCTAGAACCGTTCGCGTCCACGCCGCCCGACGCCAGCTCCAGCCTGTCCGGCCATGTCCTCCGGCGACCCGCCCCCACGAGCCACGTCCGGGGCCAGGCCCTGTTACGAGACCGTCACGAGACATTCACGGGTTGCCCGGCCTTAGGAGCGGTCACGAAGCCGTCACAGAGCTGTGACGGGGCCTGGCCCCGGACGTGTCCGCTCGGGCGGCCGCCGGTCGCGGACGAGACGTCAGGACTTCGCGATGCCGAGGGCGCCGCCGACGCGGATCTCGGTCGCGAGCACCTCGCCGGCGATCCGGTCGCGGTGCGTCTCGACGACGTCGCGCTCGCCCTCGGGCACCGTGAGGACGATCCGGTCGACCAGCTCGAAGCCCTCGTCCTTGCGCAGCTGATTGACGGTGCGGATCAGGTCGAACGCGCGGCCCTCGAGCAGCAGCTCGTCGTCGAGCACCGTGTCGAGCGCGACCGTCAGCCCGGCCTCCGACGCGACGGCGAATCCCTCGCGGCCGCTGCGCTCGACGAGCACCTCGCCCGGCTCCAGCTCATGGCCGCCGACGCGGAAGCGCCCGCCGGCGAGCTCCTCGAAGTCGCCCGACTGCAGCGCCTGCCGGATCGCCGGCAGCTCCTTGCCGAGCCGTGGCCCGAGCGCCGGCAGGTTCGGCTTCACGTGCAACTGCGCCTCGACGGTCCCGAACTCGACCGACTTCGCGCGCACCTCGTCCGCGATCTCCGCCGAATGGCGTGAGGCGCCGTTCGCGCCCTCGACGACGAGGCGGCGCAGGGGCTGGCGCAGCTTCAGATTCGCACTCGCACGCGCCTGGTGCGCGAGCGTCACGACCCGTCGCACCTCCTCGATCTCGTCGAGCAGCGCGCGGTCCGGCTCCCCGACCTCGGGCCACTGCGCGAGGTGCACCGACTCCGGCCCGTCCGGCACGAGGTTCCGCCAGAGGTGATCGGCGATGAACGGCATCACCGGCGCCAGCACGCGCAGCGTCTGCACGAGCGCGTACCACAGCGTCGCGAAGGCAGCCTGGTCCTCGTCCCAGAAGCGACGGCGGGAGCGCCGGATGTACCAGTTCGACAGATCGTCGAGGTACGCCTCGAACAGCGTCATCACCTCGTCGACGCGGTACGCCTCGTAGCGGCCGGCCGCATCGACCACGAACGCGTGCGTGCGCTCGACGAGCCAGCGGTCGAGCGGTGCCTGCGCATCCGGCTCGAGCGACGACCAGGACGGCGTGAACTGCGCGATGTTCGCGTACTCGACGAAGAACGACACCGAGTTCCAGAGCGTCAGCAGCTTGCGCTTGATCTCCTGCGCCGGCCCGAACCCGAACAGCAGGTTGCGGTCGGGCGGCTGCGCGCAGTACTGCCAGCGCATGACGTCGGCGCCCATCCTGTCGACCGCCTCCTCGAAGGCGATCGTGTTGCCCCACGAGCCGTGCATCTCGCGTCCCGTCTCGTCGAGCATCTTCTCGTAGCCGAGCACCTTCCGGAACGGCGCCTTCCCGGTGAGGACGACCGACATGAAGAGCTGCGAGTAGAACCAGAGGCGGATCTGCTCCCGCATCTCCGACACCCAGTCGGCCGGGAACCACTTCTCCCAGTACGCGTGGTCGGGCAGGTCGGCCGTCGTCAGCCCGCGCGCCGCACCCGTCGCATTGCCCTCCGGCACCCACTCGTCGTTCTGCCAGCCGAGCGTCGAGAACGGGACGATGCCCGCGTCGAGCCAGACGTCGCCGACCTCCGTCACGCGCTGCACGGCCTCGCCGCATTCGTCGCAACGGATCGGGACGCGGTCGATCCACGGCCGGCGCAGCTCCTCGAGCTGCTCGAGGCCCGAGACCGCGCGTGCCTCGAGCTCGCGACGCGACCCGATCACGTTCAGATGCCCGCACGCGCACGGATAGAACGGCAGCGGCAGCCCGTAGTAACGGCGGCGCGAGATGTTCCAGTCGCCCATGTTGTGCAGCCAGTCGTCCATCCGCTTGCCCATGTACTCGGGCACCCACTCGACGGTCGCGTTCGCGTCGAGCATCTGCTGCCGCAGGTCGCGGACGGAGATGAACCAGTCGTCGGCGAGCCGGAAGATGAGCGGCGTGTGGCAGCGCCAGCACTCCGGATAGCGGTGCTCGTGCAGGCCGGCCTCGACGAGGATGCCCTTCTCCTCGAGGTCGCCGATGATCTGCTCGGCCGACTCGACGGTCGACAGGCCGTGCAACCAGCCGAACGAGTCGTAGAAGCGGCCCGACTCGTCGACCGGCATCAGCACGGGCAGCCCGAGCTTCTGCCCGAGCTCGAAGTCCTCGGTACCGCAGCCGGGAGCGATGTGGACGATGCCGGTGCCGTCGTCCATCGAGACGTCCTCCCACGGGATCACGACGTGGTCGACCGACACGATCTCGTCGAAGGGACCGCGGTACCGCCAGCCGACGAGCTCGGAGCCGGGCCTGCGGTCGACCAGCGTCTCGTCCGGGTACCGCTTGACCGCGACCCACTCGCCGTTCGCACGCCGCCCGTACTCCTCGCGCGGGTTGACGGCGGCCGCGACGTTCGCGGGCAGCGTCCACGGCGTCGTCGTCCAGATGACGACGAACTCGCCCGGCCGGTCGAGCAGCGGGAAGCGGACGTAGAGCGACGGGTCGGCGCGGTCGACGTACGACCCGATCAGCTCGTGTTGCGAGATCGACGTGCCGCAGCGCGGGCACCACTCGGTCGAGCGGTGGCCCATGTAGAGATAGTCGCGCTCGTGGACGGCCCGCAGCATCCGCCACACGTACTCGATGTTCGTGTCGCTGAACGTGAAGTAGTCGTTGCCCCAGTCCATCCACTGGCCGAGCCGCTTCGACCCCTTCCAGAGCTCGTTCGCCGACCAGACGACCTTGTCCCGGCACTTGCGCGCGAACTCCTCGAGCCCGTACTCCTCGATGTCGCGCTTCGAGTTGAGCCCGAGGTCGTGCTCGACGCCGACCTCGATCCAGAGGCCCTGGCAGTCGAAGCCGTTCTGGTAGCGCTCATCGAAGCCCCGCAGCGCCTTGTAGCGCTGAAAGACGTCCTTCAGCGTCCGCCCCCACGCCGTGTGCACGAGCATCGGCTTGTTCGTGGTGACCGGGCCGTCGAAGAACGAGAAGGTCGGGCCGCCCTCGTTGCGCCGCCGGAGCTTCGCGAAGATCTCCTGCCCCTCCCACCAGTCGAGGATCTCCTCCTCGATGGCCGGGTGGTCGGGTACTTTCGGCAGCGGCTCGAACACGGGAACAGAAGTGTAGAGAGCGACGTTTCTCATTCCTGGAACACGAGAAAGGAACCCGAATGGCAACCGACGTCACCGACGCGACCTTCGAGCAGGAAGTGATCCAGAACGGCGAGCCCGTGCTCGTCGACTTCTGGGCCGAGTGGTGCGGCCCGTGCCACGCCGTCGCCCCCGTCCTCGAGAAGATCGCCGACGAGAAGAATCTGAAGCTCGTCAAGGTCAACATCGACGAGAACCAGGAGCTGGCGATGCGCTACGGGATCCAGTCGATCCCGAACATGATCCTCTTCGAGGGTGGTCAGCCGAAGGCGAATGCCGTCGGCGCCATGCCGAAGGGGATGCTCGAGCGCTCGCTCGGCCTTGGAGAGTGAGACGGGGGCGCGGCGCGCCCCTTGTCTCTAGACCTCGTCCGCTTCGATGAAGCGGAGGAAGGCTGCGTGCTTGGCGAGGAATTCCTCGATCTCGGCGACGCCCGCCCCGGCCCAGTCCTCGAACCAGGTCTCGGCGAGATCGTCTTCGATGCGATGGAGGCCGCGTTCGCTCATGCGGGGATGATCGACTCGAAGGCCCCGACTCGCCATGGGCCGTTCGGCTCAACTTCGCCGTCATGAGGACCCAGCGCCTCCTGCTCGTCAACCCGGCCTCCGGCGGCGGCAGCCCCACCGCAGAGGAGCTGGCGGCCCGTGCCCGTGAGCTCGGCGTCGAGGTGCACGTGCTGTCCCTGGAGGACGATCCGGCCGCCGTCGCGCGGGCATCCGGGGCGTCCATCCTCGGCGTCGCGGGCGGCGACGGCTCGCTCGCGGCGGTGGCCCGCGTGGCGCTCGAGACGGACGCGTCGTTCGTCTGCGTCCCTTTCGGGACCCGGAACCACTTCGCCCGCGACCTCGGCCTCGACCGTGACGACCCGCTCGACGCGCTGGACGCGTTCGTGAGCGGCCGGGAGCGGTGGATCGACGTCGGCCGCGTCGGCGACCGGATCTTCCTGAACAACGTGTCGATCGGGCCGTACGCGAGCCTCGTGCGCCGCCGTGAGCGCCACCGGCGGCGCGGCGAGCTCGCGGCGCGGCTACGCGCCCTCGCCGCCGTCGCCCGGCATCGCCACCGGCTGCACGCCCGGGTCAACGGGGAGCCCGTCACGGCGCGTGCCCTGCTCGTCGGCAACAACGCGTACGAGGTCTCGGTGCTCAGCCTCGGCGAGCGCGAGCGACTCGACCGTGGCGAGCTGCAGCTCTGGTCGGCAGCCGGCTGGCTGCCGACGTCCTGGCACGACCGCACCTCGCCGAGGTTCCGCGTCGAGCTGCCCGGCGCGCATGTGCACGCCGCAATCGACGGCGAGCCGGCGGAGCTCGAGCTGCCGCTGGACTTCGAATCGCTGCCGCGGGCACTACGGTGCTTGATCCCAGACGAAGGAGGAGCGATGCACGACAACCCGGAAGCGACCGAGCGCGAGCAGGAGCAGGCGCAGACCGAGCGCCAGAACGAGGAAGAGTCGATGCGCTACCCGAGCGAGGAGCAGCCGGACGCCCCGGACGATGCCGAGAAGTAGCGCCACGAGCCACGAGCTGCAGCGCTGCGGCCTCCTCTCCGGCCTGCCGGGCGAGACGCTCGGCAAGCTCGCGAAGCAGATGGAGCGGCAGGAGGTCGCACCCGGCACGGTCGTCGTCCGCGAGGGCGACGAGGACGACCGCTTCTTCATCGTCCTCGCCGGGATGCTCGCCGTCGCGAACACGATCGGACCGCGTCGGCTGCTGCGGCCGGGCGACTACTTCGGCGAGGTCGCACCCGCGATGGGCGTGCCGCGAACCGCGACCGTCACGACGATGACCCCGTGCGTGCTCGCGTCGTGCGACCGCGCGACGTTCGACGAGTACGTGAAGCCGCTCTTCACCGACTGAGCTCGGCGACGACCGCGTCGTTGAACGGCGGCCACGCATCCTTCGCCCAGTCGCCGAAGTCGCGCGTCGTCAACACCGCGCATGCGGCGCCGAGCTCGGGGTCGACCCAGAGGAAGGTGCCGCTCTGCCCGAAATGGCCGAACGTGCGCGCCGAGTTGCGCGCGCCCGTCCAGTGCGGCGACTTGCCGTCGCGCAGCTCGAACGTCAGGCCCCAGTCGTTCGGCTCCTGGCGGCCGAAGCCGGGCAGCACGCCGTCGAGCCCGGGGAACTGCACCGTCGTCGCCTCCTCGAGGGTCTCCGCGGCCACGAGCGTGGGCGCGAGGCACTCGCGGCCGAGCGCGAGCAGGTCGTCGAGCGGACCGACGTATTCCGAGGCGGGCGAGCCCTGCAGGGAGCCGCGTAGTCCGAGCGGCACGACCACCGCCTCCCGGAGGTACTGGTCGAACGGCATGCCGGCCGCGTCTTCGATCAGCCTCGCCGCCTCCTCGATGCCCTCGTTCGAGTACGTCCGCCGTCGCCCGCCCGCGTGGGAGAGCAGGCGGCGGAGCCGCTCGTCGAGCTCGACCGTCCCCTCCTCGACCGCCACGAGCGCTGCGAGCCCCGTCAGGAGCTTCGTGACCGACGCCCAGCGGACGGCCTCGTCGCGCGGCCCATGCGTGCCGACGATCCCGTCCGCGCGCACGACGCCCGCCGCGGCGAACGGCGCGCCCCAGCCGTCGATCGCGCGCAGGGAGTCCACGAGGTGGGGATACTAGGGCGGTGACCCGGAAGCTCGTGCCCGCAGTCTCCCCGCAGGCCGCGATCGTCGGCTACTCGCGCGCCGTGCGCGACGGGCGTGTCGTCCACGTCGCCGGAACGGCGCCGATCGGGACCGACTCGCTCGACCCGTACGAGCAGGCGAAGCGCTGTCTGCAGATCGTCACCGAGGCGCTCGCGGAGGTCGGCGCCGAGCCGGCGCACGTCGTCCGCACGCGCGTCTACCTGATCGACGGCGGCGACTGGGAGGCGGTCGGCCGCGCCCACGGCGAGGTGTTCGGCGACGTGCGGCCCGCGTCGACCGTGATCGTGATCGCCGGGCTGCTCGATCCCACCTGGCGCGTCGAGATCGAGGCGGAGGCGCTCGTTCCGCAGTGAGCAAGCAGGTCTACCCGCCGTCGATCACCGGCAAGGGCAGCCGCCCGGCCGATGGCAGCGTCCTCGGCAGCGTCCTAAACCACGCGTTCGGCTCGAGCGACCCGTTCACGCTCGGCGTCGAGGAGGAGTACATGCTGCTGGACGGCGAGACGTTCGATCTCGTGCAGCACATCGACACGGTGCTCGCGGACGTCTCGGGCCATGAGCTCGAGCCACGGATCAACGCGGAGCTGATGCAGTCGGTGCTCGAGGTCGCGACGCCCGTGTGCCACACGCCCGCCGACGTCGAGGCGCAGTTGCGCGCACTGCGCACGTACGTGTGCGAGGTGGCGGGCGCGCGCGGGATGCGCGTCGGCTCGGCCGGCACCCATCCGTTCTCGCTGTTCGAGCGGCAGCGGATCACGGCGAAGGACCGCTACCGCGCGCTCGTCGACCAGATGCAGTACATCGCCCGTCGCGAGCTGATCTTCGGGCTGCACGTGCACGTGGCGGTCGACGGGCCCGAGAAGGCGATCCAGGTCGTGAACGGGCTGATCTCGCATCTCGCGGAGCTCGTCGCGCTCTCCGCGAGCTCGGCGTTCTGGCGCGGCGAGCCGACCGGTCTGCACTCGTCGCGGCACATGGTGTTCGCTGCGTTTCCCCGCTCGGGGCCGCCGCCTCGCTTCCGGGACTACGCCGATTACGCCGAGGTCGTCGGGCAGCTCGAGCGGACGGGGTGCATCGCGGACTACACGCACATCTGGTGGGACATCCGGCTGCACCCGAGGCTCGGGACGATCGAGATCCGCATCTGCGACGCCGTCACCGACCTCGACGACGTCGTCGCGATCACGGCGTACTGCCAGGCGCTCGTCAAGCACTACGCGGAGCGCTTCGACGCCGGCGAGGAGATCCCGTCG
>JAICLU010000126.1 GCA_025925195.1 Thermoleophilia bacterium
GTTCCCGGAGCCGACGTCGTACTACCGGACGCTGATCCTCGCGCTCGCCGCGGCCGCGCTCGTGTACGGCTCGGTGCTCGCGTTCCGGTCGGCCGACTTCCGCGGCGTCGTCGCGTACTCGTCGATGGCGCAGTCGGGCCTGATCGCGCTTGGGCTCTTCTCCGGCACGAGCCTCGGATTCGACGGCGCGGTGCTGCAGATGGTCGCGCACGGCCTCGTCTCGATGTCGCTGTTCCTGCTCGCCGGCACGATCGAGCGGCGGACGACGACCGGCCGGTTCGCGGTGCTCGGCGGGATGGCAAAGGGCCGGCCGGCGCTCGCGACGCTGCTGATGGTGACGGGGATCATCTCGCTCGCCGTGCCCGGCTCGGCCGCGTTCGCGGGCGAGTTCCTGATCCTCGCCGGGGCGTTCCAGCGCGCGTGGTGGTGGGCGGCGATCGGCGCGGGCGGCATCGTGCTCGCGGCGATGTACATGCTGCGCGTCATCTCGGCCGTGCTGCACGAGGCGCGCGGCTCCGTCGTGCACGACGAGGCGCTCGACCTGCGCCCCGGTGAGGTCGCGCTGCTCGTGCCGCTCGTCGGCGCGCTGCTCTTCCTCTCGGCCTGGCCGGCGGGAATCACACACCATTCGTTCGCCGGCGACCAGCCGTCCCACGCCGTCTCGAGCCAATTCAAGTGATCCATACGCCTCACGTCGACTGGTTCTCGATCTCGACGATGCTCGTGCTGCTCGGCGCGTCGTTCGTCGCGCTGCTCGCGGCCGTGATCGGGCCGCGCTCTTCGCGGCGCGCCGTCGCGACGACGATCTCTGCGCTCGGCTTCGCGGGCGGGCTCGTCACGTCGATCTGGCTGTACGTCGCGAGCGGCGACGGCCATCGCGTCGTGTCGGACGCGTTCTATCGCGACCGCTGGACCGCGCTCGGGCAGATCCTCGTCTGCGGTGTGGGGCTCGCGACGACGCTCGTCGGCGCCGAGCAGATCGCGCATCGCAATGACGACCACATCGCGGAGTTCTTCGCGCTGCTGCTCGCGTCGGCGGCGGGGATGGCGTTCTTCGTCGGCTCGGCGAACCTGATGGTGATGTTCCTGTCGCTCGAGTGGTTCTCGATCGCGCTCTACGTCATGTGCGCGATCGACTACGACCGCGAGGGCTCGCTCGAGGCGGGGCTGAAGTACCTGATCGTCGGCTCGTTCGGCTCTGCGGCGCTGCTGTTCGGGTCGGCGCTCGTGTACGGCGCGACGAACCACATCGGCTTCACGGAGATCGCCGCGAACGGGAGCCCGCACGACGCGCTGCTCGTCCTCGGCCTCGCGATGATCATCGCCGGGCTCGGGTTCAAGGCGAGCGCGGCGCCGTTCCACATGTGGACGCCCGACGTCTACGAAGGCGCGCCGACACCGGTGACCGCGTACATGTCGGCCGCGACGAAGGTGGCGGCGTTCATGCTCGCGTTCCGCCTGCTGCGGACAGCGTTCCCGCAGGAGGAGCATCTGTGGTCGTGGGCGATGGCGGGCATCGCGGTCGCGTCGCTCGTCGTCGGCAACTTCGCGGCGCTCGTGCAGCGGAACCTGAAGCGGATGCTCGCGTACTCGTCCGTCTCGCACGCGGGCTTCCTGCTGATCGCGCTGTCGTCGGGGTCGGCGCTCGGCGGCCGGGCGATGCTCTATTACCTGATCCCGTACTCGGCGATGGCGTTCGGGTCCTTCGCGATCGTCGGCGCGCGCGAGCGGGAGCTCGGCGCTGCGGTGACGCTCGACAACTTCGCCGGCTTCGGCTGGGAGCGGCCGTTCCTCGGCGTCTCGATGTGGTTCTTCCTGTTCGGCTTCGCCGGCCTGCCGCTGACCGGCGGCTTCACCGGCAAGTTCTACGTGCTCGCGGCCGCGTACCGCCACGGCTGGGGCTGGCTCGTCGTCGTCGGCGTGCTCGCGACGCTCGTGTCGCTCTGGTACTACCTCGCGGTCGTGCGGTCGATGTACATGCGAGACGACGAGCTGCGCGTTGCGACCGTGGCCGGCGGCTCCCCACCGCGGGACGTGCTGCTGCACGTCGCGGTCGGCGCGTGCATGGTCGTCGCGGTCGGCTCGCTCGTCGCGGTGCAGCCGCTGATCGACTTCGCGCAGCATGCCGCCGCCGCCCTTCCCTTCTGACGGCTTCTCGGGGGTCGTCCGCCTCGCGGGCGAGTCCTGGGCTTTCGGTTACGCCGACCGCGCGCACGGGATTCCGAACGCGGTCGAGACCCAGTTCAACATCGCGAGCGGCAGCAAGGGCTGCACGGCGCTCGTTGCCGACGCAGTCCTGCCGCATGAGCTGCACGCGCGTGAGCTGCTGGGCAACGACCTGCCGCTGATCGACGACCGCGTCACCGTCGAGCACCTGTTGACGCACACGTCCGGGATCGGCGACTACCTCGACGAGGACGTGCACACCGACTCCGACGCGTACGTCATGCAGGTTCCTGTCCACGAGCTGGCGACGACCCAGGGCTACCTGAAGGCGCTTGACGGCTTTCCGCAGCAGTTCGAGCCCGGCGCACGCTTCAAGTACTGCAACGGCGGCTACGTCGTGCTCGCGCTGCTCGCCGAGCGCGCCACAGGGACGTCGTTCTACGACCTCGTCGACGAACATGTGCTCGAGCCGGCGGGGATGCGGGACACGGCGTTCTTTCGAACGGACTCGCTGCCGGGCAACGCCGCGGTCGGCTACGTCGAGGACGGCCGCACGAACGTCTTCCACCTGCCGATCCGCGGGTCGGGCGACGGCGGCATCTATTCGACGCTCGACGACCTCGACCGGTTCTGGCGGTTCGTCCCTGACCCGACTCCCATCGGCATCGGCTGGCGGGAGCCGCTGCGGCTCGAGGGAGGCGACGCCGGCGTGTCGTTCTACTCCGTCGCAGGCCGCTTCACGGTCATCTCGAACACGTCGCGAGGCGCCTGGCCGGTCGTCCGAACGCTGCTCGGATGAGCCAGGTGCGGCCGGATGGTTCTCCGTCCTACGCGGTCAGCTCGCGATAGCGGAGCAGGCATTGACGCTGTGCGGCGGACAGGCGGTCGCCGAGCAGCGCGTCCATCGTCTCGACCGGCACCGGCGGGGGCGCACCGGCCGGTCGTGGCGCAGCGGCGGCGAGCGCCTGCGCCAGCGCCTCGACCTCGCGCTCGTCGGCATCGGCCGCGAGCGTGCGCACGCGTTCCGCGAGCGCCGGCAACTCGGGCAGCAGCTGTGCGCGGCGCACCACGCCTGCGAGGCCGTCCGGGCTGAGGGCGTCGACGAGGGCAGCCGCCTCCTGCTCGCGCGGCGGGAGCGACGAGAGGTCGAGGCCGTCGTCCGCGGCGAGCGCCACCACGCGCGCATGCAGTGCCTGCAGGTCGGCGATCTGGCGCTCGAGGTCGGCTGCGAGCAGTCGGAGCGCCGTCGGCAGATCCTCGTCGCCGAGCGCTCCCACGATCCGGTCGAGCGGCATTCCGACGTCGCGCAGCCTTCGGATCCGCATCAGCCGCACGGCGTGCTCGGTGCCATAGCGGCGGTACCCCGAATCGTCGCGCGGTGGCTCCGCCAGCAAGCCTGTTGCGTGGTAGTGGCGGATCGCCCGCGTCGTCGTTCCGGCGAGCTGGGCGAGTGCTCCGATCCTCATGCGCCCACCGTAGACCTTGACGCTGCGTCAAGGTCAAGGCCGGTGGTAGCGTCCGGCGATGCGGCGCTGGACGGCCTGGCACGAGGAGTGGAAGCAGGAGGTCGGGTCGGTCGCCTACGACTCGCCGCACGACGGGCTCATCTTCTTCGACCCGCTCGAGCCGCCTGCGGAGCTCGGAGAGCCGGCGCACACGTTCGTCACGGTCTTCTTCCACGCGCGCGAGGCGCGGGGCCGGGTCTGGGCGCCGAAGGCGCTCGTGCGGCGGCTCGCGAGCCGGGGCGTCGAGGTGACCGATCCGTTCGAGCCCGGTGACGAGCTGCCGGGCGGCGTCGAATGCTTCGAGACGGCGCGGAGCGGTGAGGTCGTCTACTGGGTGCCGAGCGAGCGGGCGCTCGTCGTCGGTGACGTGCTGCTCGCCGACCCCGACCTGCGCCTCTGCCCGAACGGCTGGCTCCGCCCCAAGACGCAGGACGACCTGAAGGAGTCGCTGCGGCCGCTGCTCGATCTTCCGATCGAGCAGATCTACGTCTCTCACGGCGAACCGGTGCTCACCGGCGGCCGCGCGGCCCTCGCGGCTCTGACAGGGGGATAATCCCCGTTTCAAAAGGCGTCACGAAGCCGACACACGGCGCGGCCGCAAATCGACACGATCCGCGCCCCGCCGGCGCGAAGTGTGTCCCTTCTGTCACGCCGCCGCCGCGGCGGCAGGTCGAAAAGGGGATTATCCCCGTTGGTTCGTTCGACCGGTAACCGCCGTGTTCGTTACGGTGGTGTTGTGATTCGCGCGCTGCTCCTCCTTTCGGTTCTCGCGGTGGTGGCTGCCGGTTGCGGCGGCGGGCACGCCGCGACGACCGCGACGGCCGCCGCGACACAGCAGCAACAAACGCCGCAGCAGCAATCGCAAAAGCCGAAGCAGCAGCAGTGCCCGGCTGCGAAGCAGGCGCTCGCGCGGATCCAGCGCGACATCGAGGCGCTCCGCAAGGCGGCGAAGCTGCCGACGAAGAGCCGCCTGCTCGGCAACCACGCGATCAACGTCGCGACCGACAAGTTCCTGAACGACGTCGAGCTCGCGCCGATCTCGAATCTGCAGCGGAACCGGCTGATCGACTTCGCCATGTCGAGCCTCGTCGGGCAGTGCGAGCAGTGCTTCCAGGCGTTCGAGGCGGCGCGGCCGATCCCGTCGATTCGCGCCGGCGAGTCGAAGTGCCCGTCGCACTGACGTAGGCCACTCGCCCGCGCGTGACATCCGTACGCCCGGAGTTGCCCGCCCGCCCGCCGGCGGCGAGACTCGGCCGATGCGCGTCGCGATCGTCGGCGGTGGGATCGGCGGCCTGACCGCCGCGTTCGCGCTGCAGCGCGCCGGCGTCGAGACGACCGTCTTCGAGCAGACGCCGCAACTCCTGCCCGTCGGCGCATCGCTGCAGCTCGGGCCCAACGCGACGCGCCTGCTCGCCGACATCGGCCTGCTCGAGCAGCTCCGCGCCGTCGCGTCGCGACCCGACGCGGTCGACCTGCTGCGCTGGGACGACGGCAGCGTCCTGCTGCACGCCGAGCACGGCGATGCGGCCGAGTCCCACTTCGGCACCCCCCAGCTCGACTTCTACCGGCCCGACCTGCACCGCGCGCTCGTCGACTCGCTCCCGCCGGGCGTGCTCGAGCTCGGCGCACGTGTCACCGGCGCAGAGCAATCTGGCGACCGCGTCACCGTGGCGCTCGAGGACGGACGCCGCGAGACGTTCGACGCGGTGGTCGCCGCCGACGGCATCCGGTCGCCGCTGCGGCAGCTGCTCGTCGGCGCCGAGGAGCCGACGTTCTCCGGCACCGTCGTCTACCGCGGCGTCGTGCCGCGCGCAGAGGCGGAGGACCTGCACCGCGACCGCACGAACCGGTACTGGATCGGCCCGTACCGCCACGGCGTCTCGTACTGGATCGCCGGCGGCGCGCTGCTCGCGCTCAACCTCGGCGTGCAGCGCGCCGACTGGAGCGAAGAATCGTGGACGCGCGAGGTGCCCGCCGCCGAAGCCGACGCATATCTCGAGGGCTGGGACGACGCGCTCCGCGAACGCGTCCGCCGCTGCGGAACGGTGCTGCGCGGCGGCGTCTTCGTCCGGCGGGCGATCCCGCACTGGAGCTTCGGCCGCATCACCCTGCTCGGCGACGCCGCACACGCGATGGAGCCGTTCCAGGCGCAGGGCGCCGCCCAGGCCGTCGAGGACGCATACGTGCTCGCACGCTGCGTCGCGAAGGCCGCCGACGACGTGGAGGAGGCGTTCCGCCGCTACGAGCAGATCCGCCTCGATCGCGCGGCCGAGCTGCAGGCGCAGGCCCGCGGCGCCGGCGACGAGTTCTTTCTCGAGGACGGGCCGGAGCAGATCGCGCGCGACGAGCGCTTCCGCCGCCTTGCCGAAAGTCAGCCGTTCGGCACCCGGCAGCTCGTCTGGGAGCACGACGTGCGTGCGGCTCTTTCCTGACCCGACCGGACCCGCGATAGTGGGGACGTGGCGCGCACCGCAGGATCACGACGCGGCTTCCCCCAGCCGGCGTTTCCTCTCATCGGCCGGCGCGCCGAGCGCGCGCGGATCGAGGAGCTGCTTGCCGGGGAGGGCGCGCGCCTCGTCACGATCACGGGTCCCGGCGGCGTCGGCAAGACCTTTCTCGCCCAGCACGTCGCCGAGCTGCTCGAGCCGACGCTGCCGGACGGTGCCGCGTTCATCGCGCTCGGCACGCTCGAGTCGGAGTCGGAGGTGCTGCCCGCGCTCGCCCGCGGCATCGGCCTGCGCGAGGCCGGCGCCCGCAGCCTCGACGAGCAGCTCGCGGCGGCGCTGGGACGGCGCAACATGCTGCTCGTGCTCGACAACTTCGAGCACGTCGCCGGCGCGGCCCCGCACGTCTCGGACATCCTCGCGTCGTGCCCGCACGTGCGCGTTCTCGCGACGAGCCGCTCGGGCCTGCGCATCGCAGGGGAGCACGAGATCCTGCTGCCGCCGCTCGATCTCGCCGACGCGATCGAGCTGCTGATCGAGCGTGCACGCGCCGTCGCACCGGACTTTGCCGTCTCGAGCGAGAACGAGGACGCCGTCGCGCAGCTCTGCCGCCGGCTCGACGGGCTGCCGCTCGCGATCGAGCTCGCGGCAGCGCGCGCCAAGCTGCTCGCCCCGGCCGAGCTCCTCGAGCGGTCCGACAGGGCGCTCGAGCTCCTGACGGGCGGGCGCCGCGACGCCCCGGCCCGGCAGCGGACGCTTCGCGCGACGATCGACTGGAGCTACGAGCTGCTCGGCGAGCGCGAGCGTGCGGCGTTCCGCGCGCTGTCGGTCTTCGTGCGCGGCTGCAGCATCGACGGCGCCCTGGAGGTCGCCGCGACCGACCTCGACGTGCTCGACTCGCTCGTGGACAACAGCCTCGTCCGCCGGGCGACGGTCGCCGGCGGGGCGACGCGGCTCCACCTGCTCGAGACGATCCGCGAGTTCGCGTTCGACGCGCTCGAGGAGGAGGGCGAGCGCGAGATCCGCATGTCGCGACACGCGGACCACTTCCTGGCGCTCGCCGAGCGGCTCGAGGCGGAGCTCGCGTCGCCCGATGCGCAGGGGGCGCTGGAGCGGATCGATCTCGAATACGACAACCTGCTCGCCGCGCTCGGCAGGCTGATCGACGCCGGCGACGCGCGCGCGGTCGGGATCGCCGCCGCGAGCTGGCGACTCTGGTACATCCGTGGCCGGCACAGCGAGGGTCGCCGCTGGCTCGGCCGGCTCCTGCAGGCGCCGCTCGGCGGCGACCGCGCCACGCGCGCACGCGCGGCGGTGGGCGCTGCCCAGCTTGCGCTGCACCAGGCGGATTACAAGGACGCCGCCGCGCTCGCCGCCGACGCGCTCGCGCTCGCTCGCGAAGCCAACGACGCACGCGCGATCTGCACGGCGGTTCGCACGCTCGCGATCGTCGCCCGCGACCAAGGCGAGCATGCGACGGCCCGCTCGCTCGCGCGGGAAGCCGTGGAGGTCGCGCGGTCGCTCGACGATCCGCATCTGCTCGCGCAATCGCTCTCCTGTCTCGGCCGCGTCGAGTTCTTCGCGGGCGGGAACCGCACGTCGCGCGAGCTGCACACGGAGGCGATGGAGCTGCTCGGCCGGGCGGGGAACGCGACGGAGCAGCAGACCGAGGGGATCTTCGTCGGCTGGTGCCACATCTCCGACTCGGACTACGAGGCCGCCGCGCCGTATTTCGAGCGGTCGTGGGAGGCGGCGCGCGGGCTCGACGACCGCTGGCTGATGGGACTGTCGCTCGGCGGGCTGCTGCGGATCGCGGCGTCGCGCGGCGACCTCGAGCTCGCCGTCGACCGGGCGGTCGAGGCGTTGCGCATCTGCTCGGCGATCGACGAGCGCTTCCTCGCCGCGATGTGCATCGTCGGCCTCGCGGACGCGCTGCAGCCGGGTGGGCGGACGGCGCGACTGCTCGGCGTGGCCGACGCGCTGCGCACGAGCGTCGGCGCGAAGTGGCCGGTGCTGCTCGCCAAGGAGTACCGGCGCACGATCGAGGCCGCGCGCGAGGTCCTGTCGCCCGACGCGTTCGCGGTGGCGATCACCGAGGGGCGGGCGATGTCGCTCGAGGCCGCGGAGCGCGAGGTCGAGGCGACCCGGCAGACGCGCCGGCCGGGCGACCTGACGGCCCGGGAGCTCGAGGTGCTGCGCCTGGTCGCGAAGGGACTGACGAACCAGCAGGTCGCTGCCGAGCTCGTCGTCA
>JAICLU010000053.1 GCA_025925195.1 Thermoleophilia bacterium
AAGCCCTCGCTCGTCGCGAGCTCCTCCGGCAGCGCGAAGAAGGCGCGATACGCGAGGTTGTTGCCGTCGACGAGGAAGAGCTCGGAGTCGCGCGCGGGGCCGTCGTCGAGATCGAGCTCCACCCCGGTGAGCGTCTTCGGGCTCATGGGCCCACGCTATCGTCCGGCGATGCCGGAGACGCTGAAGATCGACCGCTTCGACGCCCACCCGGTGTGGGGCGCCTGCGTCTTCCTCGAGGCGCTGACGGACGACGCCGAGACGATCCGCAGCGCGTATGCGGAAGGCGCGCCGGCGTGGCCGCCGCTCCATTTCGCCGTCGCCCGCGCCGACGACGCTGCCCTCGATCCGTGGTACCGGCTCGGGTTCGCCCAGATGCACGCGTATGCCGTCCGCCCCGCCGGCGGCGAGACGGTCGAGGTCGCAGGCGTCCAGCTCCGGCGCGGCGGCCCGGACGACCTCGAGACGGCGCTCGAGATCGACCGTCTGATCTACCGGGCGCAGGCCGAGCCGCCGTCGTATTCCTCGTACGCGCTCGACGACGGCGAACACCGCGAGGCGTGGACGGAGACGCTCGCCGACGACGCCGTCACGTACACCGTCGCCGTCCGAGACGATCGCGCCGTCGGCCACGTGACGCTCTACCCGGATCCGGTGGACGAGCGCGCGCTCCACCTCGCGTCCACGGCTGTCGTCCCCGACGAGCGCGGCAGCGGTATCGGGCGGCTGCTGACGGCGTTTGCGCTGTCGCATGCGGCGGAGCGCGGCTTCGACCGCGTTCGGACGAACTGGCGCGTCACGAACCTCGTCGCGTCGCGCTACTGGCCGGCCCGAGGCTTCGAGCTGACGCAGATCCGCCTCGTCAGGCGGATCCCCGACGTGTAGTGCCTCGCGTCCCCCTTCTTTCCGGCACGAAGCTCGTGCTCGCGAACGCCCCCGACGACGCTGTCGTCCTGCGGCCGCCTCGGCCGGAGGGCAGCTCCGTCGAAGTGACAGCCGCCGTCCGCGACGCACTCCGGTTCCCGCTCGAGGGCGACGGGATCGAAGCGCTCGCGCGGCGAGGGATGCGGGCGACGATCGTCGTCGAGCCGCCCGTCCTGCCGATCCCGACCGCCCACGCCGACCCGCGGCGCCTCGCCGTGACGGCGGTCGTCGATGAGCTCGAGCGGCTCGGGATCCCGACCGGCTACCAGACGTTCCTCGTCGCCGGCGGGCTCGGACGCCGGATGGCCCAGCGCGACCTCGACACGCTCGTCACGCCGGAGCTCGCCCGCCGCTTCCACGGCAACGTCGTCGTCCACGACGTCGAGGACCCCGACCTCGTCACGGTCGCCGACGGCTCACGGCCGCCGCTGCGCGTGAACCGCGCGCTCGTCGACACCGATCTCGTCGTCGTCGTCACCGCTGCGGAGACGGTGCTCCACGGCGGGCCCGCAGCGCTGCTGGCCGCGGCCGGCGCGGATGCCGCGCGTGCGTCGGGCGCCTATTCGCTCCTCGAGACGACTGCGTCGCAGGGTTGGTATCTCGCCCTGACGCTCGAGCGCGCGCTGGGCGAGCGCGCGCCGCTCCTCGGCGTGTCGCTCGTCCTCAAGCATCCGGAGCTTTCGGGAGCGCTGCGCGGCTACCCCTACGACGAGGCGGCGGCCGACCGGCTCGCTCGGTCACCGTTTCGGTTTGCGTACGCGGTGCTGCCCGAGGCGATGCGCCGGGGGATCATCCTGCAGTCGCTGCACGCGGACTACGCGGTGGCGACGGCGATCGGCGGCCCACCCTCGGTGGCGCACGCCGAGGCGCTCCTCCGCGCGGTCGAGCAGCGGCAGGCGTCGATCGCCGAGCCGCTCGACACCGTCGTCATGGGCATCCCGGCCGCGACCCCGTACCTGCCGCGCGAGCGGCCGAACCCGCTGCTGTCGGCCTATCTCGGGCTCGGGCTCGGGCTGCGCCTGTGGCGCGACGCGTTCCCGGTCGTGGAAGGCGGCACCGCGATCCTCGTCGGCAGATTCGACCGCCACTTCGCACACCCGACGCAGCAGCCCTACCGCACGTTCTTCCATGCGACGGCGCGCGGCGGGCGCGATCCGCGCGTGCTCGCCGAGGCGGAGCGCGCCGCGGCCGCCGACCCGCGTGCGATCGCCGGCTACCGCGAGGGCCGCACCGTGCACCCACTCCTGCCGTTCCGCGACTGGAACGGCTGCCAGCCGGCGCTCGGCCGGCTCGGCAACGTGCTCGTGGCCGGCACCGCCGACGCCACGGCCGTCCGGCAGCTCGGCTTCGTCCCCGTGCACGGGATCGGCGCCGCGCTCGACATGGCCCGCGGCCAGGGGCACACTCGGATCGGGTTCGTGCTCTCGCCGCCGTACTTTCCGATCCGCGTCGGCTAAACGACACGGAGGCCGAAGAAGTCGGCCGCTTCGATCACCGCGGGATCGTCGAGCGTCAGCACGCGGACCGACTCGACGTGCAGCGAGCGGGCGGCGCGGTCGAACAGCGTCACGTTCGCCCACTGCGCCTCGTAGCTCGACCACCAGCGCAGGCCGGCGGCGTCCGGGTGCTTCTCGTGCAGCGCCCGCGCCTGCGGCTGGGTCACGTCGCGGCTGCGTGTGGCGACGAGCGACGGACGCAGGCGCTCTCGCGTCAGCACGCGCGGATCGTCGAGGTCGAGCAGTGGCGCACCGTCCAGCTCGAGCGCGGCGAGCCCGAGCGGCAGCCCGCGGCGCCGCAGCAGCGACGCGCTGAGCCGCTGTCCGCGGAAGCGCGCGAGCTGCTCGACGACGCACGAGATCTCGCGGTCGGCGAGATAGAGGCAGCCGTAGAGGTCGGGATTGTCGTGTCGCCCCTCGCCCTGGAACTCACGCGGAAACCAGAGCGGGCCATCCGGCGCGGCCGGCCTCGCGCGCTCGCTCCACGCGAAGCAGCGGTAAAGGATCACGCGAACGAGTCGGAGCGCTCCGCCCGGATCGCGCGCATCAGCTCCTCGGCGCGGCCCGACCGCACGAGGTCGATCGGCCGGCGGTCGCCGAGCGTCGGGTTGACGCCGAAGAGCCAGGCGAGCGCCGCCTCCTGGTCGTAGAGACGCAGCAGGCTCGACCAGACGAGCTCGAGCAGATCGACCTTCTCCGCATTGAGCGGGTCGATGCCCGCGCCGCGCAGCCACCGAGTGACCTGCGAGCGGCTGACGCCGAGCAGGTCGGCGAGCTGGGCCGCCGACCGAAAGTCGGCGCGAAGCGCCTCCACCTTCCGTGCGGTCGCCACGGGCATGCTCACAGCCTAGCGCAACAGTTTTTGTTGCGCCTCGCTTCAGGTGCGGAACGGCGGCGGCGGCAGCGCCGGATCGCCGAGGACAGCACGCGCGTCGTCGACGGTTCGCAGCCACTCGTACGTCACGCCCTTTGCGTGGTTGCGGCAGACGCCCGCCCCCACCAGGCGCCGTAGGCCGCGCTCGTGCATCTCACCGGGCGAGTACGTCGCGTCCTCGACGACGACGCATGTGAAGCCCTCGTCCTGAAGGCCGATCGCCGACTGCGCGACGCACACGTCCGTCTCACAACCGATCAGGACGGCGGTCGAGCGCCCGGTCGCACGAACGGCCGCGAGGATCTCCGGCGTGCCGCCGAGGCCGAAGGTCGGCTTCCGAAGCGCCTGTGTCCCGGCGCCGAGCCGCCCGTCGGTCGGGCCGTTCCGCTCCGGCTCCTCTTCCGTCACCACGACCGGGATACGGAGCAGACGGGCGACCGCGACGAGCCACGCCATTCGCTCGACGGCCGCGTCCGCCTCGGGGTCGAGGAACCCCGGCTGCACGTCGACGACGACGAGCACGGAGTCGTCACGGTCGAGCAGCGCCAGATCAGATCTCGCCGAGGTACGTGCGCTTCACGTCGTCGTTCTGGGCGAGCGCCTTCGCGTCGTCGGCCATCGCGACCTTGCCGGTCTCGAGGACGTAGCCGCGATTCGCGACCTCGAGCGCCATCAGGGCGTTCTGCTCGACGAGCAGGATCGACGTCCCCTGCTTGTTCACCTCGACGATCGTGTCGAAGATCCGCTGCACGAAGATCGGCGCCAGCCCCATCGACGGCTCGTCGAGCATCAACAGCGTCGGCCGCGCCATCAGTGCGCGCCCGATCGCGCACATCTGCTGCTCGCCGCCGGACATCGTCCCCGCCTTCTGGTTCCGCCGTTCGGCGAGGCGCGGGAAGAGCGTGAACACGCGCTCCATGTCCTCGGGCAGCGCGTGCCGGTCTTTCCGCTGGAACGCGCCCATCTCGAGGTTCTCGACGACCGTCATGCGCGGGAAGAGCTTGCGGCCCTCGGGCGACTGCGCGATCCCCATCCGTACGACGTCGTGCGCCGCGGTCTGCGTGATGTCGCGGCCGCGGAAGCGAATCGTCCCGTGCCGCGGATGGTTCAGCCCGTTGATCGAGCGCAGCGTCGTCGACTTGCCGGCGCCGTTCGCGCCGATCAGCGTCACGATCTCGCCCTCGTGCACCTCGATCGAGATGCCCTTCAGCGCCTGGATCGAGCCGTAGTACGTCTGCACGCCGTCGAGCTTCAGGAGCGGCTCCGCGGTGGCGCTCATGCCTTCACCGCCGCCGCGCCGAGATACGCCTCGATGACACGTTCGTCCTTCTGGATCGCCTCGGGCGGCCCCTCGGCGATCTTCTCGCCGTAGTCGAGGACGGTGACGCGGTCGGAGACGCCCATGACGACGCGCATGTCGTGCTCGATGAGCAGGACGGACAGCTTCAGCTCCTCGCGCAGGCGGCTGACGAACGTCGTGAACTCGGCCGTCTCCTGCGGGTTCATGCCGGCGGTCGGCTCGTCGAGCAGCAGCAACTTGGGCTGCGTCGCGAGCGCCCGCGCCACCTCGAGCCGGCGCTGGTCGCCGTACGAGAGGTTGCGACCGATCACGCCGTCCTTGCGCACAAGCCCGGAGAACTCGAGCAGCTCGCGCGCCCGCACCCGCGCCGCGACTTCCTCGCGGCGCACGCGGGGCGTTCGTGCGATCGCCTCGAACAGGTTCCCCTTCAGCCGCACGTGCATGCCGACGAGCACGTTCTCGAGCGCCGTCATGTTCTGGAACAAGCGGATGTTCTGGAACGTCCGGCCCACCCCGCGCTGCGTGTACGCGTGCGGCGGCTTGTTCGTCATGTCCTCGCCCTCGAAGAGCACGCGCCCGTTCGTCGGCTTGTAGACGCCGGTGAGCATGTTGAAGAACGTCGTCTTGCCGGCGCCGTTCGGCCCGATCAGCGACACGACCGCGTTGCGCGGGACGGTGAAGTCGACGTTGTTGTTGGCGACGAGGCCGCCGAACTCCTTGCGCAGCGACAGCGTCTGGAGCAGCTCGTCAGGCACCTGCGGTCTCCGCCTCGTACAACGGGTCGTCGTGCACGCCCTCGTGCAGCTCGGCTGCCCGCCGCTGCGATGGGATCAAGCCCTCCGGACGGAACAGCATCACGACGACGATGATCACGCCGTAGATCCCGAACTCGTACAGCGGCACGTTCAGGTTCGTGTGGAAGTGACCGTTGATCCAGGCGCCGACGTTGGCGAGGCCTTCGCGGTCGAGGTACGCGAGGAAGCAGGCGCCGAAGATGACGCCCCAGATGTTGCCCATGCCCCCGAGGATGACCATGCAGAGGATGAAGACCGAGATGTTGAAGAAGAAATCGTCGGGGAACGCGCCGCTCTTGTAGCTCGCGTAGTACGCACCCGCGACGCCGCCGAAGAACGCGCCGGTCGCGTACGCCCACGTCTTCGTGCGCATGAGCGGGATGCCCATCGCGGCGGCTGCGGTCTCGTCCTCGCGGATCGCGATCCAGGCGCGGCCGACGCGCGAGTCGCGGAGCCGCATCGAGCAGAACACCGTGATCCCGACGAGCACGATCGACGTCCAGAGGTAGAGGCTGTCGAAGTTCGACGCGTTGAGGTAGTTCGCCGGCAGGTGCAGGTGCGCCTGGGCCCAGTTGCCGAACCCGGGGCCGTCGATGGGGGTGATGCCGCCGGTGCCGTTCGTCAGGTTGAACCCGGTGCCGAACAGGTTGTCGCCGTTGCGCGCGATCTGCGGCATGATCTCGCCGAATCCGAGCGTCACGATCGCGAGATAGTCGCCGCGCAGACGCAGGGTCGGCAGCCCGATCAGCACGCCGATGATCGCCGTGGCGATGCCCGCCATCAGCAGCACGAGCCAGATCGTGATGTGGTAGCCGCTCCAGCCGGGGTAGAGGCCGACCGCGCCGAGGTTGAGATGCTGCTTCGCGAACTGGTTCGACGCGAACCAGCCGGCCATGTAGGCGCCCATGGCGTAGAACGCGACGTAGCCGAGGTCGAGCAGCCCCGCGTAGCCGACGACGAAGTTCAGCCCGAGGGCCATCATCGTGAAGATCATCATCACGACCATCGTCGAGATCTGCGGAAACGGCCCGAACACCGGCAGCTGCGGCAGCGAGCCGAGGTAATAGGGATAGGCGACGACGATCCCGATCACGGCGAGCGGCACGAAGAACCGGCCGTACGGCAGCCGGTTCCAGGCGGGGACGACGAGGAGCGCGACGACCGCCGCCACGGCGAGCGCCGCCGTCTTCCACACGCCGAACGCCGCAACGAGCGCGAGCCCGATCCCGAGCCAGATCGCCGTCTTCACCGCGCGGCGCGTCAACCGCGGCACGGAGAGCCAGCGGTCGTGCGGCAGCCCCACCGCCCCGAGCGCAGCCCACCACCAGCCCGACAGACGGCGCCGCACGTCAGCCGCCTTCCGGGGTTCGCTCGCCGAGCAGGCCCTCGGGCCGGAAGACGAGGATCAGGATCAGGATCGAGAAGACGATCGACTCCGTCCAGTCGCTGCCCGGCGAGTGCCAGCGCAGGCCTTCGTTGAACGCCTGGATGAAGCCGATGCAGAGCGCCCCGAGCACGGCGCCCGGCAGGTTGCCGATCCCGCCGAGCACTGCCGCGGTGAACGCGATCAGCCCGAGCTGGTAGCCGCTGTCGTAGCGGAGCTGCCCGAAGTAGAGGGCGTAGACGAGGCCGCCGGCGCCGGCGAGGCCGCCCGCGATGAGGAACGTGAACGAGATCGTCCGGTTGACGTTGATGCCCATCATCGCGGCGGCGTCCCTGTCCTGCGCGGTGGCGCGCATCGCCTTGCCCTGGCGCGTGCGCTGCACGAGGTAGACGAGCGCGGCCAGCACCGGCGCCGTGATGAGCACGACGATCAGCTTCTCCCACGTGTAGGTGACGCCTCCCGCCGAGAACACGTCCCCCTTGGGGAGCACGTTCGGGAGCGCGGTGTACCCCGGGCCCTTCCAGCCGATCGCGATGTTCTCGAGGATGAACGACATCCCGATCGCCGTGATGAGCGGCGCCAGCCGCGGCGCCCCTCGCAGCGGCCTGTAGGCGACGAACTCGATCGCGGCGTTCAGCACGCCGCAGCCGATCATCGCGATGAAGAGCGTGCAGACGATCGCGAGGACGAGGAAGCCCGTCGAGGACTTCGTTGTGACGCCGAAGACGGCGCTGATCATCGTCGCCGAGATCAGGCCGCCGAGCATGAAGACGTCGCCGTGCGCGAAGTTGATCAGCTCGAGGATGCCGTAGACGAGCGTGTAACCGAGCGCGACGAGCGCGTACACCGCGCCGTTCGTCAGCCCGATGAACGCGATGTTCGTGAAGTACGCAGGGCCCTTCGCGAGGTTGATCGCGAGCCACACGAGCAGCAGCGCGACGAGGAGCGCGGCAACCGTCGGCATGACGTACGAGCCCGCGGAGCGGCGTGCCCTGCTCGGTGCGGTTGCGACGTTGGTTGCCATCTGGAGGGAGATATGGCACCGGGGGAGGCGTCGCCTCCCCCGGTGCGTCACATCGAGACGGTGCCCGCTACCCGCCGATGAGGCTGGCGGACGGGACGATCGTCTTCACGGGCTTGAGGATCTTGCCCTGCTGCCTGTAGACCGTGATCGGCGTCAGGCTCGTGTCGCCGTTCTTGTTGATCGTGAACGTGCCGAGCACGCCGTTCACGACGTGCAGCCCGAACACGGAGCGGGAGATCGCGGCGCGGTCTCCTCCGTGCAGGCCGACGGCCTGAAGAGCGACGAGCATCGACTGCGCGCCGTACGCCGCGTACGGGTTCGGCGTGGCGCCGATCGACTTGCCGAAGCTCTTGACGAAGGTCGCCCCGAAGCCGGTGAGGGCGGACGGCGGAGCGCCGGCGACGCTGATGTACGCGCCGTTGCCGACCGCGCCGTTCGCGTTCGGGTCGGAGAACCCGTCCGGCATCTGCAGGATGATCTTCGGATTGACGGACTTGATGTCCTGCATCAGCTTCGCGCCGTTGTTGCACGCGATGCCGCCCAGGAACACCGCCGTCGCACCGGAGGCCTTGATCGTGTTCGCCAGCGCCTCGTAGCTCGACGCCTTCGCGTCCCAGCCCTGGAACCCGACGACCTTCATCCCGAGCTTCGTCGCCGCCGTCTTGTACGTCGACGCGACACCGAAGCCGTAGGTCTGCTTGTCGTTCAGGACGAACACCTTCTTGACGCCGAGGCTCTTCGACCACATCGCGTCGGCCGGGCCCTGGATGTCGTCCGTCGCGACGACGCGGGCGTAGTTCCGCACGCCGGTCGGGTAATACTTCTGCGGCTCACCCGGATCCCACTTCTTCGTGAGACCGACGTTTGTGTTCGCGGGGCTGACCATCAGCACCGGGCCCGGATGGGAGCGGTTGAGGATCGGCACCTCGATCTTGGCGCAGCCCGAGTTGAACGTACCGACGACCGCCATCACCGACGTGTTGGTGGCATAGAGCCGGGCGTTCGTCGCGCACTTGCCGGAATCCCAACCGCCGCTCTGCGCGGTCGAGTCGTCGCACGACTGGTAGCCGATCTTCCAGTGGCCGGCCTTCCAGCCCTTCTGCTGCAGCGCCCAGATCATCGCGCGCGAGATCTGCACGGTCTGCTTGCGGATCGCGCCCTGCAGCGGCAGGTCCGACGCGATGATGAAGTCGGGCTTGCCCGACCCCTTGTAGACGATGGGGCTGCACGACGACGACGGCAGCGCGTTCACCGTCGCGGCGCTCCGTGCCGTGCCCGAATAGCCGGCGAACACCGCTGCGATCGAGACGACCGCACCGACGAACACCAGCAGCGAGACATTCTTCTTCACGCTACCTCCTCCAACCCGGTTGTGACCTTGTCCAGCCGAAGACCGTCGTTCTAGGAGGGGCGAGTATCCCCTGCTGAGGCGCGGGTTTCAAGAGGGGCGGCCGCGCAGAACATGGCGGTTACGAAGGGTTTCGGGCGGCGGCCGAGCCACGTACGATGTCTGTGTCTGCGGCGGTGGAGGAACGGCAGACTCGATTGGCTCAAAACCAATTGTCCTTCGGGACGTGTGGGTTCGAATCCCACCCGCCGCACTCGATGCACCCACCCGAGGAAGTCGATCGGGTTCGGGAGCTCGCACGCGGAGGCCTGAACCACTGCCAGCCGCGATCATTGGCGAGATTTTTCGCGCCATGCGCGCCGTCATGCCGACGAGTCGCGTCGGCGTGATCCGCAAGAACCGGGGAGCAAACTGCGTCGTAGTCCACAGCGCGTCGAAAGCCTGGCCGTGCCTCTTCCCCCAGGCCGGCCCCGGCATGAAGCACACGCGCAGGATCGAGTTGGCCGCCTGGCAATGGGGCTATCTCTGGCAGGAGCCAGGGCAGTTCGTCCGCGGCCTGATTCATTCAGACGGCTGCCGGGTCATGAACCAGGTGATGCAGCGGAGGTACTCCTACCCGCGTTACATGTTCAGCAACGAGTCGCTCGACATCCAGCAGCTGTTCCGCGACGCGTGCGACTTGATCGGGGTCGAGTATCGGAACAACCGCCCCAACAGCATCAGCGTCGCCAAACGCGCGAGCGTCGCGCGCCTCGACGAGATCGTCGGGCCGAAGACCTGACGCGCGGCGACGAGGCGCAGCTGGTCGACGATCAGCCGAGGAGGTACGCGCACGCCAGCGGCGTGCCGGGCATCGGCGCCGCCGCGACGCGCGCGACGGTCTTTGCGCCGCAGGGGACGTCCACGACGTCGCCCGCCGCCGGCGGTGGGCCGGCGCGCTCGACCAGCTCGTACGTCTCAGGGCCTCTGAAATAGAGGAGATGGCGGTCGGCTCCCGCCCAACGTGCCGGTTGCGGTGCGGTCGCAGTCTCGAGCTTCGCGACGAGCTCGGCGATCGCCGCATCGCGGCCGTCCAACGCGACGGTGAGCGTCTCGAGCTCGACGAGCGCCGCGTCGCGTTCCGCGACGAGCCCGGCCCGGCTTGCGTCCTGCTCCGCGAGCTGCCCCTTCACCGCCCTGAGCTGCGCGAGTGCCTCCGCTCGGCCGGACTCGCCGTCGGCGACCTGCTTCAGGGCCTTGTCGCGCGCCCGCTCGGCGTCGGCGACCGCCTCGTCGCGCGCCGAGAGCTCGGACCGGAGCCGATCGGGCTCCGTCGTGTCGTCAGCCTGCGCGGCGGCCGTCTCGACTGCCTCTTCGAGCCGCGTGATCGCCTCGGCCCGCGCGTCGAGCTCCGCCGCCGCCTCGTCACGCCCGTCGACGAGCGACCGGATCATGTCGTCCCGCTCGGCGAGCGCCGTCTTCCACGACTCCGCGTTGGCGGCGAACCGCTCGATCGTCGCGTTGCGCTCCGCGAGCGCCGCCTGAAGGGCTGTGACCTCGTCGGTCTCGTCGTGCGACGGCGCGGCCGGCGACTGGGCGAGCTCGTGCTCGAGGGCCGCCACGCGCCGCGACTCGGCTGCCAGACGCTGCTCGAGCTCTGAGCGAAGCTGTACGAGGCGCGCGTTGTCCTCGCGCAGCCGCTCCGCCTCTTCTGATGCGTGCGCGAGCTCACCGCGGAGGGCATCGGGACCGCTCACCGGCGGCGCCACCACGGTCCCGGGCGCCGCGGACGCGGCTCCGAAGCCTGTGGCGAAGCCGTATTCCGTCTTCAGGAGACCGCCGTGCTGCGTCGCGAGCGCCTGCGCCACTGCCTCCGGCCGCACATAGCCGCGCTCGACGACGATCTTGCCGAGCGGCACGCCCGACGTCTTTTGCGCGGCGAGCGCATCCGAGAGCTGCTCGTCGGTGATCAGTCCCCGGCGTACGAGGAGCGTGCCGAGTGGTTCCTGTGTGCCGCGGGTCTCGTCCGCGCCGGTTGCCGCATTCGCCATGGAGTTCCTTTTCGCCGCCGTACCCCCTTGGAGAGATCGTCGGCAGGATCCGGGCATTCCTGGTGCCCTTTCAGAGGGAGAGGCGAAACCGGGTGACAGCCGCTCGTCCGATCGCCCGGCTTGGTAGGACTACGCCCGTGGCAAAAACGGTCGGCATGCTCACCGGCGGCGGCGACTGCCCCGGCCTGAACGCGGTCATCCGCGCCGTCGTGCGCCGTGCGGACGACGCCGGCTGGGATTGCGTCGGGATCCTCGAGGGGTGGCGCGGCCTCGTCGAGGGGACGTTCCGTGACCTCGACCTCCGCGACGTTTCCGGCATCCTCCCCCGCGGCGGGACGATCCTCGGCACGAGCCGCACGAACCCGTACAAGCTCGACGGCGGCGTCGACGCGGTGCTCGGCAACATCCGCGACCGCGGCCTCGACGCGGTCGTCGCGATCGGCGGCGAGGATACGCTCGGCGTCGCCGCAAAGCTCTACCGCGAACACGCCGCGCCGGTCGTCGGCGTGCCGAAGACGATCGACAACGACCTCTCCGGCACGGACTACACGTTCGGCTTCGACACGGCGGTGACGATCGCGACCGAGGCGATCGACCGGCTGCACACGACCGCCGAGTCCCACAACAGGGTCATGGTGGTCGAGGTGATGGGCCGCCACGCCGGCTGGATCGCGGTGATGAGCGGCATCGCCGGCGGCGCCGACGCGATTCTCATCCCCGAGCAGCCGGTCGATTACGACCAGGTCTCGGAGGCGCTGCGGAAGCGCCACTCGCGCGGGAAGAACTTCTCGATCATCGTGGTCAGCGAAGGCACAGAGCTGCCGGGCGTGGAGGACACGGGCGAGACCGACGCGTTCGGCCACGTGACGCTCTCGCATCGCAACGTCGGCGAGACGATCGCGCGCGAGATCGAACAGCGGACGGGCTTCGAGACGCGGGTGACCGTGCTCGGGCACGTGCAGCGGGGCGGCTCTCCCACGCCGCGCGACCGCGTGCTCGCGACGCGCTTCGGCCTGAAGGCTGCCGAGCTGGCGCTCGCCGGGAACTTCGGCCAGATGGCCGCCCTCCGCGGCGACGAGGTCGTGGCCGTGTCGCTCGAGGAGGCGACGGCCGAGCTCAAGACGGTCCCGCCCGAGTGGTACGCGGTGGCACAGGCATTTTTCGGCTAGCCGCGATCGACCTCGACGGGACGCTGCTGCGCAGCGACGGAACCATCTCCGCGCGCACACGCGACGCATTGCGGACGATCGACGCCGTGCTCGTCAGCGCACGCGGGCCGATGGGCGTGCTCGAGATCGCCCGGCCGCTCGGGATCTCGGGCAGAGCGATCTGTTCGAACGGCGCATTCGTCGTCGACATCGACAGCGGCGAGACCGTTCGCCAGCGGCTGCTCGAGACCGAGGTCGCACTCGAGCTCGTGCACGCCCTGCGAGAGCGGTTGCCCGGAATCCGCTTCGCGGTGGAGCACCATGACTTCGCGCACGAGCCGGGCTTCGCGGCGTGGAACTGGACGCCGCCCGAGGGAACGCGTGTCGCAGACGTCGTCGACCTGCTCGCCGACCCGGCGACGAAGTTGATCCTCCGCCATGCCGATCACGAGACGGTCGCGATCCAGGACCTCGCACGCGAGCTGGTCGGCGAACGGCTCACCGTCGTGGCCTCCGGCTCCGAGGCGGTCGAAGTGACGGCCGCCGGCGTCAACAAGGCGACGGCGGTCGCCGAGCTCGGCGTCCCTGCGGAGCACGTCGTCGCGTTCGGCGACTACCCGAACGACATTCCGATGCTGACCTGGGCAGGGCTGGGCGTCGCGATGGGCAACGCGCACCCTGACGTGCTCGCGATCGCCGACGAGGTGACGGCAACGAACGACGAGGACGGCGTCGCGGTCGTCCTCGAGCGCCTTGCCCGCTGAGGGTCGGCGCGCTCGGCCGACGCTTGGCGCGTCGCTCGTCGTCAGGCGACTCTGACGGCCACGATCGCCGACGTCGACGGCGTGGTCAGCAGCTCGGCTCCGACCATGCGCGGATCCCGGAGCAGAAACGTGCGCACCGGGTCGCCGTCGACCGCACGTCCAGGCGTCAGGTCGTCCTTCACGACGAAGCCGCCCACCTCCGTCAGCTCGAGGATTCGCTCCCAGTCGTAGTCCCCGTGATCGGCGAAGACGAGGCCGAAGGATCCCGTCGCCCGGCGCCAATCGCCTTCGAGCGCCTCCACGTTCGCGAGCGACGCGACGCGACGTCGGGTCGCCGCAGCCCGATCCGGGTCGAGCTCGACCGTCACGACGCGCCGCGCCGTCTCGGCCATCGCGGCCGCACCGAGACCAAAGGCGCTCCCGAGCTCGAGCACGTCACGCCCGGCCGCGAGGACACGCAGCAGCGCGTGCACCTCCGGGATTGCGCTGCCGCCGTCGGTCACAGCTCCGCGAGCGGGAAGCTGCGGTGGCGGCGCGGCGGTACGAGGAAGTTCTGGCGGTGCGTCGTCGTCAACACCGAGTTGAAGCCCTGCGCGCGAGACCGCTGCGGCACGTCGAGCTTCCTGCCGTCCGGCAGAACACCGTCCATCGCGAGCCGGTTGCGCTCGAAGTCGTCGCCGGTCGGGTTGAAGATCACGAAATGGACGCCCGCGGCCGGTTCGCTGCTCCAGTTGTCGCGCGCCTGGTGCGCGGAGAACGCAAACGGATTGTCGAGCGTGTTGAAGTCGGCACGCTGCGGGATCGCCGTCCCCTTCGGGTAGACCGTGCCGTCGGGACCGACGTGATCCTGCTGCAGCCGGGACGTGGGCTGGATCGAGCCGCTGTGCCCGAAGCGGCCGGTGCGGCGGAACGTGCCGTCGAGCTGCGCCACGTCCTGAACGTCCTTCGGCGTCTGCGGCACGGTCTGCTGGTCCGGGCGCGCCTTCTGGCCCGGCGCGAACGCCGTCAGGACCCGCTCGCCGAAGTCGAAGTTGAGATACCAGGCCTCGAGATCTTCGCTGATGTGCGAGAGGTGCATGTGCGTGCCGCCGTGGAAGTAGCCGCCGCGCAGGTCGACGTAGCCGAGCGTCTCGTGGTTCGCGATCAGCCGGGGCCCAAGGCCCGCCTTCTGCGTCGAGGTGAAGCCGAGGAACAGCTCGGACGTGTCGGGAATCAGATCGGCTCCCGGCACGCCGGCGGCGAGCGCGAGCTTCTTGGGCAGGCTCTGCTTTCCGTCGAAGCCGCCGCCGGCGAAGCCTCGCCGCACGCTCGTCACGTGCAAGAAGTCGAGGTCGAAGATGAGGCGCCGCGCGTCGTCGATGTGCTCCGCGAAGTCGCTGCGCAGGAAGAACGCGACGTCGTTCGCTTCGAGGATCGTCGCCGCCGGGTCGCTCGGGAAGCGGCGCGTCGGCAGCAGCACCGGCTTCTGAGCCCGGCGATCGTGCGGCAGGTGCCGGTCGGCCGCGCCACGCACCCGGTCGAAGTAGGGCAATCCCCAGGCCACCGTGACTCCGAGGCCCGCGGGGCTCGCCTCGTACTTCTCGTCGAGCTGCGACAGCACGTCCTCGAGCTCCGCCTGCGCCTTGCGCAGGTCGACGTCCTGCAGCGTCGCTGTGATCACCTCGCTGTGCAGCGGCGGGACGACGACCTCGACGCCCTCGCTCTGCGTCGTCGAGAGATCGAGGACGTGCTGCTCGGGCGGGCGGTCGCCGACCGCCGCGCGTGACGGCCTGCCGCCGCCGAGCGTGTCGACGAGCTCGTAGACCCCGGCGCCTCCACGCGCGGCGGCCGCCGCGCCACCGAGGAACCGACGGCGGGTGAATCTCATCCGCGGGTCGGGCGGACGAGCACGAGCCCGTTCAACAGGTGCGCGAGGTTCTTCTTGACCTGCGTCGAGAACCGATACGGCGGGATGACGTGCTCGCTCACCGTGTAGAGCGACCCCTTGTAGTGCCACCCGAGCGCGATGTGCCACTGGTCGGCGCCCTGGTTGACCTGGTAGACGGTCGCGTCGATTCCGTGTGAGCGCATGTGCGCCACCGGCTCGCCGAAGCAGGGAACGGTGTCGCTCTTCTTCACGATGCCGGGGCACCTCGGGATCGCGGTCCGGCCCGGGTAGCCGCGGAAGTTGACGTGGACGTCGCCGCTGCCGAGGTCGCCGTGCTCGAGGAAGCTCACGAGGTAGCTGCGGTCCTTGCCGATCGAGTAGATGTCGATGTACTGGCCCTTGATCTGGCCGTCGAGCGGATTCGGCATCCAGGAAGGGCAGTAGACCGGCGCGCCGACCCGGTTTGCGAGCGCCTGCCAGCCCTTCGCCCACGCGGCCGGGCAGCCCGGCTTCGCCGCCGCCGAGACCATGGGGGCCGACGAGGCAGCCGTCAGCGCGAGCGCAGCGGCAGCCGCGACGAGCAGAGCCCTCATGCCCAGCAGGGTAGCCCTGTTAGACCGAAGGGGGAAGGTCGCCCGCGAGCGCGGCGACGTCGCTCGTGCCGACGATCACGGCGTCGCACCCCGCCTGCTCGAGCTCTTCGACGTCCCGGCGCGTGACGAGCGGCAGGTCGGCGATCGCGAGCTTGCCCGCCGGCACCGCGGCGAGCAGGTCGAGAACGCATTCGAGCGGCGTCTCGTCGTCGTCGCCCTCCGCGGGCGAGAGCAGGAAGATCTCCGGATCGATCCGCTCGAGCGCCTCCTCGAGATCCTCCTCGTTCCGGACTTCCACCGCGCAGTCGAGCCCCATCGCGGTCGCCCGTGCGTGCAGCTCCGCGAAGCGCCCGTCGTCGTCGAAGGCGATCAGCACGGCGTCGGCCGAGTCGACCGGCGCGTCGAACGACACGTCTGCGCGCCAGAGAATCGGCAATCCGGTCGCCTCGCGAATCGGCCGCGGGTCGCTCAGCACGACGACGGCCTCGGCGCGTTGCGACTCGGCGTGTCGCGCGGCGTCGGGATCGTCGACCGAGGCGATGACGGAGATCCCGTCCCCCTCGGCGATGGCGTGGCTGAAGCTGCGGCGGTCCGTCATCCGGTGCGGCCCAAGATTACTGGCCGATCGGATGCCACACGGTCTTGAGCTCGAGAAAGTCGGCGATCTCCCACGGGCTTTGAACGTCGGGTCGTCCGCGAACGACGCGCTTGACGTTGCCTGCCGCGAGCTCCTCGAGCTCGGTCGAGTAGCCGTTCGCGCCGCAGAGGTCGATCGCGTTGACGTCCATGTGCGAGGCGAGCGTCGGGGCGACGTCGGCGCGCCGGCCGGTCAGGATGTTGACGACGCCACCCGGCACGTCGCTCGTCGCGATCGCTTCCGCGAGCTCGACGGCTGCGATCGGGCGCTCCTC
>JAICLU010000078.1 GCA_025925195.1 Thermoleophilia bacterium
CAGGCGACGTCGATGCCGCCGTCGAGGCGCTCGCCGGTGCGAAGCGCTCGCGCGTCCACGTCGTGATCGCCACGAGCGCCCTGCACATGGAGAAGAAGCTCGGGCTCGAGCCCGCGGTGGTACTCGAGCTGGCCGGCGCCTCGATCGCCCGCGCGGCCGCCCGGGTCGACGAGGTGGAGCTCTCGTGCGAGGACGCGACTCGCTCAGACCCGGCGTTCGTCGCCGCGCTCTGCCGCGTCGCGATCGCCGCCGGCGCGACGCACGTCAACCTGCCCGACACCGTCGGCTTCGCGCTGCCCGCGGAGTACGCCGCGTTCATCGCCGCCGTGCGGACGGCGTGCCCCGAGCTGCGGGGGGTGACGCTATCGGTGCACTGCCACGACGACCTCGGCCTGGCGGTCGCCAACACGCTCGCCGGCGTGCAGGCGGGCGCCGGACAGGTCGAGTGCACGATCAACGGTCTCGGCGAGCGCGCAGGCAACGCGGCGCTCGAGGAGGTCGTGATGGCCCTCGACCTGAAGCGGGCGCACTTCGACGCGTACACGGCCGTCGACACGACGGAGATCACGCGCACGTCGCTGCTCGTCCGCGAGCTGACGGGTGTCGACGTGCAGCGGAACAAGGCCGTCGTCGGCGCGAACGCCTTCGCGCACGAGGCAGGCATCCATCAGGACGGGATGCTGAAGGACGCGCGGACGTACCAGATCATCGACCCGGCTCGCGTCGGCGCTCGCACGACGCTGCCGCTGGGAAAGCATTCGGGCCGGCACGCCCTCGCGCGGGCGTGTGCCGACCACGGCTACGAGCTGGCCGCAGACGAGCTCGACGCGGCATTCCGCCGCTTCAAGGAGCGTGCCGACGCCGGTGGCGTCGTCGCGCTCGAAGAGCTGTTCGAACAGGAGGTCGTTGCATGACCGGCCGTACGGCGACAGTTGCATGCTTGACCGGCGCCGGCACGGCTCCGGAGCTGATGGCGGAGGCGGTGTTCGCGCTCGATCGCGTCGCGCGCCTGCACAACCTGCGCGTGCGCGAGACGCACGCGACGTTCGGCGGGGTCGCATTCGCGCGCGCCGGCCAGATGGTGCCGCCCTCCACCCGCGCCGCCATCCTCGCCGCCGACGCGGTGCTCGTGGCGGGAGCCGAGGAGCCGACGCTCGACGAGGTGATGGGCGAGCTCGACCTGCGCGCCCAGGCGACGCGCGTGCGGTTCGGTCATTCGGACGACGTCGTCATCGTCTCGCCGCGCTTCCCCGACGCCGCACAGTGGACGGTCGAGAAGGCGTTCGCGATCGCCGAGCGCCGCACGATGAGGCTCGCCGCGGTCGGCGACGCCGATTGGGCCGAGCTCGTGGACTCGGTCGCGGCCGGCCACGACCACGTGCTCGTCGAGCACGTGGTGCCGAAGCTCGCGATCCCGCTGGCGGCGTTCCAGGCGTCGCGGTTCGACGTCGTCGTCGTCGGCGCCGCGTGGGCCGAGGCGATGGGCGAGATCGTCGCCGCCTCCGCAGCCGCGCGCGTCGCGGCGCACGGCCTGCTCGCCGAGCACGGGCCGAGCCTCTTCGTGCCCGCCCCCGACGGCGGCCACGCGCTCGCCGGCTCCGGCGTCGCAAACCCGAGCAGCATGCTGCTCGCGGCCGCGACGATGCTCGACCTCGGCCTCGGACACTCCGCCGCCGCGGCGACGCTCGCCGGCGCCGTCTCGGCCGCGCTCGTCGACGGCCCGCAGACGCCCGACCTGCTGCGCCGGGGCACCGGCGCGACCTCGCGCGAGTTCACGTCGAGCGTCGTCGCCGGCTTCCAGCTCTCGCAGCCCTGGGGCTCGGCCGCGTGAAGATGACGGGTGCAGACGCGATCCTCCGCTGCCTCGAAGCAGAGGAGGTCGAGGTGATGTTCGGCCTGCCGGGCGGGGCGATCCTGCCGCTCTACGACGCGATGGCGCGCGGCACGACGGTGCGGCACGTGCTCGCGCGGCACGAGCAGGGCGCCGGCCACATGGCGCAGGGATACGCGCGCGCGTCGGGCCGCGTCGGCGTCTGCATCGCGACGTCGGGGCCCGGCGCGACGAACCTCGTGACGCCGATCGCCGACGCCTGGATGGACTCGACACCGCTCGTCGCGATCACCGGGCAGGTGCGGTCGACCCTGATCGGCACCGACGCCTTCCAGGAGTGCGACATCACGGGCATCACGATCCCGATCGTCAAGCACTCGTGGCTCGTGCAGGACGTGCGCGAGCTGCCGGAGATCCTCAAGGCCGCCTTCCACGTGGCGCGCACGGGCCGGTGCGGCCCGGTGCTCGTCGACGTCCCGCGCGACGTGCAGGAGGCCGAGCTCGATTTCGTCTTCCCCGACAGCGTCTCCCTCCCGGGATGGAAGCCGCCCCGCCGTGGACATCCACGCCAGATAACGGCCGCAGCTCAAGCGGTCGCCGCGGCGGAGCGGCCCATCCTCTACGTCGGGGGCGGGGTGCTGAACGCCCACGCGACCGACGAGCTGCTCGCGCTGGCGGAGCACGGGCGGCTGCCCGTCGTGACGACGCTGATGGCGAAGGGCGCGTTTCCCGAGTCGCACGAGCTGCACGCCGGCTGGCCGGGGATGCACGGGCCGAAGTGGTCGAACTGGGCGCTCAACAAGGCCGACCTGGTCGTCGCGGTCGGCGCGCGCTTCGACGACCGAGTCACCGGCAAGCTCTCGGCGTTCGCACCGGGCGCGACCGTCGTGCACCTCGACGTCGACGCGGCCGAGATCTCGAAGATCCGTCACGCAGACGTCCCCGTCGTCGGGCCGCTGCGGCCGGTGCTCGCCGAGCTGACGAAGGCGCTCGAGCCCGTCGCCGGACGCACCGGGCCGTGGTTGCGGCAGATCGCCGAGTGGCGCGAGGAATACCCCCTCCGCTACGAGGAGGGCGAGCCGCTGAAGCCGCAGCGCGTGCTCGAGACGCTGCAGGAGCTGACCGCGGGGCGCGACGACGTCGTCTGGACGACGGGCGTCGGGCAGCACCAGATGTGGGCGATGCAGTACCTCCAGTGCGACGTGCCGCGCTCGTTCATCACGTCGGGCGGGCTCGGGACGATGGGCTACGGCATCCCGGCCGCCGTCGGCGCCAAGGCCGCGCGCCCCGACGCGACGGTCGTCTGCGTCGACGGCGACGGCTGCTTCCAGATGACGCAGCAGGAGCTCGCGACCGCCGTCCTCGAGGAGCTCCCGATCGTCGTCGTGATCGTCAACAACGGCTACCTCGGGATGGTCCGCCAGTGGCAGGACATGTTCTTCGAGGAGCGCTTCTCGCAGATCCACCTCACGCAGGGCCTGCCGGACTACGCCATGCTGGCCCGCGCGTACGGCGGCGTCGGCTTCACGGTCGAGAGCGACGACGAGCTGCGCGAGGCGCTGCGGGAGGCGCTCGCGTCCGGCCGGACGTGCGTCGTCGACGCCCGGGTCGATCCGCGCGAGCACTGTTTCCCGATGATCCCGGCCGGCGCCGCGGCGGTCGACACGATCGAGTTCGATGCGAGCGAACGGGTGGTGGCATGAAGCACACGCTGTCCGTCCTCGTCGAGAACAAGCCGGGCGCGCTGATGCGCGTCACGAGCATGTTCGCGCGCCGCGGCTTCAACATCGACAGCCTCGCCGTCGGACCGACCGAGCGGCACGACGTGTCGCGCATCACGTTGCGGGTCGACTGCGCGCACACGTCGCTCGAGCAGATCGAGAAGCAGATGCACAAGCTCGTCAACGTCCTGCGCGTGCAGGAGCTCGCGCCGGGCGAGTCGGTCGAGCGCGAGCTGGCTCTGCTGAAGGTCGCGGCGCCGGCGAGCAAGCGCGCGGAGCTGATCAGCCTCGCCGAGGCGTTCGGCGCGCGCGTCGCCGACCTCGGTCCCGATTCGATCGTCTTCGAGCTCACCGGCACGCCCGAGGAGATCGACTCGTTCGAGGAGCTCGTGCGCCCGCACGGCCTCCAGGAGCTCGGCCGCACCGGCCGGCTCGGTCTCGGCCGCGCCGTTCGCGGCTCGAAATCACGTCCCCAGCACGCCCTCATCTAAAAGGAGAACCGACCATGGCAACCATTCATCGCGACGGCGACCTCGAGCTGCTCGACGGACGCGTCGCCGTCGTCGGCTTCGGCAGCCAGGGTCACGCGCACGCGCTGAACCTGCACGACTCGGGTGTCGACGTCGTCGTCGGTTTGCGCGACGGCAGCGGCTCGCGCGCAGCGGCCGAGGAGGCAGGGCTCGAGGTCGCGTCGATCGCCGACGCGGTGCGCGGCGCGCAGCTCGTCGCGCTGCTCGTGCCGGACCACGTGCAGCAGGAGGTGTGGGAGAGCGAGGTGGCGCCGAACCTCACAGAGGGGACGGCGGTGCTGTTCGCGCACGGCCTCAACGTCCACTTCGGCCGCATCGCGCCGCCCGAGGGGCACGACGTGATCATGGTCGCGCCGAAGGCGCCGGGCCACCGCGTCCGCGAGCTGTACGTCTCGGGCGCCGGCACGCCGGGTCTTGTCGCGATCCACCAGGACGCGAGCGGCCGCGCGCTGCAGCTGGCGCTCGCGTACGGGGTCGGCATCGGCTGCGGACGCGTCGGCCTGCTCGAGACGACCTTCGCCGAGGAGACCGAGAGCGATCTGTTCGGCGAGCAGGCCGTGCTGTGCGGCGGCGTCCCCGCGCTCGTCCAGGCCGGCTTCGACACGCTCGTCGAGGCGGGCTATCAGCCCGAGATCGCGTATTACGAGTGCCTGAACGAGCTGAAGCTGATCGTCGACCTGCTCTACGAGGGCGGCTACGAGTACATGCGGTACTCGATCTCGGACGTCGCGGAGTACGGCGACCTGGCCGTCGGGCCGCGGATCGTCGACGACGCGGTGAAGGCGCGGATGCGCGACGTGCTGGCCGAGATCCGCAGCGGCGAGTTCTCGCGGACGCTCTTCGCAGACGACGCCGCCGGCCGGCCGCGCTTCGCGCAGCTACGCGAGGACGGGGCGAAGCGGGCGCAGGAGATCGAGCGTGTCGGCAAGGAGCTGCGTGAGCTCGCCGGCATCGAGGGGCTCCTCGGCGCAGAAGCAACGGGAGCCCATGGCGTCGGTTGACGTCGGAGTTGCCCTCCTCGGGTATGGAACGGTCGGAGCCTCGGTGAGCAGGATGCTCGCCGAGAGCGGCGAGGAGATCGAGCGCGCGACGGGCCACCGCCTGCGCGTCGTTCGCGCGCTCGTCCGCGACCTCGACAAGGAGCGCTCGTTCGCGCCGCCCGACGGCGTCCTGACGACCGACTTCGCCGACGTGCGCGACGACCCGTCGGTCGACGTCGTCGCCGAGGTGATGGGCGGCGTCACGCCCGCCGGCGGCTACGTGCGGGAGCTGCTGCGCGCCGGCAAGCCGGTCGTGTCGGCGAACAAGCAGCTCGTCGCGCGCGAGGGAGCCGAGCTGTTCGCGACGGCGTCCGAGGCGGGCGTCCAGCTGCGGTTCGAGGCGTCGGTCTGCGCTGCGATTCCCGTCGTCAAGGTGCTGCGTGAATCACTGATCGCGACGAACGTCCATCGCATCCTCGGGATCGTCAACGGCACGACGAACTTCATCCTCTCGCGGATGGAGCGCGGCGCGACCTACGCGCACGCACTCGCCGAGGCGCAGGAGCTCGGCTACGCCGAAGCCGATCCCACCGACGACGTCGAGGGCGTCGACGCGGCGGCGAAGATGGCGATTCTCGCGACGGTCGCCTTCGGCTCGCGCGTGACGCCGGACGAGGTCGAGACGCGCGGCATCACCGAGCTGACGCCGGCGCACATCGCGGCAGCCGCCGAGCTCGGCATGGTCGTCCGGCTCGTCGGCATCGCGACCCTCGAGCGCGAGGAGGTGGACGTGCGAGTGCAGCCGGCTTTCGTCGAGCGCTCGCACCCGCTGGCCGCGGTCGACGGTGCGTTCAACGCGGTCATGCTGCAGGGCGACGCGATCCGCGAGATCACGCTCGAAGGACCCGGCGCCGGCGGGATCGAGACGGCGTCGGCCGTCGTCGCCGACCTCGTCAGCGTCGTCGGCACCGCAGGCACCGGCTTCCTCCAGAACGACGCCTGCTGGCGCGAGCTGCGCCGGCTCGACACCGACGCGTGGCGCTCGTCCTTCTACGTCCACCTCGACGTCGCCGACCGGCCCGGCGTGCTCGCGCATGCGGCCAGCCGGCTCGCCGCCCACGAGGTCTCGGTCGCGCAGCTCGTGCAGCGCCTCGAGGACGGTAGAGCGTCGCTCGACCTCGTGCTGCACGAGGCGCCGTTCGGCCGCGTGCGCGGTGCGCTCGCCGAGATCGCCGCGTTCCCCGAAGTCCTCGACCGTCCCTTCGTGGCGCCGGTGATCGCGTGAGCGTGCAGGTCACGCTCGGCGAGGGCGGCACGCCGCTGCTGCACGCACCCCGCTTGTCGGAGCGCTTCGGCGTCGACCTCTGGCTGAAATGGGAGGGAGCCAACCCGACGGGATCGTTCAAGGATCGCGGCATGGCGGTCGCCGTGACGCGCGCCGTCGAGGACGGCGCGCACACGCTCGTCTGCGCGTCGACCGGCAACACCGCCGCGTCCTGCGCCGCCTACGCAGCGCGGGCGGGCCTGAGAGCGGTGATCGTCGTCGCGAAGGGCGCCGCCGCCGGGCCGAAGCTGCTGCAGGTGCAGGCGGTCGGCGGCGAGATCGTCGAGGTCGACGGCTCCTTCTCGGACGCGTTCGCGCACGCGGAGGACCTCGGTTCGCGCGCAGGCCATGCGATCGTCAACTCGACGAATCCGCACCGGATCGAGGGCCAGAAGACGGCTGCGTTCGAGATCCTCGAGCGGCTCGGCGGGCCTCCGGACGTGCTGACGCTGCCGTACGGCGGCGGTGGCAACACACGCGCGTACGCGCTCGGCTTCGGCGACCGGCTGCCGCGCTTTCATCCGGTGCAGGTCGCCGATCGCGCGCACACCGTCGCGTCGGCAATCCGGATCGTCGAGCCGGTGCACGCGGCCGAGGTCGAGGACGTCGTCCGCCGGAGCGGCGGCTCGGTCGTCACCGTCGACGACGACGCGATCGTCGCGGCACGCAACCTGCTCGGCCGCGAGGAGGGTCTCTTCTGCGAGCCGGCGTCCGCGGCGGGCATCGCGGCGCTCGACCGCTCGGCCCGCCCGGGGGAGCGCGTCGTCTGCGTCGTCACGGGCCACGGCCTGAAGGACCCGGCGTGAACCTCCACGTGCGCGCGCCGGCGACGACGGCGAACCTCGGCCCCGCCTTCGACGTCGCCGGCGCCGCCTTCGACCTGTGGAACGAGCTCGAGCTTGGCGCTCCCGACGGCTCGGTCGACGAGACGCACCTTGGCGTGCAGGCGTTCGCGCGGTTCGCGTCGCCCGCCGACTACTCGTTCGCGTTCACCGACCGCATTCCGCGCGAGCGCGGCCTCGGCTCGAGCGCGGCCGTTGTCGCGCTCGGCCTCGTCGCGGGCGCGCTCGCCGTCGGCGCCGACGTGTGCGCCGACGAGCTGCTCGCCGAGGGCCTCGCACTCGAAGGGCACGCCGACAACCTGGCCGCCGCGCTGACCGGCGGCGTCACCTTGACCTGGGACGGGCGCATCGCCCGCGTCGCCGACGACATGCCGGCCGCGGCGATCGCCGTCGTCCCGAAGAACCGCGTGAGGACGGCGGAAGCGCGCGCAGCGTTGCCGCAGACGGTGCAGCATGCCGACGCCGTCTTCAACGCGGGACGTGCGGCGCTGCTCGGCGCGGCACTCGCTCGTGGCGACGACTCCCTCTTCGCCGCCGCAGCAGACGACCGTCTGCACGAGCCGTATCGCGCCGAGCACGCACCGCACCTGTTGCAGATCCGCGAGTCGCTGCCCGAAGGCGCGCTCGGCGCGACCCTGTCGGGCTCCGGCCCGACCGTGATCGCCTGGGCGCGGAAGGACGCTGCGGACGCCGTCGCGGCCGAGCTCGCCGGACGCTTCCCCGATCACGACGTCATGCACCTGTCCATTGCGAAGAGCGGAGCCGGCCCACTGTGAGCGATCCCTACGCACGTCCCTCCGACCCCGCGAAGCGCCACAGCGCTGCGCTGACCGACGGCATCGACCGCGCGCCCGCGCGCGCGATGCTCAAGGGCATCGGCCTCGACGACGAGGCGCTCGCGCGTCCGCTCGTCGGCATCGCCACGACGTGGATCGAGACGATGCCGTGCAACTGGAACCAGCGCGAGCTCGCGCGCCACGTGCGCCGCGGGATCATCGAGGCCGGCGGCACGCCGGTCGAGTTCAACACGATCGCCGTCAGCGACGGAGTCTCGATGGGCACCGAGGGGATGCGCGCGTCGCTCGTCTCGCGCGAGGTGATCGCCGACTCGATCGAGCTCGTCGTACGCGGCCACCTGCTCGACGGCCTCGTCTGCCTCGTCGGCTGCGACAAGACGATTCCCGCAGCGGCGATGGCGCTCGCGCGGCTCGACGTGCCCGGGCTCGTGCTCTACAACGGCTCGATCGCGCCCGGCAGGTTCCGCGGCCGCGACGTGACGCTCCAGGACGTCTTCGAGGCCGTCGGCGCAGCAGCCGCGGGGAGGATGAGCAACGCGGACGTCCACGAGCTCGAGGGAGCCGCCTGTCCGGGCGCCGGTGCGTGCGGCGGCCAGTTCACCGCGAACACGATGGCGACGGTGCTCGAGTTCCTCGGCATCAGCCCCGGCGGGCTGAACGACATCCCGGCCACCGACCCGGCGAAGAAGGACGCCGCCTACGAGGCGGGCAAGGTCGCGATGCGCCTCGTCCGCGACGACGTCCGCCCGTCGCAGATCATGACCCGGGAGGCGCTCGAGAACGGCGTGGCGGCGGTCGCCGCGACGGGCGGCTCGACGAACGCCGTCATGCACCTGATCGCGATCGCAGACGAGCTCGGCATCACGCTGACGATCGACGAGTTCGACGAGATCGCAGCGCGCACGCCGGTGATCGCCGACATCGTCCCAGGCGGCCGCTTCGTCGCGACCGACCTGCACGCCGCCGGCGGCGTCGCGCTCGTCGGGCGCGAGTTGCTGAAGGCGGGTCTCGTGCACGGCGACGCGCCGAACGTCGACGGACGCACGCTCGCCGGCGTCGCGGCGGCCGTCGTCGAGACGCCCGGGCAAGAGGTCGTGGTCCCGATCGAGACGCCGCTCAAGCCGACCGGCGGGCTCGCGATCCTGCGCGGCAACCTCGCGCCCGAAGGCTGTGTCGTGAAGCTCGCGGGACACGAGCGTCTCTTCCATCGCGGCCCGGCGCGGGTGTTCGACTCGGAGGAGGCGTGCTTCGCGGCGGTGAAGGCGCAGAGCATCCGCGCCGGCGACGTCGTCGTCATCCGCTACGAGGGCCCGGCCGGCGGGCCGGGGATGCGCGAGATGCTGCACGTCACCGCGGCGCTCGTCGGCGAGGGACTCGGCGACGAGGTGGCGCTGATCACCGACGGACGGTTCTCGGGCGCGACGCACGGCTTGATGGTCGGTCACGTCGCGCCGGAGGCGGCGCGGGGCGGTCCGATCGCCGCGTTGCGCGACGGCGACACGATCGAGCTCGACGTCACGGCGCGCGAGTTGCGTGTGGCGCTCACCGCCGAGGAGATCTCCGCGAGGCTGCGCGGGGTCGTTGCCCCGCCGCCGCGCTACACGAAGGGCGTGCTCGCGCGCTACGCCGCCGGCGTGTCGTCGGCGTCGGAAGGTGCAGTGCTGCGCTGATGGGCTTCATTTTGTATAGTCCCATCTACAAGGAGTCGGGCTCGTCCCGCTCCGCATCGAGAGAGGCTGAGGGAACCGGCCCTTTGACGCCTCGGCAACCTGCGCAGCGCGCGCGTGGTGCCAATCCCGGCTGGATGCCGAGCGACGGACGAAAGGAGCAGGAGTAGTGCCCGCCACCCACCTTCGCTGCCGGGTCTGCGAGACCCACTATCCCCTCGACCCGATCGGGGTCTGCACACGGTGCTTCGGCCCGCTCGATCCCGTCTACGACCGTGACGAACAGCGCCGCATCGTGTCGCGCGAGTCGATCGAGGCCGGCCCGCGGTCGATCTGGCGGTACGCGGATCTGCTGCCGGTCGCCGCGCCGGCCGAGCAGCGCCTCGCGCCGGGCTGCACGCCGCTCGTCCGCGCGCCGCGGCTCGCAGACGCGCTTGGCGTCGGCGAGCTCTGGCTGAAGCTCGACACGGCGAACCCGACGCATTCGTTCAAGGACCGCGTGGTCGCGGTCGCCTGCGCGAAGGCGCTGGAGCACGGCTCGACGACGCTCGCGTGCTCGTCGACCGGCAACCTCGCGAACGCCGTCGCGGCGCGCGCCGCGGCCGAGGGCCTCGAGGCGGTGATCCTCTGCCCGGCCGACCTCGAGCCGGAGAAGCTGATCGCGTCGGCGGTCTACGGGCCGCGCATCTACGCGATCGAGGGCTCGTACGACGACTGCAGCCGGTTGACCGTCGAGCTCTCGTTCGAGGTCGACTGGGCGTTCGTCAACGTGCAGCTGCGGTCGTACTACGCCGAGGGATCGAAGACGCTCGCCTTCGAGGTCGCCGAGCAGCTCGGCTGGGAGCTGCCGGACGTCGTCGTCGCGCCGATCGCGTCGGGATCGATGTTCACGAAGCTGCACCAGGGCTTCGGCGAGTTCCTCGACCTCGGCCTCGTCGAGGGCGAGCAGCCGCGGCTGATCGGCGCGCAGGCCGAGGGGTGCTCGCCCGTCGCCCGCGCCTGGGCCGACGGTGCGAAGGTGAAGCCGGTGCGGCCGAGCACGATCGCGCGGTCGCTGGCGATCGGCTCCCCGGCCGACGGCGCGCTCGCCGCCGCAACCGCCTCGTCGATCCACATCACGCCGGAGGACGAGATCGTCGACAACATCGTGCTGCTGGCGGAGACGACCGGCGTGTTCGGCGAGACGGCGCCGGGCGTCACGCTCGGCGCGCTGCGCGCTGCAGTGCGCGCGGGAGAGATCGGGGAGGACGATCGCGTCGTGCTCCTCGTCACGGGCGACGGGCTGAAGACGCCGGGCCTCGTCGCCGACCGGCTCGACCCGATCGTGATCGAGCCGGATGCAGAGCTGATCCTGGAGACGTTGGGAGGTGTGCGATGAGAACGGGCCCGAGAACGGGCTTCCGCTGGAACCACGACACGATCGTCTACGCAATCGCGCTGTGGCACCGCAAGCACAGCAGGCCGCCGCTGACGAGCGACTGGGAGCAGGCGGGCGAGAACCATCCGTCGCGCCAGACCGTCGCGCGCGTGTTCGGCAGCTGGAACGCCGCGATCGCCGCCGCCGGCTTCCGGCCGAGGCCGCGCGGCCGCCAGCCGAAGGAGCTGCTTGCCTAGGACGACCGTCGTCATCCTGCCCGGCGACGGGATCGGGCCGGAGGTCGCGCGCGAGGCGCGGCTCACGCTCGAGCTGCTCGTGCCCGAGGTCGAGGTCCGCGAGGAGCTGCTCGGCGGCGCCGCAATCAGGGCCACCGGCGAGCCGCTGCCGCAGCGCACGCTCGATGCGTGCCTGGCCGCGACGGCCGTCCTGAAAGGGCCGGTCGGCGACCCGGAGTTCGACGCGGCCGACGTGCGTCCCGAGCAGGGGCTGCTCGGATTGCGAACGGCGCTCGACACGTACGCGAACCTGCGCCCGTCCGTGCTCGGCGACGTCGACCTGTTGATCGTCCGCGAGCTCGTCGGCGGGCTCTACTTCGGCGCGCGCGGAACCCGGGAGGACGGCACGGTCTTCGACACGTGCGAGTACCACCCGCGACAGGTCGAGCGGATCGTCCGCCGCGGCTTCGAGCTCGCGCGCCGCCGGCGCGGCCGGCTGACGTCCGTCGACAAGGCCAACGTGCTCGAGACGTCGCGCCTCTGGCGCCGGATCGTCGACGAGACGGCGCCGCGCTACCCCGACGTCCAGGTCGAGCACATGCTCGTCGACAACGCCGCGATGCAGCTCGCGACGACGGCCGGCCAGTTCGACGTGATCGTGACCGAGAACATGTTCGGCGACATCCTCTCCGACCTCGCCGCGGCCGTCACCGGCGGGCGCGGGCGGGGGCCCCCGCCGCGCCGCACCGACCCCCGCCCCCCCCCGGTCGAGCCCGGACACCGGGCGGCGCCCCCCAAC
>JAICLU010000104.1 GCA_025925195.1 Thermoleophilia bacterium
CGCCCGGCGAAATGCCGCGTGTTCGGCAGGACGGGGCCGACGTCCTCCATGTTCTTCGTCTCCTCGAAGTCGGAGACGGTCAGATCGACCCGGTGCACTCCGGCGGTGAGCCGGCGGACGGTCAGCACGCCGCGCGCGAGCGTGAACTGCCGGATCCGTCCGTCGACCCGCAGGTCGATCGAGCCCGGATCGATCCCCGAGCCGCCGTCGACGACTGCGAAGCGCGCGGCGTGCGGCGCCGACCGGAGCAGCCGGATGCGCGGCGGCGCCGTGTCGTTGACCCAGAACCGGAACGTGAACCGGCCGGGTTTCGCGCCCGCCGGCGTGTCGAACACGATGTCGTACGCGCCGGGCTTCGGCAGGATCGCCGCCACGGCGGGAACGACGCGCCCGTAGCCCCTGTACGGGTTGATGTCGACCGGGAGCGCGGAGAACCCCTGCAGCCGGTTCTCGTCGCCTGCCGCGACGAGACGCGGCGCGACGGTGACGCCGTTCGCGTGCGAGACGACCGCGACGCCGACGTTCGCGACCGGCTTCTTCAGCACGACGCGGAAGACCTGCTCGGGGCCGGAGAGATTGAGCGGGACGCCGGTCTTGCAATTGCAGGCGAGCCCTTGCTCCGGATAGCGGTACGTCGAGACGAGCGACTTCTTGCCGGCCGTGTCGCCGCCGTAGACGCCGGGCTTCCCGAGGGTGCGGTGGGGCTCCTCGCCGAGACGTGGTACCTCGACGTGGAACCAGTACGGGATGCGGCGTACATCTGTGCCGCGCGTGAGCACGACGAAGCCGACGCCGTCGCCCTCCGCCGCGTCAGCCGCGACGGTCAGCGTCGCGCCGATGCCCGTCCCGGCCGCGGCGGTCGGCGCGGAGAGCGTCAGAGCCGCGCCGCGAACGGACGACTGCGCGGCGATCGTCGCCGTCCACGGGGCGGGCCCGCCGCCTGCGTCGGTGAGCGCGATCTGGCGGCTCTGCGTCTCGCCGTGACCGACGAGGCCGAACGAGAGGCTCGTCGGGCTGACGAAGACGAGCGGCGCGTCGGCACGCGGCAGGTCGATCCGCCCGCCGCCTTCGCGCGTCGCCGACACCTCGCCGCTGCCGGCGGCCGCCCTGACCGGGTCGCCGGTCGTCGCGAGGGCCGACTTGACCTGTGCCACCGTCCACGTCGGATGCCGCTGCTCGAGGAGGGCTGCGGCGCCGGCGACGTGTGGTGATGCCATGCTCGTCCCGTTCCAGCGGTCCCACTGGTTGCCCGGGATCGAGGAGAGGATGTTCTCGCCGGGTGCGGTCACGTCCGGCTTGAACTGCAGCGAGAGGGGGGTAGGGGCGCTGTCGGAGAAGCCGGCGATCACGTCGGGCGGCCCGCTCTCGCTCGACGCTGCCACGGTGATCGCCTCGGGAGCGTTGGCGGGGGAGCCGATGCCGCCGCGGCCTGCCTCGCCGAACGAGTTGCCGGCTGCGACGACCGGCACGACGCCCGCGTCGGCGGCGGCGTCGATCGCCTTGACGACGATGTCTCGTGTCGGCTCGACCTCGGGCTCGCCGAGCGAGAGGTTGATGACGTTCATCCCGTCCTTCACGGCCTGCTCGATGCCCGCTGCGATCTCGGGCGAGTTGCCGTCGAGCCCGAAGTCATCGGTCGGGACCGTCAGCACCTTGTAGTTGCCGAGATACGCGCCGGGCGCGATGCCGGACACGTGCGACTTCGCACCTTCGAAGGTCGCGATCGTGTCGTGGTCGCCGGCGGCGATGCCTGCGACATGCGTCGCGTGGTCGGAGTTGACGGGGTCGAACGGCGTGCTCGCGTACTTCCACGTGTTCGACTTCGGTGAGAACGCGCGCGCCACGATCACCTTCGGCGTCGTGTACTGCGTGTTCCCGAGGGGGTAGCCGGCCGGATACTTGAAGCCGGCGGGATTGAAGAACGTGTGCGTCTGGTCGATGCCGTCGTCGATGATCCCGATCTTCACGCCCTGGCCCGAGGTCGCAAGCGTCGGTCCCCACACCTGCGGCGCGCCGATCAGCTGCGGCGTGTGGTCGAGCAGCGAGTGGTACGTGACGCTCGGCCACACCGTCGCTCCCCTGATCGAGCGGAGTGCGGCGAGCTGCGACCGCGGAACGGTGACGGCCATCCCGTTCAGCGTCACGTCGTACCGCCAGCGGACGGTCGCGTCGGGAATGCGCGCCGCGATCCGGCTCTGAAGCGTGCGCTGCGCGGAGGCGAGCGTGCGGAGGTAGTTGACGCTCGCCGGCGCGCGCAGATCGAGTCGGCGGTGCGTCGTCGCGTGTGCGGCGAGCTCGCGGTCGCGCTTGATCGCCTCGGCGAGCGGCGGCTGCGGGAGCGTGACGACGACCTCGACGAGCGTGTCGCCGGCGGGTGTCGTGGCGGTCCGTGCGGACGCCCCGGCCGCGGTCAACAGAACCAACGAGCCCGTGACGGCGGTGAGCAACAGGAAGACCCGGCGCAGAGCGGACAAAGTACCTACGCCCGGCTACAATGGCCGCCGCCCGCGGATGTGGCGGAATTGGTAGACGCGCACGGTTCAGGTCCGTGTGGGGGCAACCCCGTGGAGGTTCAAGTCCTCTCATCCGCACTGACGCGTCCGACTCAGGCGACGAGCCGGACTTCGGCGTCCGGATAGAGCACGTGCCAGACGCGCAGATACACCTCGAGCTCCTCCTCCGACGTCTCCCCGACGTCGACGGCGCTTGGACCGCTCACGACCGGCCGCTGGCCGACGCTCAGCAGGAACGCGGCGAGACGGTCGGTGTAGACCGAGTCGTGGAGGAGTAGTTGCATCCTGGAGGGGCTGCTGCAAGCAGCTTCGGACGATCCTCTCGCGGTGGCGTGCCGCCGGGCGTCACCCCATCGGGGGTCACGGCTCCCCCGAACGGGGGATTTAGCTCCGCTACGAGCGCAGCACGGCGAGCACGTCGTCGGCGTGATTCGCCGGCTTCACGTCCGGGAGCACCTTCTTGACGTTCCCGTCCTCGTCGATCACGAACGTCCAGCGCGAGATGCCCATGTAGGTGCGGCCCATGTACTTCTTCTCGCCCCAGACGCCGTACTGCTCGGCCACCGAATGGTCGGTGTCGGCGAGGAGTGTGAACGGCAGCTCGTACTTGTCGCGGAACTTCGTGTGCGAGCGCTCGTCGTCGGCCGAGACGCCGAGCACGACGGCTCCCTCGCGCTCGAACTCGCCGTACGCGTCGCGGATCCCGCAGGCCTGCGTCGTGCAGCCCGGCGTGTCGTCTTTGGGGTAGAAGTAGAGGACGACCGGCTTGCCGCGCAGCTCGGACAGCTTCACCGTGTCGCCCGAGTCGGTCGGCAGCTCGAAGTCCGGTGCGGGCTTTCCTTCTTCGATCAAAGCTCTCTCCTCTGGCTAGGGTGCGCGCCGATGCTAACGGCGCACCACACCGTCGCATTCCTCATTCTCGCCGCGACGTTCGGGTCGGCCGCGCTCGCCGGCTGGGCGTACTACCGCCGAACGGAGCCGCGCGGATTCGCCACGCACCTGATCGCGCTCGCCCAGACGCTGCTCGTCGCGCAGGTCGGGCTCGGCCTGATTCTCCTGTCCGACCACCGCCGCGCGCCCGAGCATCTCCACTACCTCTACGGCAGCCTGTCGCTGCTCGCCGCGCTGTCGCCGTGGCTCTACGCGCCGGCCGACCGGCGCAGCCGCCTTGCCTGGTTCGCCGGCGCCACGCTCGTGGCAGGAGCTCTCGCCGTGCGGGCGTACATGACGGGAGTCGGATGAGAGGCTTCTTCGCACGCATGAACCCGACGCTGCGCGGGTTCCTCGTCATCATCGCGATCGCGGTCGTGATCGTCGTGCTGCAGCTCGAGTCGACGCTCGTCGCGCTCGGCATCCTCGCGCGTGTCGCCTTCCTGCTCGCGATCGCCTTCTTCGTCTTCCTCGTGTGGCGCGAGCGCCGCGGCGACATCGCGGTCTGGCCGCGGCGGGCGAGCGCCGCGTTCTATGGGGCCGCGGTCGTGCTCGTCGCCGACATCGGCGCCTACTGGTACGGCGGAGCGCACGGCCTGCAGATCCTCGCGTTCATCGGTGTGATCGTCGGCTGCGCCTTTGCGATGGTCAGCATCTGGCGCGACCAGCACCGCTACACCTAGACGAGCTTGACGAACGCGACGATTCCGACTGCGGCGATCACGAGGCGGTAGACGGTCGGCGGCAGACGCCGCCCGATGTGGACACCGACCCAGCCGCCGGCGATCGAGCCGATCGCGATCAGGCCTGCCGCACCCCACGCGATGTGCGCCGAGACGATGAAGACGACGGCCGCGATCGTGTTCGCCATCCCGGCGAGCATGTTCCTCAGCGCGTTCAACCGGTGGATCGTGTCGGCGAGCGCGATGCCGAGGACGGCGATGAAGAGCAGCCCCTGTCCGGCGCCGAAGTAGCCGCCGTACAGGCCGCACACGATGATCCCGAGGAACGTCCCGACCCCGCCGGCCGCCTCCGACGGCAGTCGGTTCCGCGAGGCGAGCCACTTCGTGAAGTAGGGACCGACGAGGATCGCGAACACGCCGAGGCCGATGAACGCGGGCACGACCGCCCGGAACGCCGACGCCGGCAGCACGAGCAGCAGGATCGCGCCGACCGTCGCCCCGAGCAGGGATGCGATGCCGAGCCGGACCCCGCGCTCCCGCTGGCCGGCCATCTCCGGCCGGTAGCCGATCATGCTCGTGATGTTCCCCGGCACGAGGCCGATCGTGTTCGTGACGTTCGCCGTGACGGGCGCGTAGCCGAAGGCGAGCAGCGTCGGGAACGTGATCAGCGTGCCGCTGCCGACGATCGCGTTTGCGATGCCCGCGCCGACGCCCGCCGCGACGATCGCGACCGCGTGCCAGACGCTCACGTGAGCGCGCTCAGAGCTGTACGCGCGCCGCGGCGCCGTCGAGCTCGGCCAGCGCCTCGCGGATCGTCACGTGCGTGCCGACGAAGATCGGCGTGTCGCGCTCGGTGTACGACGACGCCTCGCTGTCGCGGAGCCGCAGCATCAGGTGCATGAAGTCGGAAGGCGCCTCGCACTCGAACGCCGTCATGAACTCCTGGTCGTCGATCCCGAACGAGTACGTCGTGTGGTTGCGGATGCCCGGGAACTCTTCGCGGCCGATCCGGATGTGCTCGTCCATCGCGCGCTGCCGGTCGTCCTCCGAGAGCGCGTACCAAGGCCGGGTCTTCACGAACGGGTAGACGACGAGGTACGGCAGGCCGTGCGGCGTGATCTTCCGCGCCTTGCGCGCCTGCGTGTACTGCGAGGCCTTCGTCGTCGCGAGATACGAGTACGGCGTCTCGAGCCAGCCCGCGAGCGGCGTGCCGTTGAGCGCGGCGCCGAGCTCGCCGAGCGACTCGTAGCGGTCGCAGATCTTCCAGAGGAAGAAGTCCGTCTCGGGCCGCACGCCCGTCGTCGAGTACACGCGCAGATGGTCGAACCGGTCGGCGAGATCCTCGACGACGTCGGCGAACGCGTCCTTGCCGGCCTGGCGTTCCTCGAGCGGCAGGCGCCGCCACGCCGGATCGACGCGGTAGAAGGTGTAGGCGACGTACTGCCCGTCCACGGCTCTGATGCTATCCGCGCCGTAGCTTCACGAAGCGCGGTGCCGCCGGCGCGGGGTTGACCGGGTTCACCCCGGTGACGCGGAGCCGGTAGCCGCCGGCGGTGGCCGGAACGGTGAGCGCCACCGTTTTGGGAGTGCCGCCCAGTGCCCGGCCGCGGATACCGCGCACGAGCTTCGTGCCGCGGTAGAGCTGCGCGGTGTACGCGCAGTCGAGCGCACAGGTGAGCGTCAGCCGGGCGCCGGTCTGCCGGATCCTCGGCGTCACGGGCAGCTGCATCCCGTCGCAGTGCGCGACGACGCCGCGACCGGACTGCTCGATCGCGAGGCGGGTCGCCGGCAGGCTCGACTTCGCCGTCGTCGTCCCGGCGTAGTAGAGGCCCGACTGCCAGCCGGAGAGCTCCTGCTCGTCGATGCTGTGGAAGAGCATCAGCCCGCGTACGTTCGGCTGGCAAAAGGCGAGCTGGATCGCCTGCCGGTAGTAGGCGGCCTGCGTCGCCTCGGGCACGGGCTTCACCGTCGCCGGCTCGGTGCCGGTGTAGTGGCTCGCCTCCGACGCGGGGATCTGCGTCTCGACGCCGAACTCGTCGTACCAGATCGGCAGGTCGTAGCTGCCGAAGGCGTCGCCGAGCGATGCCACGAGCTTGTCGTAGTCGGCTAGCGCGATCGTCGTCGAGTTGGGGTGCGTCCCGGCCGCCGGCATGACGCTCGAGTTGTCCTCGTACGGGTGCAGGTCGAAGGCGTCGAGAATCGGGTCGGTCCGGCCGCTGTCCCGCCACGCCTGACCGAGGTCGTGGATGAAGACGGTCGGGGAGTGGGTCGGTCGGATCGTGCCCGGCCTGTCCCCGCCGCGCGGCGCCAGTGCGCCGCCGATCACCGTGATCCCGGGGGACACGGCCTTCAGCGCGTCGTACGTCTGGGCGAGCAGGCTCTCGTAGGCGGGCGCGGCCGCGTCGCTGCCGTCGTCGTTGAACTGCGGCAGCCAGTAGCGGTTGAGGTTCGGCTCGTTGCCGACGACGAAGATCCGAAAGCTCGGGATCGCGCGCGCGACGGACGCGGCATAGGACGCGAAGTCCTGCTGGTCCTCGGCCGTGAGGGGCGTCGTCGCGCTGCCGTGGTTCATCACGACGCAGATCACGGTCACCGCGTCGAGCTTCGCGGCGGCGGCGACGTTCTCGAGCACCAGCCGGCCCGTCGCCGGCAGCGACGTCTCGCCGGGGGCCCACTCCTGCGTGATCCGCACGGCCCGGAACCCGGCCGCGGCGATCAGGTCCATCTGGGTCTTGGCCACCGTCATCGTGGCCGAGCGGGGCGCGTCCTCGGTCGCCCCGATCAGCAGCCCTGGTCCGCCGGCGAGGGCGTTCGGCGCAGCGACGAGTGCGAGGAACGCGAGCGTGATCGCGTACCGCATGGGCTTGGCTACGGTAGCCGGGCCAATGGAAGACCGGGTCAAGGAGCGCTTGCAGTCGATCCCGGCCCGGCCGGGCGTCTACCTCTTCCGCGACGCCCGCGGCGAGGTGCTCTACGTCGGGAAGGCGAAGTCCCTCCGTCCGCGCGTCCGGTCGTACTTCCAGCGAGGCGGTGACGGGCGCGCGCAGATCCAGCAGCTGCCGGGCCGCGTGCACGACATCGAGGTGATCGTCACCGGCAGCGAGGTCGAGGCGCTCCATCTCGAGCAGAACCTCGTCAAGAGGCACCGCCCGCCGTTCAACGTCCGGCTTCGCGACGACAAGTCGTTCCCGTACATCGCGGTCACCATCGAGGACGAGTACCCACGCGTCATGTTCACGCGCGAGCGCCACCGCCCGGGCGTGTGGTACTTCGGGCCCTACGCGAACGCGAAGAAAGTGCGCGAGACGCTCGACGTGCTGAACCGCGTCTTCCCGTACCGGCCGTGCGAGGGGCCGAAGCCGGGCCGGCACTCTGGTATCCCGTGTCTCGACTACCACATCGAGCGCTGCCTGGCCCCGTGCGTCGGCTACGTCACGAAGGACGAGTACCGCGGGATCATCGACGGCGTCATCGAGTTCCTGTCGGGCGACGTGAAGCCGATCCAGCGGGAGCTCGAGCAGAAGATGCACGACGCGGCGCGGGAGGAGCGGTTCGAGGACGCGGCGCGGTACCGGAACCGGCTGTTCGCGGTGCAGCATCTCGTCGAGCGGCAGTCGGTCGAGCGGCAATCGGTGGGCAACGTCGACGTGATCGGGTTCGCCTCGGAGGGCGACCGCGCCGTCGTCCAGATCTTCCCGCTCCGCGGCGGCAAGATGATCGACCGCCACTCGTTCCACCTCGAGAACGTGGCCGGGCAGGACGTCACCACGATCCTCGAGGCGTTCTGCCTCGAGTACTACGGCTCCGCGCCGAGCGTGCCGCCGCAGATCGTCGTCCCGCGCGACTCGGGCGATCTCGGGGCGCTCGCCGAGTTCCTGTCGGAGAAGCGCGGCGCGCGGGTCGAGGTCCGCGCCGCCGAGCGCGGCGAGAAGCGCCGGCTGCAGCAGCTCGCCGACGAGAACGCGGCACATGCGCTCGCGACCGAGCAGGCGGCGACCGAGCAGAAGCGGGCTCGACGGGTCGAGGCGCTCGAAGAGCTCCGCGAGGCGCTCAACCTCGAGTCGCTGCCGCTGCGCGTCGAGTGCTACGACATCTCGCACGCAATGGGCCAGGATCCCGTCGCGTCGATGGTCGTCTTCCAGGACGGCCTGCCACGCAAGTCCGACTACCGCAAGTTCGGCATCAAGACGGCCGGTGAGGACCCGGACGACTTCGCCGCGATGGCCGAGGTGATCTCACGCCGGTTCGCGCGCCTCTCGGACGGGACGGGCGAGACGCACGACTCGTCGTTCGCGACCGCCCCCAACCTCGTCGTGATCGACGGGGGCAAGGGACAGCTGGCGGCGGCGCTCGGGGCGATGCAGGCCTACGACCTGCCGCGCGTCGCGGTGATCTCACTGGCGAAGCGGATCGAGGAGGTCTTCGTCCCCGGACAAGGCGACCCGATTCTCCTGTCGCGGCACAACCCGGGGCTGCAGCTGCTCCAGCGCATCCGCGACGAGGCGCACCGCTTCGCGCTCGGCTTCCACCGGCAGCGACGGGAGTCGCGCGGTTTCTCGTCCATGTTCGACGAGCTCGAGGGCGTCGGCCCGGCGCGACGCCGGGCGTTGCTGCAGCATTTCGGGTCGGTGGAGGAGATGGCGGCGGCGACCCAGGAGGAGCTCGAGGGCGTGCCGGGTGTGCCGTCCGCCGTAGCGCGGCGGATCTACGCGCAGCTGCACAAGACCGGGCGTGGCTGAAAGAAGCGCGGCCACGACCGTGCGGCTGATCCGCAGCCGCAACTTCGGGCCGTATTTCGTCGGCAACGCGGCCTCTGCGAGCGGGACGTGGTTCCAGAATCTTGCGGCGTCGCTGTACGTCTTCGAGCAGACGCACTCGCCTCTGCTGCTCGGCGTCCTGCAGTTCGGCAACTTCATCCCGGTGCTGCTCCTCGCGCCGTGGGGCGGCAGCGCGGCCGACCGGTTCGACCGTAAGCGGCTGCTCATGCTGACGCAGATCCTCGCGACGACGGTCAGCGGTGCGCTCGCGGCGCTGACCTGGGCCGGTCACGCCTCCGTGCCGCTCGTCATGGGTTGTGCGGTCCTCCTCGGCGTGATCAGCGCGTTCTCCGCGCCCGCGGGCATGGCCATGCCCGCGGACCTCGTCCATCGCGACAACCTGCCCGCCGCCGTGGCGCTCAACTCGATGACGTACAACCTCGCCCGCGCGATCGGGCCGACGCTGGCCGGCGTGTGCGTCGACCAGCTCGGCTACGCCGCGTCGTTCGGCATCAACGCGGCGTCGTACCTGCTGCTCGTGCTCGGGCTGCTGCTCGTGCAGCCGCAGGCCCGGAAGCTTGCCTCGCGCGCCGAGTCGCGTCTGCGTCACAGCCTGCGCGTCGCCAGGGCGCAGCCGCGGCTGCTCGCGTTCCTGCTCATCGTGGCCGCCGTCGGCTTCGCGTCGGATCCCGTGAACACGGAGAGCCCCGCGTTCGCCCACGCGTTCGGCGTCGGCGCGCACGGGATCCGGATCTGGTCGGGACTGATCGTCGGCGCCTTCGGCGCCGGCGCGGTCACCGCGGCCTTCCTCGTCGCAGGTCGCGCCGCGATCTCGCGCCGCCGGATGATGGTCACGCTCCTGATTCTCGCGGCGGGCATCGCCGGCTTCGCCGTCTCGCCGACGATCTGGCTCGGCTTCGCCTTCCTCGCGATCGGGGGCTTCGGCTACCTCGCCTCGAACACCGCAGCCACGAGCCAGCTGCTGCTCGGCGTCGACGACTCGCAGCGCGGGCGCGTCATGGCGCTCTGGAGCGTCGCGTTCATCGGGCTCCGGCCGGTTGCGAGCCTCGCCGACGGCGGCATCGCCGAGATCTTCGGCGTCCGGGCCGCCGGGGTGTGCCTCGCGGTGCCGTGCGCCCTCGGGGCGGTCGCGATCCTGTTCGTGGAGCGCGGCCGCCGGGATGCGGCAGGGTTTTACAGCCGCCTCACACAG
>JAICLU010000172.1 GCA_025925195.1 Thermoleophilia bacterium
ACACGCTCCACTGACATTTTGCCTGCAAACTGCTGCTTTTCCGAAATCGCTTATCCCCTTGAAACCCTTCACCACGACCGTTTCCACCCGTAGACGACGGAGGGCCTTACCGAGATAGGCCGTCGCCTGCGGGCGCGAGCCTGCGCGGGGACAACCGAGCGACGTTCGGAAGCTGCACGAGCGGCGATGTCGGGGTGCGGATCGACCCGAAGCCCAATTCACCGAAGCGAGGTGCGTGCACGTGCTGATCGCGATCGGAGTCGCCATCGGAATCGCCGCCGGTGTGGCGCTGGCGCTGCTCGCGGTCCAGGTGTTCGGTGCGACGGGCGTCGGGAAGGCTCGCCGGCTGCAGCGGCAGCTGCTCGACGACGCCGAGCGCGACGCCGAGGCGGTTCGCCGCGAGGCCGAGCTCGAGGCACGGGAGCAGGCGGTCAAGCTCCGCGGCGAGATCGACGCGGAGCTCTCGGACCGCAGGGAGGCCGTCCTCAAGATCGAGGAGCGCGTGCTCGCGAAAGAGGAGGAGATCGAGCGGAAGCTCGTCGAGCTCGGACGCCGCGACCAGGGGCTCTCCGACCGCGAGGTCCATCTCCGTCAACTGCAGGAGGACCTGAAGCAGGCGAAGCACTCGCAGCAGGACGAGCTGGAGCGGATCGCCGGCATGACGTTGCAGGATGCGAAGAGTCACCTGCTCGAACGCGGTGAGGAGCTCGTTCGCCACGATCTCGCCCGGCGCGTCCGCATGCTCGAGGAGGAGGCGCGCGCCGAGTCGAAGCGCCGGGCGCGGAACCTCGTCGCAGACGCGCTGCAGCGGGTCGCGGCGAGCCACGCGGCGGAGACGACGGTGAGCGTGGTCGAGCTGCCGTCCGACGACATGAAGGGCCGCATCATCGGCCGCGAGGGCCGCAACATCCGCGCGCTCGAGCACCTCACGGGCGTCGACTTCATCATCGACGACACGCCGCACGCCGTGGTCCTCTCGTCGTTCGACGGGCTGCGGCGCGAGGTTGCGCGCATGACGCTGACGAAGCTGATCGAGGACGGGCGGATCCACCCGGCCCGCATCGAGGAGACGTACTACCAGTCGAAGGCGGAGATCGAGGAGATCGTCCGGCAGGCCGGCGAGCAGGCCGTGTTCGAGGCGAACTGCGGGCCGTTCCACGAGGAGCTCGTCCGCATCCTCGGGCGGCTGCGGTTCCGGACGAGCTACGGGCAGAACGTTCTGAAGCACACGCTCGAGGTCGTCCACCTCGCGGGGATCATGGCCACCGAGCTCGGTGCGAGCATCCGGACGACGAAGCGCGCCGCGATGCTCCACGACCTCGGGAAGGCGATGACGCACGAGGTCGAGGGATCGCACGCCGGCATCTCCGCACAGCTCGCCCGCCGGTACGGCGAGGCCCAGGGCGTCGTGCACGCCGTCGAGGCCCACCACTACGAGGTGCAGCCGCAGACCGTCGAAGCGGTCCTGCTGATCGCTGCCGACGCGATCTCGGCGTCTCGGCCGGGGGCCCGGGGCGAGAGCCTCGAGCACTACATCAAGCGGCTGGAGTCGCTCGAGGAGCTCGCTGCGGCGAAGCCGGGTGTCGCGAAGGTCTACGCACTGCAGGCCGGCCGCGAGATCCGCGTGATCGTCAGCCCGACCGACGTGGACGACGATGAGGCGGCGCTGCTCTCGCACGAGATCGCACGCGAGATCGAGGACCGGCTCGAGTACCCCGGCCAGGTGAAGGTGACGGTGATCCGCGAGTCGCGCGCGGTCGACGTCGCCCGCAACCACGGCGCGCTCGGGAGCGGCGACTCGCCGGGCGACGACGAGGAGCACGAGCAGCACGAGTCGCCGATCCAGGCTGCCTGAGCGCGAGTACCCTGGCCGCCTGATGCGCCGCTACCACGTCACGACGTTCGGCTGCCAGATGAATGCGCACGACAGCGAGCGCATCAAGGGCATGCTCGAGGAGCTCGGCCTGGGCGAGGCCCCGTCACAGCAGGACGCGGACGTCGTCGTCTTCAACACGTGCACGATCCGCGAGAAGCCCGACACGAAGTTCGCGGCCTACATGGGCGAGGCTGCAGCGCGGAAGCGCGAGCGCCCGGGCACCGTGATCGCGGTCGGCGGCTGCTACGCGGAAGCGCAGCGCGAGCGGCTCTTCTCGCTCTATCCCGATGTCGACGTCGCGTTCGGCCCCGGCACGATCCCGCACCTCGCCGAATGGCTCGGCGCAGGCGGCTTCGGCGTCTCACGCGGCGCATGGGGGACGGCCGACGAGCGAACGTTCGCCGCCGGCCTGCCGATGCACAACGAGCGGCGCTTCCAGGCCTGGGTGCAGATCTCGATGGGCTGCAACTCGACCTGCTCGTACTGCATCGTTCCGGCCGTGCGCGGCCGCGAGGTCAGCCGCCGGCCGGGCGACGTCCTGGCCGAGGTGGGGCGCCTCGCTGCGGAGGGCGTCAAGGAGGTGACGCTGCTCGGGCAGAACGTCAACTCGTACGGGCGCGACCTCCAGACGGACTTCGCCTCGCTGCTCCGGGCCGTCGACCGCGTCGAAGGGATCGCGCGCATCCGCTTCACGAGCCCGCACCCGAAGGACTTCCGGCGAGAGGTGATCGAGGCGATGGCCGACTGCGACGCCGTCTGCGAGCACGCGCACCTGCCGCTGCAGTCCGGCTCGACGCGGATCCTCAAGGCGATGCGGCGCACGTACTCGCGCGAGCGCTACGTGAGGCTCGCAACGGAGATGCGCGACGCGATCCCCGACCTCGCGCTCGGCACCGACATCATCGTCGGCTTCCCGGGCGAGACCGAGGACGACTTCCGCGAGACGCTCGAGGTCGTCGAGGAGGTCGGCTTCGACAGCGCCTTCACGTTCGTCTACTCGCCACGTCACGGCACCGACGCCGCGGCGATGCCCGACCAGGTGCCCGACGAGGTGAAGCGCGACCGCATCGAGCGACTCGTCGAGCTCGTCCAGCGGATCGCCGCCGAGCGGAACGCGACGCGCATCGGCCGTGTCGAGGAGGTGCTCGTCGAGGGGCCGAGCCGGACCGACCCGTCGCTCATGCGGGGCCGCACGCGCCGCAACACGACCGTCAACTTCACCGGCGACGGCAGCCCCGGCGAGCTCGTCGACGTCGCGATCGAGCGGGCTACGTCGACGACGCTCGCAGGCGCCGCAGTCCGAGCGCGGCAGGCAGTGTCGGCAGCCAGAAGTTGAAGATCCTGTAGGTGAAGACGGCGAGCACGGCGGCCGCCAGCGAGATGCCGCACCAGGACAGCGCGAACGGCAGCAACGCCTCCACCGCGCCTGCGCCGCCGAACGGCAGCGTCCGCCGCGAGAGCGCGTACCCCGTCGCGTAGCCGATGAGCAGCAGCGCGATGTTCGGCGTGCCGTGCGTGAACGCCTGCAGGCATGCCCATAGGCAGACGATGTCGCCGAACCAGTAGATCGCGGTCCCGAGGGGCCCGATCAGATGCCGCGGCTGCACGAAGAGGCACTTGAGGACATGGATCGACTCGAGCGCCTCCCCGAGCCTGCCGTCGAAGCGCTGCCGGTGCTCGACCGCGACGAGCGCCGCGGCGAACCCGAGCGGCACCGCGATCGCCCAGGGCATCGTCAACGCGTACGACGGCGTCCGCACGCCGTCGACGAGCAGCATGATCGCGACGATGCAGGCGGCAGGCGAGAGCAGCGCGTACTCGAGTGCGCCGAGGCCCATGACCCGAACGCGGACGTCGCGATCGGACAGACCGGCTTTCTTGAACGCATGCCGGTCGATCGCAAAGCCGCCGCGGGCGACGAACGGTCCAAAGCCGGCGGCGACGGCGGCGACCGCGTCGCGGTGCAGCATCAGCTGTCCCTCCTCGACGCGGACGACCTCGCGATAGCTGACGGTGTAGCCGAGGTACGCGAGCGTCTCGGCGCCGAGCGCGACGGCGAACCAGATCGGATTGATCGCGAACAGGCGGCCGAGGATGCGATCGGGGCCTGCGACGATCACCATTGCGGCGAGGGTGCCGAGCGCGATGCCGGCGCTGCCGAGCATGAACACCGCCGACTCGGCGCGCGTGCGCTCGAACGAGGTCTTGATCCTCACGTGGCTCCAACGGGGGAGAGAATGCTCAGGTGACGGTTATCGGCATCTTCGGCCCGACCGCGAGCGGCAAATCGCGCCTGGCGGAGGAGGTGGCCGGCCGCCTGAACGGCGAGATCGTCTCGGCCGATGCGATGCAGGTCTACCGTGGTCTTCCCATCTTGACGAACCAGAGCCCGGCACGGCTCGTATCGATCTGGTCATTGGACACGGAGGCGTCTGTCGGTGACTACGCACCGCTCGCCCACGCGGTTGTCGACGAGACGCTCGGCGCCGGCCGGGTGCCGATCGTCGTCGGCGGCACGGGTCTCTACTTTCGCGCGGCGCTCGCGGAGCTCTCGCTGCCGCCCCGGCCTGAGCCTGGGGCGCGCGAGCGCTGGGCCGCCTACTACGACGCCGATTCCGAAGCCGCCCATGCCCGTTTGAAGGAGCTCGATCCGAGGGCGGCGTCCGCCGTGCATCCGAACGACCGCCGCCGCGTCGTCCGGGCGCTCGAGCTCGCGGAGGCCGGGGCCTCGCTCGTACCGGTCGAGGACGAGCTCTGGTCCTCACGCACGCGACACCCGACGCTGATCGTCGGCATCGACCCCGGCAAGCCCGAGCTCGACCGGCGCATCGACGAGCGGACGCGCGCGATGTTCGACGCGGGCGTCGAGGACGAAGT
>JAICLU010000038.1 GCA_025925195.1 Thermoleophilia bacterium
GTGGATTACTCACGTGTTACTCACCCGTTCGCCGCTGTCCCCAGTCCCGAAGGACTGGTTCTCGCTCGACTTGCATGTGTTAAGCGTGCCGCCAGCGTTCGTCCTGAGCCAGGATCAAACTCTCCGTGAAGATGAATGCCGGCGATCCGGAGTGAACCGGGGCCGGCGATCTGTCACTTTGAGCTCGTGCTCAAAGGTCGGAGTCCGCGTGCAGTCGAAACTGCACCGACTCCGACGAGGTTATGTCTCTCACGGCATGCCGAAGCAGGCCGATCGAGGTCTCGACGTTAAACGCTTGCTGCTGAGTTTTCAAAGACCGGGCTAACGGTGTTAGCAGTGCTCGAGTGTGCGGCGTAAAAAAGGCCCCGACTCGCGCCAGAGGCCTCACAACCATCGGATCCAACGGGATTCGAAGAGTCTAGAGGCGCTCCATTGTGTCGATTACAGGGACTTTCGTACTCCGCCCTCTCGGGCAGCCGAGGAATACTAGCAACCTCGGGCGTGCTGTCAAGCGGAACGGAGCCGGTAGTACCGGCGCTTTCCCGCCTGAAGCAGCGCGCCGTCGAGCATAGCTGCGTCGACCTCGTAGCCCGCGACGGAACCGCCGTTCACCTTCACCGCGCCCTGGTCGATCTGCCGCCGCCAGTGCGACGACGAGTTGCCGAGCAGCTCGACGAGCAACCCCGGCAGGTAGACCGGCCCGGCGGCGCCGGCGAATGTCGCCTCGGGAACCTCCTCCGGCGCCTCGTGGCGGCGGACGACGCGGGTGAAGTGCTCCTCGCCGGCCCCGGCACCCGCGTCGCCGTGCCAGCGGGCCGTGATTCGCCGTGCGAGCTCGAGCTTCCACTCCATCGCCGACTCGGGGTGCTCGCCGCCCGGCGTCAAGAGCGACCACCACTGCTCGAGCGCCTCGTCCGGGATCGACATGACCTTGCCGAACATCTCCTCGGGCGGGTCGTTGATCCCGATGTAGTTGCCGCGAGACTTCGACATCTTCTCGACGCCGTCGACCCCGACGAGGAGCGGGTACGTGACGACGAGCTGCGGCTCCTTGCCGTAGCGCTCCATCACGTCGCGCCCGGCCATCAGGTTGTAGAGCTGGTCGGTGCCGCCGATCTCGACGTCCGCGTCGATCGCGACCGAGTCGTAGGCCTGCATCGGCGGATAGAGCAGCTCGGACAGCGAGATCGGCTCCTTCGAGGCGAAGCGTTCGGCGAAGTCGTTCCGCTCGAGCAGGCGGGCGACCGTGAGCGTGCGCGTCAACTGGACCACCTCGGCGAAGGTCAGCTTCGCGAGCCATTCGCCGTTCCGGCGCACCTCGGTCCGCTCGGGGTCGAGGATCCGGAACGCCTGGCCGGCGAACTGCTCGGCGTTCGCGTCGAGTACCTCGTCCGGCAGTACCGGCCGCTCGGACGACCGTCCGGACGGGTCGCCGATCCGCGCCGTGTAGTCGCCGACGATCAGCACGACCGTGTGCCCGGCGTCCTGCCACTCGCGCAGCCGGTCGAGCACGCAGGCGAAGCCGAGGTGGACGTCGGGCGACGTCGGATCGACGCCGAGCTTCACGCGGAGCGGCCGGCCGAGCTTCAGCTTTTCGGCGAGCTCGCCCTCGGGCAGGACATGAACCGCATGACGCGTCGGGACGAACGAATCCACGAGATGGACTCTAAGTGACACGCGAGCTCGCCCACCTCTCGGACGAGGCGCTCGTCGCGCTTGCTGCGCGGTCGGAGCAGACGGCGCTCGCCGAGCTCTACGACCGGTACGGCCGGCCCGCCTACGGCCTCGCCCTGCGCATCCTGCGCGACGAGGCGCTCGCCGAGGACGCCGTCCAGGACGGGTTCATGGCGGTCTGGAAGACGGCGGCGCGATTCGCGCCCGAGCGAGGGAAGGCGAGCACGTGGATCCTCACGATCGTCCACCGTCGTGCCGTCGACGTCGTCCGGCGCGAGCAGCGGCGGCGCGCCGACTCGCTCGACGTCGCACCCGAGCAGGGCGGCGGGGCTGCCGACGACGAGGCCTGGCTCAGGCTGCAGCGCGAACGCGTCCAGGCGGCGCTGCGCCAGCTCCCCGACCAGCAGCGCGAGGCGCTCGAGCTCGCGTACTACGGCGGGTTCACCCAATCGGAGCTCGCGGAGCGGCTCGGCCAGCCGATCGGGACGATCAAGAGCAGGATGTTCATGGGGCTCGCGCGTCTGCGTGAGCTGCTCGGCGACCTGGCGATGGAGAAGACATGGACGTCCACGACCTGACCCCCGCCTACGCGCTCGACGCGCTCGATGCGCCCGAGCGTGAGAGCTACGAGGCGCACCTCGGGCACTGCGAGCGGTGCCGCGAGGAGCTGGCGGAGCTGTCCGAGGCGGCGGCAGCGCTGGCGTGGGCGGTCGACGCGCCGGCGCCGCCTGACCGGCTGCGCGCGCGGATCCTCCAGGAGGCCGGCGCCGGCCGTGAGAACGTCGTCCCGCTCCGGGCCCGACGCGCCTGGCAGGGCGTGGCCGCAGTGGCCGCGTGCGCCGCGGTCGGCCTCGGGATCTGGGGCGCGACCCTGTCGCACTCGCTCGACCGCGAGCGTGCCCGGGCGAGCGCGCTCGCGATCGTCGCGGATCCGACCGCGCGCAGAGCCGACCTGAGCGGCGGCCGGGGCGTCGTCGCGGTGGCGCGCGACGGCCGCGGGGTGCTCGTCGTCCGCGAGCTGCCCGCGGCGCCCGCGGGGAAGACCTACGAGGCCTGGGTGATTCCGCAGGGCGGTAGGGCCGTGCCGGCGGGCACGTTCGCCGGCGGCACGTCGACGGCGGTCGTGCCGCTCGCTGCCCGCGTGACGCAGGGCGCTGTCGTCGCGGCGACGATCGAACGCACGGGCGGCGTCGCCCAGCCGACCTCGCGCCCCGTCCTCAGCGCCCGCACCTAGCCGGGCGCGAAGCCGAACACCTCGCCGACGAACTCGAGCGTCGCCTCGAGCGACCGCACGATGTTCTCCTCCTTGCGGAAGCCGTGCCCTTCGCCTTCGAAGGCGATGTACTCGTGCTTGATCCCCTTGCGGGCGAGCACGTCGACCATCATCTCGGCCTGCGCCGGCAGGACGATCTTGTCGTCGAGGCCCTGCAGGAGCAGCATCGGCCGCTCGAGCCGGTCGGCGAAGTGGATCGGCGAGCGCTCGCGGTACAGGTCGGCGCGCTCGGGATACGGGCCGATCATCGAGTCGAGATACCGGGACTCGAACTTGTGCGTCTCGAGTGCGAGCGCCTCCGCGTCGGCGACCCCGAAGTAGCTGACGCCTGCGGCGAACGCCGACGGCTCGAAGACCATCGCGCAGAAGACGACGTACCCGCCGGCGCTGCCGCCCTCGACCCACGTCCGCGCCGGGTCGGCCGCGCCGGACGCAGCCAGGTGCCGCGCGGCCGCGACGCAGTCCTGCCAGTCGGTCTCGCCCCACCTGCCGTTCAACAGGCGACGATACGCACGGCCGTAGCCGGTGCTGCCGCGATAGTTCACGTCGACGACCCCGATCCCGCGCGACGTGAAGTACTGGATCTCGATGTCGAGGTGCGGATCGGTGTGTGACGTCGGCCCGCCGTGGCAGATCACCCGGAGCGGCGGCTGCTCGTCTTCCGGCCCCTCCCACTCCGCGCTTGCCGGGGGATAGAAGAACGCGTGCGCGGTGTCGCCGTCGCCCGTCGGGAAGTCGACCGTCCGCGGAACCGAGATCGACGCCGGATCGAGGTCGACCTCGAGTGAGCGCCGCACGACGCGTTCCGCGTCGCCCGCCTGGTCGAGATCGAGCTCGAGCAGGAGCGGCGGCGACGTCGGCGACGCGCCGACGTAGGCGAGACGGCAGCCGGTCGAGGCGAGCGACGGGCCGTACGACGTCCACGGCAGGTCGAGCTCGCGCAGCGCCCCGTTCTCGAGGAGGTGCAGGCGGTCGACGGCGTCGCGCGTCACGACACACGCGATCCGGCCGTCGTCGAGGAAGACGTACCGCGAGATCGCGAAGACCCAGGACGGAGAGCCGATCTCGGCGCCCGCAAGCCGCGTCAGCGGCGTCTCGTCGCAGTAGAGGTTCCACCAGCCGGTGCGGTCGGAGCAGTAGTGGAGCCTCCCGTCGGGCGACCACTGCGGCTGGAGCACCGACTCCGCGGGGCCGCCGGCGACGAGCTCGCCGTCGAGCCGGAGCTCTGTGCCGTCCCACGGCATTTGCGGGTGGTCCCATTCGAGCCAGGCGAGCCGGCCGTCGGGTGCGAGACGAGGGGCCGCGTAGAAGTCGCGCCCGGAGGCGACGACGGCCGGCGGCGCGGAGCCGTCGGCCGGGAAGGAGACGAGCTCATTCACGACCGCTTCGCCGCTGTGGCACTCGCGCACGCAGACGACCGTCGAGCAGTCGGCGCTCAGGTCGCCGTCGGCATAGCGGACGTCGCCGTCCTCGGGTGTGATCGCCCCGACTCCGACGCGGTACACGCGACCGTCCGTGAAGTCGGAGTAGAAGACGGCATCGCCGCCGTACCAGACGGCCCCGCCGCCGTACTCGTGGACGCGGGTCCTCGCGTTCGCCTCCGCCGGCGTCAGGTCGCCGAGCTGCTCATCGACGACAACCGCCCTGCCGCCCTCGTCGGCCCGGGTCTCGACCCACCTCAGGCGCCCGAGCGAGAGGTCGAGCCCGCCGAAGCGGCGGCCCGCGGCCCGAGCGACGGTCACCGCATCGAGCGGGGACGACCAGGTGCCGTAGGGCCCGATCCGCATCGGTCGAGTCTAGAATCCAGATCCCGCCCGTGCCTTTCCTGCGTAGAAACCGCTCGGAGACGCGACGCAGGCGCCGGATCCGCAAGCTTCGCCTGCTCGCGCTGCTCGCCGTCCTGCTCGTCCTCGCGTCCACCGCCTTCGCCTACGGCGCCGTCGTCGCCGTCAGCGGGCAGCTGCGTGGCCTCGACCCGTTCCGGCAGGCGACGAAGCAACAGGTCGACGGCTACGTCTACGCCGCCGACGGCCACACCATCCTCGCGGTGCTGCGCGGGAGCCAGAGCCGCGTCCTCGTCCAGAGCAAGCAGATCTCGCCCTGGATCAAGCAGGCGATCGTCGCGGCCGAGGACAAGCGGTTCTACGAGCACCGCGGAATCGACATCCGCGGCATGACGCGCGCCCTCTGGGCCGACGTCCGACACAGCAACGCGCTGCAGGGCGGCTCGACGATCACCCAGCAGTTCGTCAAGAACCAGCTCGTCGGCACGCAGCGCTCGGTCACGCGCAAGCTCAAGGAGGCCGTCCTCGCCCATGAGCTCGAGCAGCACTGGACGAAGGATCAGATCCTCACGGCCTACCTGAACACGATCTACTTCGGCAACGGCGCCTACGGGATCGAACGGGCGGCCCGCACGTACTTCGGGCACGACGCGCTCAAGCTGACGCTGCCGGAGGCGGCGCTCCTCGCGGGCATCCCCGAGGATCCGAGCCTGTACGACCCGGTCGCCCATCCCCGCACCGCGAAGGCTCGCCGGCTGACCGTGCTGCGCCTGATGCTCGAGCAGCAGGTGATCACCCCGGGCCAGTTCCGCCGCGCCGTGCGCGCGCCGATGCCGAACCCGCGCGACGTGCACCTGTCGGGCGTCGTCGGCCAGGCGCCGTACTTCGGGCAGTACGTGAAGGCGCAGCTCCTGGCGAAGCTGCCGGCCAAGCGCGTGTACGGCGGCGGGCTTCGCGTGCACACGACGATCGACCTCGGCCTGCAGCGGCTGGCGCGCGACGCGATCGACAAGTGGCTGCCGTCGCAGGACGGCCCGCAGGCGGCGCTCGTCGCGATCAACCCGGCGAACGGCGCGGTGCTCGCGATGTACGGCGGCCGCAGCTTCCACACGAGCCAGTTCAATCTTGCCGTGCAGGGCGAGCGCCAGCCCGGCTCGTCGTTCAAGCCGTTCGTGCTCGCCACGGCGCTCGAGCAGGGGATCGCGCCGCAGACGACGTTCGTCTCGAAGCCGATCTCGATTTTCCTCGGCGACCGGTACTGGCCGGTCAACAACTTCGAGGGCGAGTACCTCGGGCCGATCGACCTGCGCACGGCGATCGCCGCCTCCGACAACTCCGTCTTCGCTCAGTTGACGAAACTCGTCGGACCGAAGAACGTCGTCACGACCGCGCACCGGATGGGGATCACGGGGCACCTCGATCCCGTCTTCTCGATCGGGCTCGGGACGCAGGCCGTCAACCCGCTCGAGATGGCCCGCGCATACGGCACCTTCGCGAACGGCGGCTACCGCATCGACGGCAAGGCGTTCGGAGACGAGCCGCGCGCGATCACGAGCATCGACGCCGTCGACGGCAAGGTGGCGTACGCGAACGCGCCCGTGAAGAAGGAGGTGTTGACGCCCGCCGAGGACGAGCTGCTGACACAGCTCCTCGAAGGCGTCGTCACGAGCGGCACGGGCAAGGCGGCCGCGCTGCCGGGCTACACCGTGGCCGGCAAGACCGGTACGACCGAGAACTACGGCGACGCGTGGTTCGTCGGCTACACGCCGCAGCTCGTGACGGCCGTCTGGGTCGGCTATCCCGCGAACCTGCGGCCGATGCTGACCGAGTTCCACGGCGGCCCGGTGACCGGCGGCACGTTCCCGGCGCTGATCTGGAAGTCGTTCATGGCGTCGGCGCTCAAGCAGATCGGCGCGCAGCCGCGCGGCTTCCCGACGCCGCCCTATCTCTCGGTGACGTCGCACCGGGTCACCTACCGCGACGGTCAGGTCGAGCTCGACAACGGCGACTGCCGCGACACGAGCAACGTCGTGTACTTCAGCGGCCACGGCCCGGCGCACACCGCGAACTGCAAGCTCAACGAAGTGGATGTGCCGAACGTCGTCGGCCTCGGGGTGCAGCGGGCGCGCGTACGGCTGACCGCCCAGCCGCTGACACCACAGCTGATCTACAAGCCCGCGTCGCCGGGCGAGCGGGTCGGCGTCGTGCTGAAGCAGTTCCCGCGCAGCGGCACCCTCGGCTCGTACGGGCGCGTGACGCTCGTGCTCGCGAAGCCGCTGCACGGGACCGTGCCGCGCGTCGTCGGGCTCGAGCTGCAGCAGGCGAAGACGCTGCTCGAGCAGCGCAAGTTGCACGTCACCGTCGCGGCCGGCAAGGGCAAGCCGGGCCGCGTCCTCGCGCAGAAGCCACTGGGCGGCGTCGCCGCCAGGCCCGGTATGGCGGTGCAGATCACGGTCGGAAGGGCCGGCTGAGAAACCGCGAGCCGGCGAGCCCGTAGCGCCAGGGCAACCCGGCTGCACGGGTGATCCCGATCCGCGGGCCGACGGCGAGCAGCGGCTCCGTCCGCCGGGCGTGCAACTCGAACGGCGGCGCGTCGAGCGCGAGGCCGTCGTGCTCGCCCGTCACCGCAAGCGCCTGACAGAGCTTGCCCGGCCCGCTGCAGAGCGCACGCGGGTCGTCGAGTCCGCGGCGCCTGCGCATCGCCTCGACGCCGGCCACCGGCTCGAGCGCGCGGATCAGCGCGGCCTCGGCCCGACCCTCGACGTCGCAGACGACGTTCAGGCACCAGTGCATGCCGTACGACCGGTACACGTAGGCGTGCCCGGGAGGTCCGAACATCGCGGCGTTCCGCGGCGTCCGGCCGCGGAACCCGTGGCTCGCGGGATCCTCCTGGTCGTACGCCTCGACCTCGACGATCACGCCGCCGACGCCGTCGACGAGCAGGGTCGCGCCGATCAGCTCCGGTGCGACCTCGTGCACCGAGCGGGCGAAGAAGTCACGCCGAAGCCGGCTCACGTCTCTGCCTGATCAGCGCGGGGAATGCGGCGGCGATCACGGCGCAGCCGACGACGCAGGCGAAGCCGCCCGAGACGATCGCCGTCCGCACGCTCGTGAGCGACGCGAGCGCTCCGGCCTCGAGGTTGCCGAGCGACGGTGCGCTCGTCACCTGCGCGAACTCGATCCCGATCAGGCGCCCGCGCAGCGAGTCGGGTGTGAGCTCGAGCAGCATCGTGCCGCGCAGGATGGCGCTGATCTGGTCCGCCCCGCCGGCGACGGCGAGCAGCGCCATCGAGACGGCGAGATCCGGGGCGAGGCCGAACGCGGCGATCGCGCCGCCCCAAACGGCGGCCGCGATCACGACGACGAGCCCCTGCCGCCGCACGTGGCCCATCCAGCCGCCGAGCGCCGACACCGCGAGCGCGCCCGCCGAGGTGGCGGCGAAGAGATAGCCGAGATACGCCGCGTGATGGAACCGGTGCACCGCGAGCGCCGGGAAGAGCGCGGTCGGCATCCCGAAGATCATCGCGTTCGTGTCGACGAGCATGAAGCCGAGGATGACGCGGCTGCGGCGCAGGAAGCCGAAGCCGTCGACGATCGAGCGGAAGCTCGGCCGCTCGTCGTCGCCGCCCTCCGGGAGCAGCGGCGGGAGGAGCCACACCGCGACGAGCGTCACGAAGAAGGTGGCGGTGTCGACGATGTACGCGGGCAGCACGCCGACCGTGCCGAGCAGCGCGCCCGCGGCGGCGGGGCCGACGACGGCGCCGAGGCTGCCGATCAGCCCGAGCAGGTTGTTCGCTGCGGCGAGCTGGTCGTCGCCGACGATGCGCGGGATGAGGGCGTTCTGCGCGCCGACGCCGAATGCATACGCGGCCGAGGCGAGAAGCATCGCGACGAAGCACGGCCAGAGGCGCGGGTGCGGCAGCGCCGCATTCACGATGGTGAACGAGGTGCCGACGATCATCCCCGCCTGCTGCAGCAGCATCAGCCGCCGGCGGTCGAACGCGTCCGCGTACGCGCCGCCGACGATCGTCAATGTCAGCATCGGGACGAGCTGCGCGAGCGAGAGCAGACCGACGTACAGGCTCGAGCCGGTGAGCTGGTAGACCTGGTACGAGACCGTGACGAGGCCGATCTCGCTGCCGAGGAACGACGCCGTCTGGGCGAGCCAGAGCCGGCGGAAGTTCGGCGAGCGCAGCGGCGACCAGTCGAGCGCCAACTTGCGGAGCACGAAAGAAGCCCTGCTAGAAGAGGTGTTCCGGCTCGGGCGGACGGGAGGTCTTGTCGAGCACGCGGCGGGCCCGGCGGCCGAGGTCGACGAGGTCGACGCGTCCCTGGTCGACGGCCGCCGCGAGCCGCTCCGCGAGGTCGAGTGCCTCGTCGAGCACCGGGCTCATCGCTTGCGTCGCGTCCTGCCCCATGTCGGCGAGGATCGTCCGCTCGGTGCGCGAGGCGACGATCGGGTCCGCAATCCCGTCGACCCAGACGCGGGTGCGGCGGCCGTTCGCGCGCTCACCGTCGCCGAGCGGCTCGAGCGCGTAGATGCGGTCGGCGCGGGCCCACTTGCCGAAGCCCAGGAAGACCATCCGCTCGGCCATTACTCGAAGTACGTGTCGTCGTGTGCGTACGGCGGCGCGCAGCAGCAGAGGATCCGCAGCTCGCTCGTGCCGTTGTTGTGCAGCGAGTGCCACGCGCCGGCCGGGATCAGCACGGCGTCGCCGGGTGCGATCCGCTTGTGCTCGCCGTCGACCTCCATGTCGCCGGAGCCCTTGACGACGAAGTAGATCTCCTCCGTCTCGCGGTGGTAGTGCCGCTCGGTCGCCTGGTCGGGCTCGAGCGTCGCCTCCGCGAGCGACTGGGCGGCCGTGTGGTGCAACTCCCGGATGAACGAGCCGTCCTTCGTCACGAACGACTCGATCCTGTTCAGCGACTGGACGTTCACAGAGCGGTCGCAAGCACCTCGGCGACGCGCTCCTGTGCGTCGCGCTCGAGGCCGGTGAAGAACGGGAGCGCCAGGGTGCGGGAGCTCAGGTCCTCCGAGACGGGGCACATCCCCTCGCGGAAGCCGTAGCGCTCGCGCATGTACGGCTGCAGATGGATCGACGGGAGGTACCGGTTGAAGCCGATGCCCTCGCGCTCGAAGGTCGCGATCACCCGCTCGCGTGTCGCATTGTCGGGGAGCGCGACGACGTAGACGAACCACGAGCGGATGTGATCCGCGTCGTCGGCGAGCGGCAACTCGACGCCGTCGATGCCCGCGAGCAGCTCGTCGTACCTCCGCGCTACCTCAGCCCGCAGAGGCAGGATCTCGCCGAGCTTCTCGACCTGCCCGAGCCCGAGCGCCGACGCAACGTCCGACAGGCGGTAGTTGAACCCGAGCCGGACGTGCTCGAGCCAGCCGCCGGCATCCCCACGACCCTGGTTGCGGAGCGAGCGGTGCCGCCGCCATTCGTCCTCGGAGTGCGTCGTGACGATGCCCCCCTCGCCGGTCGTCATCTGCTTGTTCGGATAGAACGCGAATACGGCGGGTGGCCCGTGGACCCCGAGCGGCTCTCCCTTGTAGAGCGCGCCGAGCGCCTCGCACGCGTCCTCGATCAGCGCGAGCCCGTGCTCGTCGGCGATCGCGCGCAGGGCGTCGAGCTCGCACGGATAGCCGTAGATGTCGACGGCGACGATCGCCTTCGTTCTCGGCGTCACGGCTGCGCGTACGGCCTCGGGATCCAGGTTCAGCGTCCGGGGGTCGATGTCCGCGAAGACGGGGACGCCGCCCTCGTAGATGAAGCAGTTCGCGCTCGCCGCGAACGAGTACGGCGACGTGATCACCTCGTCGCCGGGCCCGATCCCGGCCGAGATGCAGAGCAGATGGAGGCCTGCCGTCCCGGAGGAGACCGCCGCCGCATACGGCACGCCGAGGTAAGCCGCGAACGCCTCTTCGAAGCGGTCGACCATCGGGCCGAGCGACAGCCTGCCGGAGCGCAGCACCTCGAGGACGAGCTCCTCCTCCCGCTCGTCGAGATACGGTCCGGAGAGCGGGACCGGCGGCGCCTGCTGCTTCACGCTTGTGTCTTCGCCGCCGGCGCGTACTCGAGCCACTGCGACCAGCGCTCGGTGCGGCCGTGCACGGTGTCGAGATACGCCTCCTGGATCTCGAGCGTGACCGGCCCGGGCGGCCCGACCGTGTGGTCGTCCACGTCGCGGATCGGCGTCACCTCGGCGGCCGTCCCGCACATGAACACCTCGTCCGCGAGATAGAGGTCGGTCCGGATGATGTTCTTCTCCACGACGCGGTGACCGAGATCCTGCGCGATCTGGATCAGCGTGTCGCGGGTGATCCCCGGCAGGATCGACGCCGAGAGATCGGGGGTGTAGATGACGCCGTCACGGACGACGAAGATGTTCTCGCCCGAGCCGTCGGCGACGTAGCCGTCCGGCGTCAGGAGGATCGCCTCCTCGTAGCCGGACTGGTTCGCCTCGATCACGGCGAGCATCGAATTGAGGTACACGCCGGTCGCCTTCGCGACGTGCGGGATGACGTTGGCGCCGATCCGCTGCCAGCTCGAGATCTTCGCGCGGATGCCGTTGCGCAGTCCTTCCTCGCCGAGGTAGGAGCCCCACGGCCACGACATGATCGCGACGTCGACGGGGTTGCCGCGCGACGACACGCCGAGCTCGCCGTACCCGAAAAATGCGATCGGCCGCAGGTAGCACTCCGGCAGCCCATTCGCGCCGAGCAGGTCCCAGCACGCAGCCTTCAGCTCGTCGCGCGTGTACGGCACATCCATGTAGAGAAGCTTTGCGCTGTTGAGCAGCCGGTCGACGTGCTCGGTCAACCGGAACACCGCGGTGCCCTTGGGGGTCTCGTACGCACGGATCCCCTCGAAGACGCCGGAGCCGTAATGCAAGCCGTGAGCGCCGACGTGGACTGTCGCGTCTGCCCAGTCGACGAGCTCGCCGTTCATCCAGATCTTCGACGTCTCCTGCATGCGGGTCTCCTCGGTCTCGGGTCGCGGCAATCGTACCCCGCCTCCGCCGTCAGGCCTCGGCGATGTCCACCGGCAGGGCGCGCGTCACGCGCGCGAGCTCGGCCGGGGAAAGACCGACCATGTGGCGCGGCGACCCGCCGCCGATCCACACGACGTCGTGGCGGAGCAGTGTTCGCTCGAGCAGGATCGTGCCGACGCGAGGCGCCGGGAACGGGGCGACGGCGCCCGGCTCGAAGCCGGTTGCGGCAAAGACCTCGTCGGAGCTCGCGACCCTCGCGTAACCGGCAGCGGCGGCGGCCGCGATCTTCGCGGGGTCGGCGCGACGGTCTCCGGGCACGAGCGCGAGCACAGGTCGCCCGTCGCAGACGAGGACGATCGACTTGACGATCTCCTCGAGCTCGCACCCGACTGCCCGGGCGGCCTCGCGCGCGGTCGGAGTGCCGGCGGCGAACTCCTCGAGCCGGGCGTGCACCCCCCGCTCCCGCAGGACGGCGGCGACGCGCTCGACGGGCTCCGGCCACGGCCTCATTGCGCAACCGTAGAGCGACCTTCTCCGTTGTCCAAATCGCAGACAGTTGCAACCAAGGGAGACGAATGGACGACAAGGTCAAGCGGGCCCGGACCGAGGCGCTGTTCCGAGACGTGAACGAGCGCATCGCCGAGAGCGCTTTGCGCTTCGACGCCTCGGCGACGCAGTTCGTGTGTGAGTGCGCCGACCCGACGTGCACCCACCGGCTCGAGGCGACGCTCGAGGAGTACGAACGCGTCCGCGAGGACGGCGCGACATTCATGCTCGCCCCGGGGCACGACCACTCGGACATCGAGCGCGTCGTCGCGGTGCGCCGCGGCTTCCACGTCGTCGAGAAGATGCAGAAGACGGTGCGCGAGACGGTTCGCCGGCTCGACCCGCGGGCGAATCCGGCCTAGTTCTACGCCACCGGGCCGAGCTCGAGGACGCGCGCGTCGTCGAACCCCTCGGCCCGGATCCGCTCGGTGAGCTCGGGCGGCGGCATCGTGTCGACCGTGAGCACCATCAGCGCCTTGCCACCCTCGCGGGTGCGCGACACGGTCATGTGCGCGATGTTGACGCCGGCCTCGCCGAACAGCGTCCCGACGCGGCCGATCACGCCGGGCACGTCGTCATAGCGGAGCAGAACGAGCAGCGGTGCCAGCTCGAGATCGAGCTCGAAGCCGAGCGCGCTGACGAGCCACTGCCGGTCGTCGCGTCCGATCAGCGTGCCCGCGACGCGGATCTTCTCGTCGCCCTGCCGGATCTCGACGCGGACGAGGTTGGTGTAGTCGCGCGCAGACTGCGACCGTTCCTCGCGCACCTCGATGCCGCGCTCGTGCGCGATCGACGGTGCATTCACATAGTTGACCGGCCGGTCCGCGCGCCCCTGGAAGGCGCCGTTCAGCGCGGCGACGGTGAGGAGGCGCGTGTCGTAGTCGGCGAGACCGCCGTACGAGGTCAGGACGATCTCGTCGGCGAGGCCGCCGGCGAGCTCCATCGCGAGCCGGCCGAGCTTCGCGGCGAGCGGGACGTACGGCGCGAGTGCCTCGAGGTCCTCGGCGCCGAGCACCGGGATGTTGACGGCGTTCGAAACGAGGCCGCCGTCGAGCGCCGCCGCCACCTGCTCGGCGACGATGAGGCCGGCGCGATCCTGCGCCTCACCCGTCGACGCTGCGAGGTGCGGCGTCGCGACGACGTTGTCGAACTGCAGCAGCGGGCCCGAGTAGGGCTCCTCGGAGTAGACGTCGAGCGCGGCACCCGCGACCTTGCCGGATTCGAGCGCGGCGACCAGTGCGTCCTCGTCGAGCAGCTCGCCGCGGGCTGCGTTGACGAGACGCACGCCGTCCTTCATGCGTGCGAACGCGTCGGTGTCGACGCTGCCGCGCGTCTCGGGCGTCAACGGCAGGTGCAGCGTCAGGAACTCTGCGGCGGCGTAGACGTCTCCGGGGGTCTCGACGCGATCGACGCCGAGCTCGCGGAACCGCTCGGTCGCGACGAAGGGGTCGTACGCGACGACGCGCATCCCGAGGCCGGCTGCACGGCGCGCGACCTGCTGGCCGATCCGGCCGAAGCCGAGCACGCCGAGCGTCTTGCCGGCGAGCTCGATGCCACCGTACTTCTTGCGTTCCCAGCGGCCCTGCTTGAGCGCCGCGTGCGCCTGCGGGATGTTGCGGGCGAGGGCGACGAGGAGACCGATCGTGTGCTCGGCGGCCGAGACGACCGTCGACTCCGGGGCGTTTGCGACGACGATGCCGCGACGGGTCGCCGCCTCGACGTCGACGTTGTCGACGCCGACGCCGGCGCGCCCGATCACCTTCAGGTTCGTCGCCTGCTCGATGACCGCGGCCGTCAGCTTCGTCGCCGAGCGGACGACGATCGCGTCGTACCGGCCGATGATCTCCTCGAGGACGCTGTCGGCGTCCTCGTCCACGTCGAAGCGTTCCCGCAGCAGGTCGACACCCGCGGGCGCGATCGACTCGCGGACGAGGACCTTCAATGTCACGCGGCCGCGCTGCTGCTGTGCTCGTACGCCTCGAGCGCGGCCGTCACGGCGACCCCGCGCTCGATGTCGGCGCCGAGGCTCGCGAGCACGAGCTCGACCGCCGCGAGGGCGGTCGTGATGTCGAAGACGTCGAAGAAGCCGATGTGCCCGAGCCGGAAGATCTTCCCCTTCAGGTCGCCCTGGCCGCCGGCGATCGTGATGCCGTGCCGGTCGCGCAGCCCCTTGACGACCGCGCCGGCGTCGATGCCGTCGGGCGCGCGGATCGCGGTCACGACGGCACTGCGGTCCTCGTCGGGCGAGAAGAGCTCGAGCCCCATCGCTTTCGCGCCCGCGCGCGCGGCGCGGCCGAGGCGCACGTGCCGCTCGAATACCGCGTCGAGGCCCTCGTCGAGGAGCAGGCCGAGAGCGACGTCGAGGCCGGCCACGAGCGAGACCGGCGGCGTGAATGCGGCGTCGAGCGTCGACTGCGCCTTCCTGGTGCGCTCCCAGTCGAAGTAGAACCGCGGCGTGTCGCCGACGCCGGCGTAGGCCGCCTGCGAGACGGCGCACATGCCGAGCCCCGGCGGCGTCATGAGCGCCTTCTGCGAGCCGGAGACGACGACGTCGAGTCCCCACGCGTCGGTCTCGCACGGGACGGCGCCGAGCGACGAGACGCCGTCGACGACGACGAGCGCGCCCGCCTCCTTCGCCACTGCTGCGAGCGCCTCGATGTCGGCGACGACGCCGGTCGACGTCTCGGAGTGGACGAGCCAGACGGCTTTCGCGTCGCGCTCGCGCAGCCGCGCGCGCACGTCGTCGGGATCGGGCGTCTCACCCCACGCGTACCGAAGATGGTCGACGTCGGCGCCGTAGGCACGCGTCAGCGTCGCCCAGCGCTCGCCGAAGTTCCCGGCTGAGACGACAAGGTGCGGCTCGCCGCGGACGACGAGATTCTGGACGGCCGACTCGAACGCGCCGGTGCCGGAGGCGGCGAAGAGCAGCACCTCCTGCGTCGTCCTGAACACCTCGCGCAGGCGCGTGAGGCAGCTCTCGTAGACCGGCGTGAAGTCGGGGCTGCGGTGATGGAGGATCGGCTCGGCGAGCGCGGCGAGCACCTGCGGCGGCACCGGCGTGGGGCCGGGCGTCAACAGATACTGCTTGCCTCCCACGCCCCTAGGCTAGCGAGCAGGATGGACGCCCTTCTCGCCTTCGCGGCCGCGTTGATCGCTTTACGGCTCGCGGGCCTGCTGGCCGGGCGCTGGCGGGCGACGCGCCGGCCGGAGCTCGCCGCCTGGGCGTGGTCGCTCGCGGCCTACGCGGTCGCGGCGGCGGCGATCGCCTGGGGCGAGGCGGCGCAGTGGGACGCGCGTGCGTTTCGGGTCTACTACGCGGCCGGGGCGCTTCTGACCGTGCCGCTGCTGGCGGTCGGGTCGCTGCTCCTGGCCGGGGTGCGCCGCGCCGCGTATGCGGGCTGCGTGGCGGTGGGGCTCGGGATCGGCGTCGCGCTCGTCATGCCGGTCCGCGGCGCCTTCGCACTGCACGGGATCCCCGCCGCGCAGGATCATCTGGGCTGGACGCCGCGGATCCTCGCGATCGCATTCAATTCCGTGGGGACGCTCGCGGTCGTCGGGATCGCCTTGCGGTCGCTTCGTCGCCGGCCACTCGGAAACGGTCTGATCGTGCTGGGCGTCGCCGCGGCCGCGCTCGGGTCGGGCCTCGCCGGCCTCGGCGCCGGCGGCGCCGCCATCGGCATCGCCGTCGGCGTGGCATTGCTCTACGCCGGCTTCGTCACTCCGAGCCGACCGTTCACCAAACACTCACGGCTCTTAAACCGGGGGTAATCCCCATTGAGTCGGTTCAACCGCACGCAGTACGGCGGGCGCCGCAGAGCCGCAGCAACGGGGATAATCCCCGGTGTAAGGGTGTGGGGTGACGGTCGCGTGACGGAGCTGTGATGGTGGTCAGCCGGCGGCGGCCGGGCCGGCGACCGTCACGCTGAGCGACTGCTGGGCGGCCGCGGTGCCGTTCGGGCCGACGGCCCGGATCAGCAATTGATGCGGGCCCGGGGTCTCCGCCGTCGTGTCCCAGTCCCACGCGTACGGCGCTGCGGTCGCGGTGCCGCGCACGACGCCGTCGACCGAGAACTCGACCTCGTCGACCTTGCCGCTCACCTGGACGAGCCAGTGCTCGACGTCCGAGACGGTGACGCCGTTCGCGATCGAGCTGCCGACGATCTTCGGCAGCACCGCAGCGTTGTTCACGACGACCGTGACTGCAGAGCGCACGAGGCGTCCGTCGGGCGCGCGGCCGGTCAGCGCGATCGTGTGCGGCCCGTCCTTCGCACGCCGCGTATCCCACTTGAACAGGTACGGCGCGGACGTGTCGTGGTCGATCTCCCGGCCGTCGAGCAGGAGCTGCACCCGCACCGGCGTCCCCGTGAAGATCGCGCGCACCGGGACGACGCCGCTCACCTGCTGCCGCGGCTTGAACGCCACCTGCGCGAGCGTGAACGGCTCGTTCCTGACACGGATCGTGAAGACCCGCCGCGTCCACGCCTTCGACCCGTACGCGCGCAGCTCGAGCCGGTGCTTGCCGTTGCGCAGTGTCGTCGTGTTCAGCGGCTTGCCGCCGGCGAACGCGAACGGGGCCAGGTGATCGACCCACCGGACCTTGCCGTCGACGAGGAACGACACACGCCTTACGGGCCCGCCGACCTTCGTCCGCCACGGCACGTGTCCCGCCACGACCTGCCCGCCGTAGACCGTGCTGGACTGGATGTCGAGGCCGACGTGTTTCGCCCGCCACCATTTCTGCGGATACGCGAACCGCTGCACGAGCTTCATGAAGTAGCCCCAGTGCCAGTACGTCCCCGGGTCGGTATGACGGTCGATCCCACCGCCCTGCAACGGGTCGTCGGGATCCGGCACCTGGCTGTGGCCGATGATGTGCTGCCGGTCGATCGGGATCAGCGACCGGCGCGCGACGACGGCGGCGATCTTCGCAGCGGCGCGGTACTCGGGCCCGGTGAAGCCGCTCGGGTCGTCGGTGAAGCCGACATTCTCGATCCCGATCGAGCGCGTGTTGACGGCCCAGTTGCCGGCGTGCCAGGCGATGTCGTGCAGCGGCACGAGCTCCTGCACGTGCCCGTCGCGCCCAACCACGAAATTCGCCGAGGCATGGGCGCGCGGGTCGCGCAGCCATGCGACCGTGCCGCCGAAGCCGCCCTCGGTGACGTGGATGACGATGAAGCGGATCGCGTCCATCGGACGCTCGGCCTGCGTGTAGTTCGTGTTCGCGGCCAGCTCGTTCGGTGACGGGGCCGCGAGCGCAGCGCCCGGAAGCGCGAGCGCGAGCGCGGCGAAGACGACAGGTGAAATCCGGCGCAGGTGCGTCATAGACCCAAGATCGGTGCCCCCCGAACCGCGCCCTTTGTAGCGGATTTGCGGCCAAACGGGGCCCGTGAGCAAATCCATACAAACCCTTCACACGGTCCATGCGTCTACGCTTCTCGACAACGCATGCATAGCCGCACCGGACGGTGCCCAGCGAAACACCCGCCCGTCCGGTCACCGACTACGTCAAGCGAAACCACTGGGGGGTGGATTTCTTTTGCGGCGATTGACGCTGGCCCTGGCGGGCCTATGCGCCTGCGTCCTATGCGCAGGCGCCTCGAACGGATCGGCAAGGACGGGAGCCCAGACCGAGGCTCTCAGCTGGCTCGGCTCACAGATCCACAGCTACCAGGCCGCCACGTGGCACTGGCAGCACGTCATGGGCGTCCGGGTGACGCCGACCTCCGGGGTCGGCCTCTCTGCGATCGGCGTCCGTGGCGCGAAGCAGGCGCTGGCCCGCTGGGAACGGCGCGCGAAAGCCGTTCGCCGGCAGGCGGAGCATCCGCCCCACGAGGCGGCGCTCCTCTGCATCCACCGCTTCGAGGGCAGCTGGCGCGACGCCGGCGCGCCGTTCTGGGGCGGGCTGCAGATGAACTACGGCTTCCAGGCGACGTACGGCGCCTGGCTGCTGCGGACGAAGGGAACTGCAGACCACTGGTCGCCGCTCGAGCAGATGTGGGTGGCCGCAAAAGCGGTCCGGAGCAGGGGTTTCTACCCGTGGCCGAACACGGCGAGGTACTGCGGCCTCATCTGACACATCGCATCGACGTCATCTTGACTTGACAATGACATCACTCTGATGTCATGATGCCGTCGTGCAAATCGACGGCACCATCCAGGCACTCCGCGAGGACCTCGCCCGTATCGCGGCGGTCGGCGACGAGTCGACCGCCCGGGCCGCCGAGCTTCTCGCGATGGCGCTCGAGTCGTCGCTCTCCCGCCGTCTCCTCGAGGTGCTGGGCGAAGCGGCGCTCGAGCTGAACGCCCAGCTCGACGACGGCCGGGTCGAGGTCCGCTTCGCGGGCTCAGACCCGGAGTTCGTCTTCGTCCGCGACGAGGCCGAGGAGTCGCCGTCCTCACCGGACGAGGCCCTTACGGCCCGCATCACCCTGCGGCTGCCGGACGCCCTCAAGCAGCGCGTCGAGGACGCCGCCTCCCGCGAGGGAGTCTCGGTCAACACGTGGCTCGTCCAGGCGCTCGGGCGCATCGCGTCCGGCGCACCACGCCGCTCCACCGGCCGCCGGCTCACCGGCTACGGCAGGAGCTGAAAGGAGACACGATGTTCAACGCACCGCCGCCCTTCAAGCAGCACTGGGTGTACGACGACCCCTCGGGCGTTCCCGAGCGCAACCCCTATCCGCGCGCCTGGCCCCGGCGCGTGCCGCGCAGCCATCCCCGCGTGACGGTTCGGTCCCGTGTGCGCCTGACCCACCGGGATGCTTGACATGCCCGAGCATCGCTTCCACACCTCCGGCCCGATCGAGCTCGACGTACGGATCCCCGCCGGCGAGATCGTCGTCGAGACCGTCGACGGCGACGAGGCCGTGGTGACGCTCGAGGGCAGCGAGCGGACGCTCGAGCGGGCGGTCGTCGACTTCGACGGCACCCACCTGACCGTTTCGCTCCGGAATCGGGGCGCCCTCGGCTTCACGATCGAGATCGGCGACATCAGCTTCGGCAGCGGCGGTAGCGGCAGGCTCAACGTGCGCGCCACCGTCCCCCATTCGAGTCGCGCGACGATCGATACGGCCGCTGCCGACATGAAGCTGCGCGGGCGCTTCGGGAACGTCGCGACGAAGTCGGCCTCGGGCGACCTCGTGATCGACGGAAC
>JAICLU010000194.1 GCA_025925195.1 Thermoleophilia bacterium
CGGTAGGCCTCCTCGCCCTGCACCTCGCGCTGGATCAGCACGCCCCACGAGCCGTCGAGGACGACGATTCGCTCTCTCAGGATCTGCTCGAGCTGCTCCCGCATTCCGTCCCCCATCTCGTACCCGGGAGCGGGGTCGCTCTCGGGCTCTTTAGGCGTTTGTTAACCCGGTCGCCAAGCTGCCTGTCAAAGCTCTCCGGGTACGACAGAGGTTACCGTGCGTGTACGTCCGGCCGGTGCTGGAACCTACCTTTCGCTCATGAACGCTCTGGACTCTTCCGCCGACCTGCGGGCCGCCCTCTCGGAGATCGCCGGCAACCTCTGGTTCAGCTGGCTGCCGGGCGCGCGCGCGTTGTTCGCTTGCCTCGATCCGGCACGATTTGCCGCGCTCGACCACAATCCGACGGCGCTCCTCGCCGAGCTCTCCGACGACGAGCTCCTGGAGCGCGTGCCGCGCGACGACGTCGAGCGGGTGCTCACCGAGTTCGAGCGGGAGCGCGCGCGGGGCACCTGGTGGGAGCGCAGCGGCGAGGACGACCGGTTCCTCGTCGCCTACTTCTCGTGCGAGTTCGGCCTCGACGAGAGCCTCCCCATCTATTCCGGCGGGCTCGGCGTGCTGTCGGGCGACCACCTCAAGTCGGCGTCCGACCTGGGTGTGCCGCTCGTCGGCGTCGGGCTCTTCTACCGCAATGGGTATTTCCGGCAGCAGCTCGACTCGAGCGACTGGCAGACCGAGCGCTACCCGGAGAACGATCCCCGGCTGCTGCCGTTGCACGAGGAGGCCGCGACCGCCGTGGTCGAGCTGCCGGACGAGAGCGGCGCCTTCCACGACGTGCGCGTCCGCGTCTGGCGCGCTCAGGTGGGCCGCGTCCCGCTCTACCTGCTCGACACCGACGTCGACGGCAACCCCGACTGGGCGCGATCGATCACCGACGCGCTGTACGGCGGCGACCGGCAGCACCGGATCCGCCAGGAGCTCGTGCTCGGCGTCGGCGGCGTGCGCGTGCTCCGCGCACTCGAGCTCGAGCCGACGGTCTTCCACATGAACGAGGGACATTCCGCGTTCCTGCAGCTCGAGCGGATGCGGGAGCTCGTCGAGGACGACAGCGTCACGCGCGGCGCGGCGGTGCAGCGGCTGCGCGCATCGACGGTCTTCACGACCCACACGCCCGTTCCCGCGGGCAACGAGGTGTTCGACGCGTGGCTCGTCGAGCGCAATGTCGCGCCGCTCGTCGCCCGCTGCGGGTTCACCTGGGACGAGTTCGTTGCGCTCGGGCGGATGACTCCCGCAGAGAGCGGCTTCGGTCTGACGCCGTTCGCCCTCCGGACGTCGACGTACGCGAACGGCGTCTCGGAGCTGCACGGTGAAGTGTCGCGCGAGATGTGGCAGGGCCTGTGGCCGGAGCGTCCGGTCGACGAGATCCCGATCGGCTCCGTGACGAACGGCGTCCACTCGCAGACGTGGATCGGCGACGAGCTCGACCGTCTGCTCGGCGCCGAGGAAGACATGGGGACGCCCGACTTCGCGCGCGCCTACGAGCTGCGGGACGACGAGCTGTGGAGCGCGCACGTCGCCGCCAAGCTCCGCCTGATGCGGCGGCTGCCGGCCTCGTTCGACCCGGAGGCGCTGACCATCGGCTTCGCGCGCCGCTTCGCCACGTACAAGCGCGCCGACCTGATCCTGAGCGACCCCGACCGGCTCGCGAGGCTGCTCGCGGATTCGTCCCGGCCGCTGCAGATCGTGCTGGCCGGGAAGGCGCATCCGGCCGACGAGGGCGGCAAGGCGTTGATCCAGAAGATCGTCCGCTTCACGCGCGACGCCGGGTCGAACGGCCGCATCGTCTTCCTCGAGGACTACGAGATGACGCTCGCACGCGAGCTGGTGCAGGGCGTCGACGTCTGGCTGAACAATCCGCGCCGGCCGCTGGAGGCGTCGGGCACGTCGGGCATGAAGGCGGCACTGAACGGGGTCGTGAACTGCTCGATCCTCGACGGCTGGTGGTGCGAGGGCTATTCGCCCGAGACCGGGTTCGCGATCGGCGGCGAGTGGGTCGCGTCGAACGACCTCGCCCAGGACGAGGTCGACGCGGCGGCGCTCTTCGACGTGCTCGAGCAGCAGCTCATCCCGACGTACTACGACGACCGCGCGCTGTGGCTGTCGCTGATGCGCGGCTCGATCGCCCGGCTCGGCGCCCGCTTCAGCACGAACCGCATGCTCGTCGAGTACGTCGAGTCGCTCTACCTGCCCGCGCATCGCGACCTCCTGCAGCAGCTGCAGGCCGCCTGATCGCGGGCGAGTCGTCGCCGCCGTGAAGACAGCGATTCTCGTCAAGGTCGCGCTGTTGCCGGTTGCGCTCGCCGGCGGGCTCGCCCCGGTCGGACCCGCGAGGAGCAGCGCCGATTCGTGGACGATCAGCTCGAACCCGGTCTGGTCGCCCGACGGAGCCTCGGTGGCCTGGGGGGAGGTCGATCCGGCAGGGAATCGCTACCGGATCGAGACCGCCGCGGCGGCCTCGATGTCCAAGCCGCACACGATCTACTCCAGCAAGCCATTTCCCGGAGGCTGCTGCGGCCCGCTGACGTGGACGCGCTCCGGTCGCATTCTCTACATCGCGAACTACACGCTGCTGAGCGTTCCCGCTGCGGGCGGCAGGCCGACCGTCCTGTTCCGCGGCAGCACGCCGGCGTACATCGTCTCGCCGAACCAGGAGACCGTCGTGGTCGTCGACGGCTGCGGCTGCGGCCACGAAAGGGACAAGATCGCGTTCGTGAACGTGCGCGGAGGCGCGCCACACGAGCTGCCCGTCTCGGAAAACGTCTCCGACGACCCGGTGACCTTCTCGCCCGACGGAACACAGCTCGTCTTCAGCACCGCGACGCTCGACCGAAAGACGTCGACGTGGTCGCAGCTCCGCCTCATGGCGGTGCACACCGGCGGCGGCACACCGGTCCCGCTCGCGACGAGCGGCATCGTCGGTGCCGGGCTCGTCCGAGGCCACATGACTTCCCCGGTCTGGTCGCCCGACGGAAACCGGATCGCGGCGTGGCAGCGCACGACCTCCGGCGTCCGGCTGCTCACGATCGACACCCACAGCGGGCGCACGGCCATCGCCGCCCCGACCGGGACTCAGGGGTGGACGGTCTCCTGGGCGCCCGACTCCTCCCGCCTCGCCTACGCGGCCACGCTTCGCCTCGGCGACCATGCCCAGCAGGCTCTTGCGACGGTCAGAGCCGACGGCACCGGCCGCAAACTCTTCTGGGGCCGCGGTTCGGACCTCGACTACGAGAGCGAGAGCAGTGGCGATCCTCCAGCCTGGTCGCCGGACGGCAGGAGGCTCCTCTTCCTCGCCCGTACGGGCGGGGACAGCGGCCCCCTCGAGATCCTCACGGTGGAATCCGACCGCGGCGGCCTCACGAGAATCCACTAAAGACGCCCAGCATGTTCCGTCGCTTTCTCATTGCAGCAGCCGTCCTGCTCGCGTTCGTCGCGAGCTCGACGGCGATCCGGCCGGCGCGGGCCACGACGGATGACGCCCTCGGCGCCCACAAGCTGATCGTGGCGGTCGAGAACACCTTGGGCCCGGCAGCCGAGAGGAAGCTCGCCGTCTTGGTTCTGATCAGCCGGGACGGCGCCGCTCCTGCGGGAGCTCTCGCCACGCCGAGCAAGCCCCTCACTGTCCTTCAACGCAG
>JAICLU010000036.1 GCA_025925195.1 Thermoleophilia bacterium
CGGGCGGGTCGGTCGCGAGCTCGCCGTAGATCGAGCTGACCGCCGGCTGGCACGTGCGGCGGCGGACGCGGCCGTCCGGCAGCGGCTCGAGGTGGAGCGCCATGTCCGCGACGGCGCGGTCGCGGTCCATGCCGCCCGCGTCGCTCCGGCCGTCGACGTACGCCTCGACCGAGTCGTACACCGGGTCGGCGCGCTCCTGGTCGGCGAGGTAGCCGGCGATCGCCGGCAGCACGTGGAACGCGGGATCGAGCAGGACGGCGCGGCGGACGAGGTCGGGCCTGCGCGCGGCGAGCTCGAGGATGAGCCGTCCGCCGAACGAATGGCCGACCCAGTCGACCGGCCCGAGCTCGCCGAACGTCTCGACGAGGTCGGCGACGTAGGTCTCGAACGTCCACGGCGGCTCCCACCCGGATCGCCCGTGGCCACGGAGATCGGGAGCGAGCACGTGGAAATGCGCCGCCCAGCGCTCCTCGGCGAGCTGCCGAAACCGTTCGCCGTGCGCGGTGACCCCGTGCAGGCAGACGACGTGCGGCGCCGTGGGATCGCCCCATTCGAACGTGTGCAGCCTCATGACGCGACTGTACGTCCGAGAACCGCTCGGCGGTTGCGCCCGTAGACCGGGTGTCGTCAGCACCGATCCGGGAGGTACACATGCTCGCCGCACTTGCCGTCGCTGCTGCACTCGCAGCTGGGACGAACGCCTACTCCGCGCAGTCGCTCGTCACGAACACGACCGACGCCTCGCTCGTCAACGGCTGGGGGCTCAGCGCCGGGCCGACGACGCCGTGGTGGGTGTCGGACAACGGCACGAACCTCTCGACGCTCTATCAGGGCAGCGGCACGAAGGCCGCGCTCACCGTCACCGTCCCCGGCGGGCCGACCGGCACCGTCTTCAACGGCGACGCGACGGCGTTCGTCGTCTCCCAGGGCGGCAAGTCGGGAGGGGCGCGCTTCCTGTTCTCCACCGAGGGCGGGCAGATCCTCGGCTGGACGCCTTCGGTCGCGGCCACGGCGGCGATCCCCGCCGCGGATCTCTCGTCGCAGGGCGCGATCTTCAAGGGCCTCGCGATCCTCGGCGGTCGCCTGTACGCGACCGACTTCCACAACGCGAAGGTCGACGTCTTCGACTCGAAGTACGCACCCGTGCAGACGGGCGGCGGCTTCGTCGACAAGCAGGTGCCGAAGGGCTACGCGCCGTTCGGGATCCAGGCGCTCGGTGGGAACATCTTCGTCACGTACGCGCCGCAGGACGCGCAGGCGAAGGACGAGCTCGACCTGCCGGGCCGCGGCTTCGTCGCCGAGTTCACGCCCGACGGCGTGCTCGTCGCGAACGTCGCGAAGAAGGGCGGCAAGAATGCGCCGCCGAATGCGCCGTGGGGCCTCGCGATGGCACCGGCGAGCTTCGGCTCCTTCGGCGGCGACCTGCTCGTCGGCAACTTCGGCAACGGTCGCATCAGCGCCTACACGCAGCAGAACGGCAAGTGGGTGTACAAGGGTCAGCTGCGGAAGGGCGACGGCTCGATCATCGTCGTCCCGGGCCTGTGGGCGATCGCGTTCGGCAACGGCGCAGCTGCCGGCCCGGCGACGAGCCTGTACTACGCCGCCGGCCCGAACGACGAGAAGGCGGGCGACTTCGGGGTGATCACAGCCATCGGCTGACGTCCATCCGTGACAGGTGCGCAGCAGCCGCGCACCTGTCACCACCCCCTCTCGACTTCAAAAACGGGGATTATCCCCGTTCGACCCGCGCAACACCGTTTTTCCCGCGAACGCTTCGTCGGATCGACGATGGGGGTAATCCCCGTTTTTGGGGTGAGCTGCGAGGGAGGCGTGACGGGCTCGCGACACTCGGCGTCGTCAGTCCTTCGTCTCCTCGCCGCTGCCGGACGGGCGGTAGTACGTCCGGCCCTTCAGCGCGTCCGGCAGATAGTCGACGTCGAAGCCGCGCGGATCGTCGTGCGGATAGATGTACCCCTTGCCGTGACCGAGGCGGCTGCCGTAGTACGAGCCGTCCTTCAGGGCGTCCGGCGGCTCCGCGTTCCCGTGCTCGCGCACGTCGGCCTGCGCCTCGCGCAGCGCGACATACGACGCGTTCGACTTCGGCGCGCGCGCGAGATAGATCGCCGCCTGCGCGAGATTGAGCCGCGCCTCGGGCAGGCCGACGTGCTCGACCGCCTGCGCCGCCGCGACCGCCACGAGCAAGGCGCGCGGATCGGCGTTGCCGATGTCCTCGCTCGCGTGCACGATCATCCGCCGCGCGATGAACCGCGCATCTTCGCCGCCCTCGAGCATCGCGGCCAGGTAGTACACGGCCGCGTCCGGGTCGCTGCCGCGGATCGACTTGATGAACGCCGACGTGTAGTCGTAGTGCGCATCCGACGTCTTGTCGTACCGGATCGGACGCTTGCGCGCCGCGTCCTCGACGTGCTGCTCCGTGATCTCGCCGTCGGCAGTCTCCGCCGCCACCTCGAGGATGTTCAGCGCCGACCGCGCGTCGCCGCCCGACCGCGCGACCACGAGGTCCCGCGCGGCGTCGCCGATCGAGACGCCGCCGAGCTCGGCCGCACCGCGGGCGACGATCTCGCGCAGGTCGTCCTCCGACAGCGACTCGAGCTCGTACAGCTGCATCCGCGACATCAGCGCCGCGTTCACCTCGTAGTACGGGTTCTCGGTCGTCGCGCCGATCAGCGTGATCAGCCCCTCCTCGACGGTCGGCAGCAGCGCATCCTGCTGCGACTTGTTGAACCGGTGGATCTCGTCGAGGAACAGGATCGTCCGCGTCCCCGTCGTCCCGAGCCGCTCGCGCGCCCGCGCGATCACCTCGCGCACGTCTTTCACCGACGCCGACACCGCCGACAGCTCCTCGAACGCCGATCCCGTCGACGCCGCGACGATTCGCGCGAGCGTCGTCTTGCCGGTGCCCGGCGGCCCGTAGAAGATCGACGAGCGGACGCGGTCCTCCGCGATCGCGCGCCGGAGCGCCGAGCCCTCGCCGAGCACCTGCTTCTGCCCGACGAAGTCGTCGAGCGTGCGCGGCCGCAACCGCTGCGCGAGCGGCGCGATCGCGCCCGCCCGCTGCCCCGCGGCGTCCGAGAAGAGGTCGCCCATGGCCGCAAGTATGCTCGGCTCCTTGCGCGGCGAGGCCACCGATCTCCTCTCTCGCCTGATCCAGGTCGACACGACGAATCCGCCGGGGAACGAGACCGCGGCCGCCGAGCTGCTGCGCGACTACCTCGAGGCGAACGGACTCGAGTGCGAGCTGTATGCGCGCACTCCCGAGCGTGCGAACGTCGTGGCGCGGATCAAGGGGAGGCGCGACGGGCCGTCGCTGCTGCTGCTCGGGCACACCGACGTCGTCCTCGCCGACGCGGCCGAATGGTCGGTCCCGCCCTTCTCGGGCGAGGTCAAGGAGGGTGAGATCTGGGGCCGCGGCGCGCTCGACATGAAGAGTCAGGTGGCGGCGAACGCCGTCGCGATCGCGTCGCTCGCGCGGGAGGGGTTCGAGCCGTCCGGCGACCTGATCTTCGCCGCGACGGCCGACGAGGAGGTCGGCGACGGCTACGGGCTCGAATGGCTCTGCGAGGCGCATCCCGACGCGGTCCGGTGCGACTTCGCGATCAACGAGGGCGGCGGCGACCGGCTTGTGATCAACGGGGTGCCGGTCTGGGTCTGCACCGTCGCCGAGAAGATGTCGGCGCCGTTCGTGATCCGCGTGCGCGGCCGCTCGGGCCACGCGTCGATGCCTGGCATCGCGGACAACGCGCTCGTCAAGAGCGCGCGGTTGATCGAGCGGATCGCGGCGTACGAGCCGCAACGTGAGGTGCAGCCGGAGGTCGCCGCCTTCCTGGACGCCGTCGGGCTCCGCCTCGACACGCTCACCTCACCGGTCGACGAGCTGGTCGAGCCGCTCCTGGGGCCGACGTTCTCGCCGACGATGATCGCCGCGTCCAGGAAGCGCAACATCATCCCGGCGGTCTGCGAGATCACCGTCGACTGCCGGCTGCCGCCGGGGACGACCCCCGCAGACGTCGAGCCGGAGATCCGTCGCGTGCTCGGCGACGACGTCGAGTACGAGATCGAGTTCACGGAGGCGCAGGGCGGCACGCGCTCGCCGATCGACACGCCGCTGCTGCGTGCCGCCGAAGCGTTCGTCGGCGAGGTCGACCCCGGCTCGCGCGTCGCGCCGATGATCACCGCCGGCTTCACCGACAGCCACTGGCTGCGCGAAGCGTTCGGCACGGTCGCGTACGGCTTCTTCCCGGTGCGCATGGCGCCGGAGCTGATGGCGGCGCTCATCCACTCCGCCGACGAGCGGATTCCGGTCGACGATCTCGAGCTCGGGACCACGTGGCTGCGACACGCAGCGCGGACACTGTTGAGCTGAGCTCCGTCGGCGAGCTCGAGACGGCGCTCGCGGCCGAGGAGTTCGACGTCGCGCGCGTGTTCGTGTCGTACGGGGCGACCGCACCGACCGCGGCCGAACCGTGCGACCTGCCCGCCGTCGCGTACACGCTCGAGCCGCCGCGCAGAGCACGCGCCGGCTTCGCGATCGGCGAGTGGCGCACGACCTGGAGCGCAGACGAGTACGCGGCTGCGATCGGTGTCGTGCGCGCGGCGATCTACGAGGGCGACGTCTACCAGGTGAACCTCGTCCAGCACCTGTGCGCGAGCTTCGACGGCGATCCCGCTGCGCTCGCGGCCGCGCTCGCGCCGCTCCGTCCGCTCGAGCCCGCCGTGCTCGAGGGCGACGGTTGGGCGATCGTCTCCGCGTCGCCCGAGCTTCTGCTGCAGAAGCGCGGCCGTACGATCCGCACCTGTCCGATCAAGGGCACGCGGCCCGCGGGTGTTCGCGTCGACGCGCCGAAGGACATCGCCGAGCACGTGATGATCGTCGACCTCGAGCGCAACGACCTGTCGCGCGTCGCCGTCGCCGGCAGCGTCCGCTGGCCGGAGCTCCTCGCCGAGCGCGAGCTCGCGGGCGTCACGCACCTCGTCGCGACGGTCGAGGCGGAGTTGCGCGACGACGTCACCTTGACGGAGCTGCTCGAGGCCGTGCTGCCGGGCGGTTCGGTCACCGGCTGCCCGAAGCGCGCCGCGGTCGATCTGATCGCCGGGCTCGAGCCCGTCGGTCGCGGCGCGTCGATGGGCGCGCTCGGGCGGATCTACGGGAACGGCGACGTCGACCTCGCGCTGACGATCCGCACGTTCGCCGTCGCCGGCGGCGAGATCCACCTGTGGGTCGGCGGCGGCATCGTCTGGGACTCCGTCGCCGCCGACGAGATCGAGGAGTCGTGGACGAAGGCGCGTCCGCTGCTGGCGGCTCTCGCGTGACGCTGCTTGCGCTCGGTCAGCTCGGTCGCGGCGTCGTGCCGCCCGACGAGCCGGTGCTGCGTGCCGACGACGAGGGCGTGCTGCGCGGCCGCGCCGTGTTCGAGACGTTGCGCGTGTACGACGGCCGCCCGTTCGAGTTCCATCCGCACTTCGACCGACTGAAGGAGTCGGCGCGGAGGCTGCGTCTCGCCGAGCCGCCGATCGTCGACTTCCAGGCGCTCGCGCACGCTGTGCTCGCCGCGGCCGGTGAGTCGAACTGCGTCCTCCGCTTCCTCTGGACGCCGGACACCGGCCTCGTGCTCGTCTCCGCGCTGCCGGACGGGCTCGACGAGCTGCGCGCGCGCGGCCTGCGGCTGCAGGTCTGCGAGTGGGCGACCGGCGCGCTCGCGGGCGCGAAGTCGACGAGCTACGCCGAGAACATGGCCGCCCAGTCGTCGGCTGAGGCAGCCGGCTTCGACGACGCGCTGCTCGTCGCCACGGACGGGACGGTCCTCGAGGCGCCGACGGCCAACGTGTGGTTTCGCGAGGGCGACCTGCTGCTGACGTCGTCGCTCGACCTGCCGATCCTCGCCGGCGTCACGCGCGCCGTCGTTCGAATGCTGGCGCCCCAGCTCAGCATTGGCGTCGAGGAGGGCCGCTACGAGCTCGATCGGCTGATCGCCTCCGACGAGGTGTTCCTGACGTCCTCCGTGCGCGAGGTCATGCCGGTCAGCCGCGTCGGGAAGCGCGACTTCGAGCCCGGCCCGATCGCCGCGGAGCTTCAAAACGCGCTCCGGCGGTACGCTGAGGCTCCATGACGCAGAAACTCCGCCTCGGTGGCATGGCGCTCGCGAACGGCGTCCTCGTGCACGGCCCGACCGCGTGGGCGGTCGCAATCCGCAACGAGCACGGCGAGATCGAAGTCGCGTCGCGCCGCAAGCGGCTGCTCGCGTCGAAGGTCAAGAACCCGCTGCTCCGCGGCCCCGCCCGCCTGCTCGAGGCGCTCGCGCTGCTGCCGCAGGTGAAGCGCGCGCTGCCGGCGGCGAAGCTGCCGATGCAGAACGGCCGCACGGTCGGCGCGATGGCCGGCGCGACGCTCGCTGTCAAGGGCGTCCGCGAAAGCGACCGCCTCCGTCCCGCCGCGCAGGAGCTGCTTTCGGGCCTGCTCTCCTTCGCGCCTGCGATTCTTGCCCTGCGCGGCGGCGAGCTCGCGCACTACCACGGCGCCGAGCACATCGCGATCGGCCGTTACGAGCACGGCGAGGGTGCGACGAAGGAGCACGAGCGCTGCGGCGGCCACCTGATCGGCCCGATGCTCGTCACGACCTCGCTCGGCAACGCGCTCGCCGGCCTCGCGCCGCAGCGGGTGCGCAACCCGGTGCGCGCGGTCGCGCAGGTCGGGGCGCTCGCGGCGTCGACCGAGCTCTTCGGCTGGATGACCCGCCACCCGGAGAACGTCGTCGCGCAGGCGCTGTCGAAGCCCGGGCACGAGCTGCAGCACCGCCTCTCGACGGCCGAGCCGACGGAGGCGCAGCTCGAGGTCGCCGAGGCGGCGCTCGCAGCCTGTCTCGCGCTCGAACATGGCGACGACCAGGGCTAGGCTCGACCCCGCGCTCTTCGACCTGCCGGTCGAGAAGATGCGCGCCGGCTGGTACAGCGACGCGTACTTCAACCACGCGCGCGACACGCTGCTCCGCGACGGCCGCCATCCGCGCGTGCTGATGCAGGTGTTCCAGAAGAAGCATGCGTGGCTCGGCGGGATGGACGAGGCGATCGCGATCCTGAAGCTCTGCTCGCACGACTACGACGGTCTCGTCGTCCACGCGCTGCACGACGGCGACCGCGTCGAGCCGTACGAGCCGGTGCTCCACATCGAGGGCGACTACACCGCGTTCGCGCACCTCGAGACGGCGTATCTCGGCACGCTCGCGCGGCGGACGCTGATCACGACGAACGTCGTCCACGTCCTGCAGGCGGCGAACGGCAAGCCGGTGATCTTCATGCCCGCGCGTCACGACCACCATCGCGTGCAGGCGGGCGACGGCTACGCGGCGTACGTCGCGGGCCAGGTCGTCGGCGCGGAGGTCGCGGTGACGAGCGACGAGCAGTCGTCGTGGTGGGGCGGCCGCGGCATCGGCACCGTCCCGCACGCGCTGATCGGCGCGTACGGCGGCGACACCGTGCTCGCCGCGCAGAAGTTCGCCGCCTGGGCGCCCCCGGACATGAACGTGACGGTGCTCGTCGATTTCGACAACGACTCCGTGCGCACCGCGCTCGAGGTGGCGGACGCGCTCGGCGACCGGCTGTGGGGTGTTCGGCTCGACACCTCGGAGTCGCTTGTCGACCGCTCGTTGCTCGACGAGCTCGGCGACTTCAAGCCGACCGGCGTCAACGAGCGGCTCGTGTGGAAGGTGCGGCAGGCGCTCGACGCCGCCGGCCACGGGCGCATCCGCATCGTCGTCTCCGGCGGCTTCACCGTCGACAAGATCACGGAGTTCGAGAGCGACGGCGTCCCCGTCGACGCGTACGGCATCGGCTCGTCGCTCATCCGCGGCTCGAACGATTTCACCGGCGACATCGTCATGACCGACGGGAAGCCCTCCGCGAAGGTCGGCCGGCACTACCGCGAGAACCCGCGGCTCGAGCGCGTCTCGTGAAGCGCATCCTCTGGGACGTCGACACCCAGGTCGACTTCATGGAGCCGAACGGGAAGCTGTACGTGCCGGGCGCGCGCGACGTCGCGCCGGCGATGGAGCGGCTCGTCGACGCGGCCCGCGCCGCCCGCGTCACGCACGTCGCGTCGGCCGACGACCACGAGTTGACCGACCCGGAGATCAGCGACGCGCCCGACTTCACGAACACGTACCCGCCGCACTGCCTGCGCGGCACGCGCGGCGCCGAGAAGGTGCTCGAGACGAAGCAGCGCGACCCGCTGCCGCTCTCGCTGCTGCCCTTCCCGCCCGGCCTCGTCTCGGGCATGGTGGAGGGCAAGCGCGAGCTCCTGCTCCTGAAGAAGAACTTCGACGTGTTCACGAACCCGAACGCCGACCCCCTGCTCGCAGCCCTCGACCCCGAGGAGATCGTCGTGTTCGGGGTCGCGACCGACGTCTGCAACGACGCAGCGATCCGCGGGTTCCTCCGCCGCGGCCGCCGGGTCGTCTTCGTCGAGGACGCCTCGCGCGGCCTCGACGAGCAGCGAACCGCCTCGTGCACGGCCGCATGGCGGGACGGCGGCGTCCAGTTCTCGACCGTCGAGGAGGTGGTCGCCTCCCTCGGCTAAGGGATTCCCTTCCCGCTGCCGATGAGGTCACAGATGGTGGGTCACTGGTTCCACGACGCAGCCGATTTCGCCACGACGTGGCTGCCGCTCGCATTCTTCGGGATCCTCGTCCTGACCGCCTGGCTGCTCTGGAAGACGGTCGGGATGATGCCGCGGGTCAAGCCGCAGCACCAGAACTCGAAGTCGAAGTCGAGCGTCACGTGGGACGACGTGGCCGGCGTCGAGGAGGTCCGCTCCGAGCTGATGGAGGTCGTCGACTTCCTGCGCGACCCGAAGCGGTTCGAGCGGCTCGGCGCGAAGACGCCGAAGGGCCTGCTCCTGTACGGGCCGCCGGGCACCGGCAAGACGCTGCTCGCGAAGGCGGTCGCCCATGAGTCGGGCGCGAATTTCTACAGCGCGTCCGCGTCGTCGTTCGTGGAGATGTTCGCGGGCCTCGGCGCGGCACGCATCCGCAAGCTCTTCCTCGAGGCGCGCAAGAACGCGCCCGCGATCGTCTTCATCGACGAGCTCGACGCCGTCGGGGCGCAGCGCAGCGGCCACGGCTTCAACCGCGAGCAGGACCAGACGCTGAACCAGCTGCTCGTCGAGCTCGACGGCTTCGAGGGCGCCGCCCAAGTCGTCGTCATGGGCGCGTCGAACCGCATCCAGGATCTCGACCAGGCGCTCCTGCGCCCCGGCCGCTTCGACCGGCAGATGCTCGTGCCGCCGCCCGACCTGAAGGGCCGCGAGGCGATCCTCTCCGTGCACTCGCGCGACAAGCCGCTCGCGCCGGACGTCTCGCTCGCGAACGTCGCGAAGCAGACGAGCGGGCTCACCGGCGCCGAGCTCGCGAACATCTGCAACGAGGCGGCGATCTTCGCCGGCCGTCGCGGCGACTCGCATCTCAGCCAGGCCGACTTCGACAACGCGCTCGAGCGCGTGATCGCCGGCCTGCAGCAGAAGAAGGTGCTGACCGAGAAGGAGCGGCGGATCCTCGCGTTCCACGAGGGCGGTCATGCGTTGATGGCGCACCTGATGGGCGCCGCGATGGAGCTGCAGAAGGTGACGATCGTCTCGCGCGGCGAGGCGCTCGGGTACGCCTTCTACACGCCCGAGGAGGACAGGTATCTCCACACGAAGGAAGAGCTCGTCGACCGGATGATCGTCGCGCTGGCCGGCCGCGCAGCCGAGGAGGTCGTCTTCGGGCGCGTCACGAACGGCGCCGCGAACGACCTGGAGAAGGTCACTGACATCGCCCGCTCGATGGTCTTCGAATGGGGCATGGCCGAGTCGGTCACCTCCCGGACGCTGCGCGCCGACAATTACGCGCTGTCCGAGGAGACGAAGCGGCTCCGCGACTCCGAGCAGGCGCTGCTCACGGACTCCGCCTACGGCGAGGCTCTGCGCCTCCTGAAGAAGCACCGCCACTCGCTCGACCGCCTGGCCGCGCAGCTCCTCGAGAAGGAGACGCTCGTCCGCGAGGAGGTGCTCGAGCTGCTCGCCGGCGTCGAGACCGAGTCTCGCGCCTCCGAGTCGGTCGGCGTGCCGCAGGTCGTCGCGGCCGTCAGTCCCTCACAGCCGTAGACCCGGCAGCCGTCGACGGCTGCCCGGCGGTAGCATCGCCTCGGTGGAGGCACGCGCCATTCATCACGTCGGCGTCGCCGTCGACGACCTCGATGCTGCGGTCGCGACGTACGAGCGGCTGTTCGGCGGCCGTCTCGAGCACCGCGAGCGCGTCGAGGAGCAGGGGGTCGAGGCGGCGTCGATGCGCATCGGCGACAGCCGCGTGGAGCTGCTCGCGGCGCTCGGCGAGGACACGCCGGTCGGGCGCTTCCTCGCGAAGCGGGGGCCGGGGATGCACCACGTCGCGTACGCCGTCGACGACGTCGAGGCCGCGCTGACGAGTCTCGCGGCGGCCGGCGCGGAGCTGATCGACCCCCGCCCGCGCCGCGGCATGTTCGGGCTCGAGGTGGCGTTCGTGCACCCCGAGTCGGCACACGGAGTTCTCTCGGAGGTGGTATCGGTTGGCTGAAGGCGATCGCGTGCGCGTCGAGATCGGATTCGAGGGCGGACAGGTGATCGGCGGGTTCGTCGATCCCTCCTCCGCCGACACGCTGGAGCGGGCGCTCCACGAGGACGCCGCCCGCGTCGTCGTGCTCGAGCTGGAGGACGGCCGCTACCACGTCGTCGTACCCAGGGTCGCCTATTTCCGCCGGTTCAGCCGGGCGTCACGCGTCGGGTTCGCCGCGGGCTAGCTGGGGAATGTCCCCGACGTGAGCTCTGAGGCGACAGAGCGGCCGCGCGAGTCGATGGACCAGATCCGGAAGCTCGTCGACCGCGCACAACACGGCGACCGGTCGGCGCTCGAAGAGCTGTACCTGATCCATTTCGACCGCATCTACAGCTACCTGCACATGACGGTCGGCAACCGGCACGACGCCGAGGACCTGACGACGCAGACGTTCCTGAAGATGCTCGAGTCGATCAACAAGTTCCGCTGGCAGTCGGCGCCGTTCTCGGCCTGGCTCTTCCGCATCGCGCACAACCTCTCGATGGACCATTTCCGTGCGCGCCGCCGCTGGCAGCCGGAGGAGGAGGTGCCGGAGCCGGTCGGCTCGGAGGAGCCGTCGGCCGAGCTCGAGGCGATGCAGTCGATCGGCCGGCAGTCGATGCTCGAGCTGATCGACAAGCTCTCGCCCGAGCAGCAGCAGGTCCTGACGTTGAAGTTCGTGTTCAACTTCCAGAACGCCGACGTCGCGAAGATCCTCGACAAGACCGAGGGCGCGATCAAGTCGCTGCAGCACCGCGCGCTCGCGTCGCTGCAGAAGCAGATCGCGCGGGACGAGACTTAGAGCGCCGGCTCTCCGTCCTCGACGTAGCGCTCGAGGTCGGGCTTCTCGAAGCGGCGCCGTCCGGCGACCCACACGCCGACGCAGAGGACGACCGACGCGAGCGAGATGATCACCGTGATCGCGGCGGCGTGCCGGATCCCGTGCGCGGCGCCGAGCGCGAAGACGCGGCCGACGAGCTTCGCGCTGACGGAGAACCCGGCCATCCAGAGTGCCGGTGAGACGGTCGCGCCGGCGCCGAAGCCGAGCAGCGCCGTCGTGGCCAGCACGAGCCCGCGCGTGCCGAGGTGTCCGAGGTACACGAGCAGGAACGTTCCGGCGGTCAGGACGACGAAGCCGGTGAGGACGAACGGCGCGAGCCAGCGGGTGCGGATCAGGAAGTAGAACGCCACGGCTGCGACGAGCAGCGTCGCGAGCTGCGGCCACGTCCAGATGCCGATCCGTAGCGGCGAGACGTGTTGCACCCCCGCCGCGTACGCGATGAGCAGCTGCACGGCCGTGACGAACACCGCGCCGGCGAGTGACGCGACGAGGATCCCGATCAGCGGCAGTGTCTTCGCGAGCTCGTGCACGGGCGTCAGCGCGTCCTCGCGCCGGTACTCGACGACGAACAGCGCGATGAGCGCCGCGACGCCGGCCGCGAGCGGTGCCCAGAACCACGGCGCGTCGTAGCCGCGCGTCGGCGAGACGAGCAGCGACGTGCCGAGGAACGGCAGGACGGTTGCGAGTGCGGCGAGCGCGAACGCCGGCCAGTCCGGGCGCAGGCCGGGGTCGGGCGGATCGCGTGAGGGCAACGTCGTCAGCCCGACCGCGACGCCGGCGGCGCCGACGAGCGTCAGGCCGAGCATCAGATACCGGAAGTCGTGCAGGTTCAGCGCCGAGACGCCGCCGATCAGCGGGCCGGCGCAGACGGCGCCGAAGAAGGCCACGTTGACGCCTGCGGCGGTCACGGGCAGCCGCTTCGCCGGAAACTGCTGGACGAGCGGCGGGATCGCGACGACGAGCAGAAAGCCGGTCGTCAGGCCCTGCAGGACGCGCCCGACCGCGAACAGCGGCCAGCCGGTGGCGACGAGGCAGAGGATGGACGCGACGACGAACAGCGACTGGAAGCCGAGGTGGAGAGGTCGCTGGCGGAAGCGCTGCGTCAGGTCGCCGCCGATCAGCGCGCCGAGCGCATAGCCGGCGTTGCTCATTCCCTCGGTCATCTCGAGCCCGGTCGGACCGAGCGCGAGCGAGTGGCCGATCGGCTTGGCGATGAGCGTCCAGGCGGTGGTGATGACGATGTTCGGGCAGAGCGCGATCATCACGAGCGCGAACGTCGCCCAGTACGAGCCCTCGAACGGTCGGCGCATCGCAACACCGCGTTGCCTCGTCAGGACGTGTCAAACCCGGCCCGGGCCGACGTGTCACGCCTTGTAAACGGGGGTTGCCCCCGTTGCAGATCCGTGACGCGCTGAGCAGGGGAGATCGCACATGGTGCGCGGAACTGCAACGACGAGGCGCTAGCCTCGGGACGTGGCTCTCGAGGTCGGGATCGTCGGGCTGCAGAGCTCCGGCAAGTCGCTGCTGTTCGAGGCCCTCACGGGAACGCGCGCGACCGGCGAGGTCGGGATGGCCGCGATCCCCGATCCGCGGCTACAGCAGCTCGCCGAGGTCGTCAATGCGCGCAAGGTCACGGCCGCCGCGGTCCGCGTGGTCGAGGTGCGAGGCACGGGGCCGGCGCTGCTCGGCAACCTGCGCCAGGTGGACGCGCTGCTCGTCGTCCTCGACGGCTTCTCGGGCACGCGCACCCCGGCCGACGATCTGGAGACGCTCAACCTCGAGCTGCTCGTCGCCGACCGCGACCACGTCGAGCGGCGGCTCGAGCGCGTGTCGAAGCAGGCCAAGAGCGGCGACGCGAAGCTGAAGAAGGAGGCCGATCAGCTCGAGCGGCTGCTCGCGCACCTCGACGCGGGGCACACGCTCGCCGACTGGAGCGAGGAGCTGCCGCCCGAGCTCGAGCCGCTGACGACGAAGCCGGTGATCGCGATCGTCAACGGCGCCGAAGGGGTCGACCTGAAGCTCGAGGCCGAGCTCGCCGAGCTGCCGGAGGAGGAGGCGGCGGAGTTCCGCAGCGGCGGCGAGTCCGCGCTCGGCGAAGTCGTCCGGCGGCTCGCGGAGACGCTCGACCTGATCACCTTCTTCACCGCGGGCGAGAAGGAGACGCGTGCGTGGTCGCTCCGCAACGGACAGACTGCGCTCGACGCGGCCGGCACCATCCACTCCGACATCGCGCGCGGCTTCATCCGCTGCGAGGTCGTGCGCTGGGACGATCTCGTTGCCGCCGGCTCGCACGCCGAGGTGTCGCGAGCCGGCAAGCAACGATTGGAAGGCAAGACGTACGTCATCCAGGACGGCGACGTCCTGAACATCCGCTTCAACGTCTAGCCACTCGTTCTCAGCAGCAGTCGTCGCCGCTGTCGCAGCAGCCGCCGCCCGTGCAGCAGTCGCTCATCGCTCCTCCTTTCATCGATGGATATCGATACACTATATTGAACGATGTCGATGAAAGTCGCGCTTCCCGTCCTCTGCTGCGGCCCGGCCACCGAGCCGATCGCGCCCGTCGAGGCCGAACAGCTCGCCGCGCGCTTCAAGGCGCTCGCCGACCCGACGCGGGTTGCGATCGTCAACCGGCTCGCGGCGACGGACGAGTGCTGCGTCTGCGACCTCAACGCCGCCTTCGACCTCTCGCAGCCGACGATCTCGCACCACCTGAAGGTGCTCCGTGACGCCGGGCTCGTCGCGTCGACCCGCCGCGGCACGTGGGCCTACTACCGGTTGGTTCCGGAGTCGGTCGGACAGCTTCGCCAGACTCTCGGTGGATGACACGCGTCCTCTTCGTCTGCGTCGAGAACGCCGGGCGCTCGCAGATCGCGCAGGCGCTCTACGAGCTGCGCGGCGGTGAGGCCCGCTCGGCCGGCACCGAGCCGGCGGCCGAGCTGCACGAGGCTGTGATCGAGGCGCTCGAGGAGGTCGGCGTCGACACGTCCGGGCGCCGCCCGCATCGGCTGACGCCGGAGGACGTGGCCTGGGCCGATCTCGTGATCGACGTCGACGAGTGGGGCCTCGCGGAGCCGGTCGGGCTCTGCCTCGAGGAGGCACGCGAGCTGCGCGACGTCATCGAGCGGCGCGTCGCCGAGCTGCCGTGCTCGTAGCCGCCGTCCAGCAGCCCCTGCTGGTGGCGGTCGGGCTCGCCGCGGTCGTCGTGGCGAGCGCCTGGGTCGGCAAGTGGTCGCGCGTGCCTGCGCCCGTCTTCCTCGTGCTCGCCGGCCTGCTCGTCTCGTTCGTGCCCGGCGTCCAGGAGATCCGCCTGCCGCCGGACGTCGTCTTCTACGGCTTCCTGCCGCCGCTCCTCTACGCGGCCGCATTCGTCGTGTCGCCGCGCGAGGCCCGCCAGAACTGGCCGTCGATCCTCGTCCTCGCGGTCGGCCTCACGGCGGCGACGCTCCTTGCGGTCGGCTTCGTCGGCTGGGCGCTCGTGCCCGCCCTCGGCGCGGGCGGCGCATTCCTGCTCGGCGCCGTGCTCGGGCCGACCGATCCCGTCAGCGCGACGACCGTCATCGGCCAGACCTCGGCGCCCGAGCGGCTCCGCACGATCCTCGAGGGCGAGAGCCTCGTCAACGACGGCGTCGGCCTCGTCGCGTTCTCGATTGCGCTGACCGCCGTCCGGCACGGCAGCTTCTCGGTCGCCGACGGGCTCGTCAAGTTCGTCTACGTCTCCGCGGGCGGGATCGCCTTCGGGATCGTCGTCGCGTTCCTCGTCGAGCGGATCCGTGTCCACCTGCACGACGCAGACATCGAGATCCCGCTCTCGGTCCTCACCCCGTACGCGGCGTACATCGTCGCCGACCGCCTGCACCTGTCCGGGATTCTCGCGACCGTCACCTGCGGCGTCTATCTCGGCTGGCGCTCCGGCGGCATCTTCCGGCCGGCGGTCCGCCTGCAGTCGGTCGCGTTCTGGGATGCGCTGACGTTCATCCTGACCGCCGTTCTCTTCGTCCTGCTCGGCACGCAGTTCCGGCCGGTGCTGCACGGGATCGCGCATCCCTCCGCGGTCGAGCCGCTCGTCATCTTCGGCGTGCTGCTCGCGGTGCGCCTCGCATGGATGTTCAGCGTCCCGCACGTGCTGCGGCCGTGGCGCGAGCTCGCGCCGTGGCAGGACCGGTTCATCCTCGGCTGGAGCGGGATGCGCGGCGCGCTGTCCCTCGCGGCCGCGCTCTCGATCCCGACCGCGGTCGCCCAGCGCGAAGAGGTGCTCTACCTGACGTTCACGACGATCCTCGCGGGCCTCGCAGTCCTTGCGGTGCCGCTGCCGTGGCTCCTCGACGCGCTCGGCTTTCCGCCCGGCGTCGCGAGCCGCGGCGAAGCGGCCGCGCACGAGCGGTTGCGCGATCTCGTACCCGAGGAGTTGCGCGACCTCGACGAGCAGCGTCGCGAGCTGATCGCCGCGCAGCGCGACGAGCTCGGCCGCCTCGAGGACGAGGGGATGATCTCGCACGCGACCGCCCGTGAGATCGAGCGCAGGCTCGACCTCGAGGAGACAGCGCTCAACCCACGCTGACGAGCGCGACGCCGCACAGCGCGACCGCAACTCCGGCGAGTTGCGGTCGCGCGACCCGCTCGTGCAGCAGGATCCGCGCGAGCGCGAGGATCACGACGGGATAGAGCGACGCGAGCACCGCGACGACGCTCAACAGGCCGCGCGTCGAAGCCTCGGCATAGAGGAGCGTCGCGCCGGTGTCGAAGAGCCCGACGAGCGCGAGCAGCGGCAGCATCCGCCCGCGCGGCACGGTGACGCCGCCGACCGAGAACGCGAGCGCGGTCAGACACGGCAGCGCGACGATGCGCATGATCATCGTCGCCCACGCGATGCCGCCCGGCGCCGCCTTGCTGAGGCCGATCAGCGACAGCCCGAACCCGCACGCCGCCAGCAGCGCAAGCCCGACCCCGGCGCCGACCTTCCGGCCGCGCCCTTCCTCCAACGGCTCGAGTGACGCGCCGACGACGCCGACGAAGGCGAGCGCGACGCCGACGGCCTGGTGCACCGCCGGCCGCTCGCCGCGCGCGAGCCCGTAGACGAGCGGGACGATCGCCGCCGTCGTCGAGATCGGTCCGACGATCCCCATCGTCCCGACGGCGAGGCCGCGGTAGAACGCCGCGAGACCGACGAGCCCGACGAGCCCGGCAAACGCCGCCCAGGCGGCCTGCGTCCACGTCGGCGCTCCGCGGCCCGCGATCAGGACCGCAACACCTGCGACGGCGAGGCCGGCCGCCTGCATCGTCGCGGCGACGACGAACACCGGCAGCCGCCGTGCGCTGAAGCCGGCGCCGAAGTCGGCGAAGCCCCACGCGAGGCTCGCGCCGAGCGCGAGCCCGACCGCGATCAAGCGGGAACGGGGCGCGTCGCCGCGACCGCGTCGAGCTGGTTCGCGTGGTACAGCACGGCGGCCTCGGCGGTGCGGGCCGCGCGCGCGTCGTGGTGGCAGGCGACCGCGTGGAGCAGCTCGGCCGGCGCGCCGAGCTCCTCGAGCATCCGCAGCCCGAGGTGCAGGTGACCGAGCAGCCGCCCCTCCTCGGTCGGCTGGAAGAGCGGCGGCGGCCCGAGCTCGCGCGTCCGCCCGATGTCGTGGACGAGCGCGGCCGCGATCAGCAGGTCGGGCCGCAGCCGCGGATGGAGCTGCGCCGTCTCGCGGCAGAGCGTCGCGACGCCGACCGTGTGCTCGAGCAGGCCGCCCGCGTACGAGTGGTGGCCGTCGGGTGTCGCCGGATAGGACCGAAGCGGCGCCTGCGCGAGCGCGCGCGTCACGAGTGCCCGCAACGGATCGTTGTGGATCTCGGCGACGAGGAACTCGAGGAAGCCCTCGAGCTCGGCGGCGTCGCGCCGCAGCGCGGGCGCCATCGTGGCCGGGTCGACGTCGGCGGCCGGCTCCAGCGTCCGCACCTCGAGCTGCAGCGTGTCGCGGAACTTCTCGACGCGCCCGAGCACGCGCACCGCGTCGCCGACCGCGAACCGCTGGTCGAGCAGCTCGACGTCGTTCCAGATCCGCGCCTGGACGCGGCCGGTGCTGTCGACGAGCTCGAGCGCGAGGTAGGCAGAGCCGCCCTTCGTTCGCAGCCGCTCCTTGCGCGCGACCGCATAGACGCCCTCGACCGTCCGGTTCTCCTCCAGTTGGCTGATCGCCGTCATCCGGCCTGAGTCTAGGCTGGCCGCGATGGCCGACGTCCGCCCGTTCCGTGCGCTCCGCTACGCCGTGCCCGACCTCGCCGCCGTCGTCGCGCCGCCGTACGACGTCGTCTCCGACAGCGAGCGGGAGGAGTACCTCGCGCGCGACCCGCACAACGTCGTCCACCTGACCCTGCCCGACTCCGAGGAGCAGGCGGCCCGCGACCTCTCGGCCTGGCGCGAGCAGGGCGTGCTCGTGCGGGACGAGGAGCCGGCGTACTGGTGGCTTTCGCAGGACTACGTCGGCCCCGACGGCGTCGCGCGCACGCGCCAGGGGTTCGTCGCCGCGCTGCGGGCGCAGCCGTACGAGGACAAGGTCGTGCTGCCGCACGAGAAGACGCACGCGGGGCCAAAGGAGGGACGGCTGCGGCTGCTGCGCGCGACGCGCACCCACCTCGAGCCGATCTTCCTGCTCTGGGACGGCTCGATCGGCGTCGACGGGCTCGGCGAGCCCGATCTCGCCGCGAACGAGGCGAAGCTGTGGCGGCTCGACGCCGAGTTCGGCGACGCGCTCACGGAGGAGCTCCGCGACGCGCAGCTCCTGATCGCCGACGGCCACCACCGCTACGAGACGACGCTGAACTTCGGCGACGAGTCGCCCTGGCTGATGGTCGTGATCGTCCCGACCGACCAGGACGGCCTGACGATCTTTCCGACCCATCGCGTCGCGAAGTCGGCGAACGGCGCCGCCGGTACGCCGATCGACCGTCCGGGTGATGACCTGCCGGGACCTGTCCTCTACCGCGGCGGCGGGCGCTACGAGCTGCTCGCCGGCGAGGGCATGGATCCCGAGGTCGTGGCCGCGCTGCAACCGGAGGGCGTCACGTACACCGCGTCGCGCGAGGAGGCCGAGGCGGCCGTGGATCGCGGCGACGCCGAGGCGGCGTTCCTGCTCCGCCCGTCGCCGCTCGAGGAGGTCTGGGAGGTCGCGCGCGCCGGCGGCGTCATGCCGCAGAAGTCGACGTTCTTCTATCCGAAGCTGACGAGCGGGCTGCTGCTCTTCCCCGTCGATGACTGACTGGCTCAACGTCTGTCGCGCGTGCGTCGCGGACGTGCGCGTCGTCCTGGCGAAGCTGCCGACGCGCGCCGAGCGCGAGCCGGTCGTCGGCGCGGGCGAGGGCGGCGACGAGACGACGGCGATCGACAAGGCCGCCGAGGACGCGATCCTCGCGCGGCTCCGGGACGTCGACGACATCACGGTCGTCAGTGAGGAGGCCGGGCGGTTCGGCAGCGGCTCGACGGTCGTCGTCGTCGACCCCATCGACGGCTCGCTCAACGCGAAGCGCGGCATCCCGCTGTTCTCGATCTCGATCGCGGTTGCCGACGGGGAGACGATGGGTGACGTCCACTTCGGCTACGTCTACGACTTCGGCTCGGACGAGGAGTGGGTGGCGCGGCGCGGCGGCGGCGCGACCTGCAACGGCATGCCGCTGACCGTGCGCCCGAAGGACTCGATCGAGATCCTCGCGTTCGAGGCGACGCGCACCGACCTGATCGCGCGCGACACGCCGAAGGTGGTGGATCTCGCGTACCGGGTGCGGGTGCTCGGCTCGCTCGCACTGTCGCTCTGCCAGCTCGCGTCGGGCCGGGTCGACGCCGTGTGCTCGCTCAAGGGAACGCGGGCGGTCGACATCGCCGCCGCGCAGCTGCTCGTCCGCGAGCAGCGCTACGCGATCGAGCTCTTCGACGACCCGCGCCCGTTCGTCGAGGCCGAGCTCGATCTCGTCGGACGTTCGCGCGTCGCCGCAGCGGGAACGGCCGAGCTGTGCACGACGTTGGCGAACGCCCTGTCCGCATAGGCTGCTCCGGCTGGAACTACGCGAGCTGGAAGGACGAGCTGTACGAGGGGCGGCCGGCTCGGCTGTGGCTCGAGCATTACGCGCGGTACTTCGACACGGTCGAGGTGAACAACACCTTCTACCGCTTGCCGAACCGCGAGGCCGTCGCGAACTGGGAGCGCACGGCGCCGCCCGGCTTCCTGTTCACGATCAAGATGTCGCGCTACGTGACGCACATCAAGCGGCTCACCGACCTCGGACCGGGGCTCGCGCGCTTCTACGAGCGGATCGAGCCGCTGCTCCGCTCGCCGAAGATGGGCCCGATCCTCTGGCAGCTGCCGCCGACGTTCAAGCGCGACGACGAGCGGCTGCGGAGCGCGCTCGACCGCTTCCCGCCCGGGCAGCGCCATTGCGTCGAGTTCCGCCATCCGTCGTGGTTCGTCGAGGAGACGTACGAGGCGTTGCGCGAGCACCGTGTCGCGCTCGTGATCGGTGACCGGCCCGAGGTTCGGCCGTTTCAAACGCGCGTGTTCACGGCAGACTGGACGTTCGTGCGCTTCCACTACGGCTCGCGCGGGCGCCGCGGCAACTACAG
>JAICLU010000107.1 GCA_025925195.1 Thermoleophilia bacterium
AGCGCGTCCTCGAGCTCGGCGAGCCCGTCCGCGAGCGGCTCGGGGCACGCCCACACCGCAAACACCATCGGCAGGCCGGTGCGCTCGAGCCAGAGCCGGCCGAGGTCGAAGTGCGGCGTCGGATCCTCGAACGCCGACTTGAGCGCGGCGTCGCCGATCAGCAGCTTCGCGTCGGCGTCACCCGACTCGTACGCCTCGAGCGGCACCTGGTCGGCCTCGGGGAGCAGCACCTTCGTCAGCGCCACCGACGTCGCGCTCTCGGGTGTCACCGCGACGACGCGCACCTGCTCGAGCTGCTTGCGCGACACGAGCTGGATCGAGTCGACCGCGCCCTCCGATGCGACGCACAACCGCGGCAGGAGCTTCAGCTTGTCGGCGTTCCGCGCGTACTCGATCGACGAGATCGGCGCGGTGTCGAGCTCGCCGTCGACGAGCATCCGGTTCAGCTCGGTCGGGACGCCCTGCACCTCGTCCACCTCGGCGTCGACGCGGTAGAAGACCGGCGCCATGTTGACGTAGCTGATGCGCCCTAGTTTCACGACGCGTCCCGGAACTCGTAGAAGGTGAGCTGGTTGCCGTCGCAGTCGAGCACCGCGAACTCCCGTGAGCCCCACGGCTGCTCACCGAGTGGGCCATTCGGGTGGACGATGCCTTCGCGCTTCGCCTCGGCGTACAACTCGTCGATGCCGGAGACGGCGACCCGATACATGTACGTGGAGTTCTCCGGCGCAGTCTCGCTCGGCCCCCAGAAGTGCACGTACACGGCGTCGCGCCCGATGATCCCGTAGCCGTCGTCGACATGATGAACCTCGAAACCGAGCCGGTCGCGGTACCAGGCGGTCGTTGCCTCGACCTTCCGGGCCGGCACGATCGGCACCGCGCCGGTCAGTCTCACCAGCGCCTCAGCTCGTTGTAGAGCGTGTCCCGCTGGACGGGCACGCGTCCGGCTTCCCTGATGAAGCGCACGAGCTCGGGGATCTTCTGCTCGGTGCCGCTCGTCGCGCCGGCCGCCTGGAAGATCTTCTCGCGCACGACCGTCCCCTGCACGTCGTCGGCGCCCATGTGCAGCGCGATCTGCGCCAGCGGCAGGCCCATCATGATCCAGTAGGCCTTCACGTGCGGGACGTTGTCGAGCAGCAGGCGCGCGACCGCGATCACCTTCAGATCGTCGGCGCCGGTCGTGAAGCGGAAACCACGACGCTCGAAGACGGTGTTCTCCGGATGGAAGGCGAGCGGGATGAACGAGAGGAAGCCGCCTGTCTTGTCCTGCTGCTCGCGCAGCCGCAGCATGTGGTCGATGCGCTCCTCGTACGTCTCGACGTGCCCGTAGAGCATCGTGCACTGCGTCGTGATGCCCATCCGGTGCGCGGTGTCGTGGACGTCAAACCACTCCTCCGCAGGCTCCTTGCCCGGCGCGATGAGCGCGCGGACGCGCGGCGCGAAGATCTCGGCGCCGCCGCCCGGCATCGAGCCGAGCCCCGCGTCCATCAGCACCTGAAGCACCTCTGCGTGGCTGCAGCCCTCGAGCTTCGAGATGTGGTGGATCTCGGACGCCGTGTAGAACTTGAGGTGCACGTCGGGCAGCGCCTGCTTCAGCGCGCGCAGGCCCTCTGCGTAGTACGCGAGGTCGACGTGCGGGTTCTCGCCGTTCACGCAGTGGATCTCCGTGAACTTCGAGATCTCGTACTGCTCGACCGCCTCGGCGACGAGCTCCTCGGCGGTGCCGGTGAACGCGTCCTCCTGCTTGTTCGTGCGCGCGAACGCGCAGAACTTGCACTTCACCCGGCAGACGTTCGTCTGGTAGAGGTTGAGGTTCTGGACGAAGTAGACCTCGTCGCCGCCGCCGCGCTGCCGGCGCGCGAGATCGGCCAGCTCGCCGAGCGCGAGCAGGTCGTCGCTCTCCATCAGCGTCAGGCCGTCGTCGAAGTCGAGGCGCTCTCCCGCCTCCACCTTCTCGCGAATCGGGGCGAGCGTTTCGAGCCTGTCGAGGACTGCCAACCCCTTACCTCTCTCTGTCGACGACCGCGTGCGTCAGCGCCTCGAGCTCGTTGCGGTGCAGCTCGCCGTTGAGGCACGCCCTAGCCCGTCTAGCGTAGTCCAGGGCAACCTCGCGTGAGCGCTCGAGCGCGCCGGTCGCGGCGACCCGCACGAGCGCCCCTTCGAGGGGGCCGCCCGCAAGGGCCTCGCGAACGGCGTCGTCCTGCTGCGCGGCGAGGAGCAGCGGCAGCGTCGGCGTCCCGTCGCGGAGGTCCGTGCCCGCGATCTTGCCCGTCTCGATCGTCGAGCCCGAGCAGTCGAGCACGTCGTCTGCGATCTGGAAGGCAACGCCGAGTGCGAGCCCGTAGTCGCCCGAGCCGCCGCCGAGCCGGCAGGCAGCTTCGAAGAGCTTCCCGGTCTTCAGCTCGCACCGCTCGATGTAGGCCGCGACGGGCGTGGACGGATCGTGGGTCTGCGTCCGCTGCAGCGCCTCGCCTCGAGCGAGCGCGAGGGTCGCGTCGGCGAGGATCTGCACGGCCTCGGCGTCGCCCGTCGCGGTCAGCTCCGCGAACGCACGCGCGAAGAGATAGTCGCCGGTGGCGCGCGCCGCGTCGGCCCCGTAGACCGACCACGCGGCGGCCTTGCCGCGGCGGAAGTGCGCGCGGTCGATCAGATCGTCGTGAACGAGCGTCGCCATGTGCACGAGCTCGACCGCGACGCCGGCCGCGATCGAAGGCTCCTCTCCGGGCGGCGTCGAGAGGAAGACGAGCACCGGCCGCAGCCGCTTGCCGCCCGCGGCGAGCGCTTCGTTGCCGACCGCGGCGACGAGGCCTGGATGGCTCGCGACCGTGCGGGCGAGCCGCTCCTCGATCGCGTCGAGGTAGTCCTCGAGCCCGTCGGCGGCGCGGATCGCGGCCAGCGTCTCGGCGGTCGTCGTCACGCTGCGTGTCCCGTATGGAGCGCGACGATGCCGCCCGCGAACAGGCGGTAGCGGACGTCGGCGAAGCCGCAGCGCTCGAGCAGCGCCTGCAACTCGTCCGGGCCCGGGAAGCGCCGCACGCTCGCGGGCAGGTAGCTGTACGCGTCGCCGCCGGGGAGGACCTTCCCGAGCAGCGGCACGATCCGGTCGAACCAGACCCGGTAGAACGGCGCGAGCGCGCCGCGCGGCGTCGTGATCTCGAGGATGCCGAGGCGGCCGCCGGGGCGCAGGACGCGGCGCAGCTCTCTGAGGCCGGCCTCGAGATCGTCGACGTTGCGGACGCCGAAGCCGACCGTGGCCCCGTCGAAGCTCGCGTCCTCGAACGGCAGCGCGAGCGCGTCGCCGTGCACCCAGTCGATGCTCGGATCCTTGCGGCGGGCGCGCTCCAGCATCGCGTGCGAGAAATCGAGGCCGGTGACGTGCGCGCCTCTCTCGCACGCGCCGATCGCGAGATCGCCGGTGCCGCAGCAGGCGTCGAGCACGCGGTCGCCGCTGCGGACGGTCGCGTCGAGCGTCAGCTTGCGCCAGCGCCGGTCGAGGCCGGCGGTCATGACGCGGTTCATCGCGTCGTAGACCGGGGCGATCCGGTCGAACATCCGCTGCACCCCGTCGGCCGGGAGCTTGCCGCTCTCTACTGTCCCCATCGCCTGGCCAGCGTGTTGTCGAGGCCGAGCTGATCGAGCGCGCGGGCGACGACGAAGTCGACGAGGTCGTCGATCGTCTCGGCGCCGTGGTAGAAGCCAGGCGCGAGGAAGAGGATCGTCGCGCCCGCCTCGCGAAGCGTCAGCATGTTCCGGAGGTGGATGGCGCTGAGCGGCGTCTCTCGCGGCATGACGACGAGGCGCCGCTCCTCCTTGATCGCGACCGAGGCGGCGCGGTGGATGAGGTTCTGCATCGCGCCTGAGGCGATCGTGCCGAGCGTCCCCATCGAGCACGGGCAGATGACGTACGCGTCGACCTTCGCGCTGCCGGAGGCATAGGGCGCCTTCCAGTCGTTGACGTCGTAGAGCGTCGCGCCGGGGGCGTGCTCGAGCAGGCGGGCGAGCGTCTCGTCGCGCGAGAGGAGCGGGTTGCGGTAGAGCTCGGTGGCGATCACCTCGACCGCCGCGCTCGAGGCGGCGACGCCGATCTCGCAGTCCGCCGCGGTGAGCGCCTCGAGGAGCCGCGCCGCGTACGGCGCGCCGGACGCGCCCGTGATCCCGAGGAAGACGTGCATCTCTTCGGGATTGTGCCGTTCCGGGACACGTCCGGGGCCAGGCCCTGTTACGTCAGCGTCACGAAACCGTCACGGCAGCCGCGCGCGGGGGGAGACGTCACTTCGCGATCCGGCGGCCGCGGAAGGCCGGGCGGTGCAGGCACTTCCTCCGCCGCAGGCGGCCGCGCGCCTTAAAACGGGGATAATCCCCGTTTTAAAAGGTGCGAGCTATTGCTTGCCCTTCGAGGCTTCGAGGAAGGTCGCGAGCTGCTTGAGACGCTTGTCTCCCAGGGAGGCGAACTTCGGCATCGGCGAGCCGGGATTCACGCACGACGGGCACTTCAGGTGGTTGATCTGGAACTGGATGCCGAGGTTCCGCGTGCCGATCGCCGTCAGATCCGGGGCGCCGAGGTTCGACGACCCGGTCCCGAGATACGTGTGGCACGCCGTACAGCCGGCGACCGCGAACAGCTTCGCGCCCGGCTGGGCCTGCGGCGGCAGCTTCTCCTGCGAGATCCAGTGCGGCACGTCGGCGATCACCTCGGACGCGAGCGCCTCCGACGCCGTCGCGCCCTTCCACGTCAGCACCGCCATCGACAGGACGACGAGCACGGCTCCGACGGCGGCCAGCGGCCGCCGCAGCAGCCGGCGCTCGCGGCGCAGGTCGTAGAACGGCACACCGATCAACAGGAGCAGCGCGATCGTCGGCACGCCGACGGTGCCGAGGAACACCGACTCCGGCCACTTGAAGATCCGGAGGAGATAGAAGAGGAAATAGAAGTACCAGTCCGGCCGCGGCACGAAGTTGTCGGTGCCCGGATCGGCCCGCGCCGTGTACTCCGGCCCGAGCAGCCCCTGGTGCGTCCCGTCGTGATGCGGCGCCCACGACGTCCATTTCCAGATGCACGCGAGCGCGACGATCACCGACACGACGACGAGGCTCATCACCGTGTCGTGGAACATCGCGTACGGATAGAACGGCTTGCCGCGCTCCTTGACGTCCTGCTTGTAGCGGGCGAACCCGGCGCGCCGCTCGTCGATCGGGCGCGGCTTCTCGGAACCGGCGTGCGCCGCCATTACTCGCTCCCCCCGGCCGCCGTGCCGCGCGCGACCGGCCGCGTCAGCCCGGGCCGTGCGGCCGTCGCAGCGGCCGGCTCCTCGACGAGCTCGGAGCCCGCGGCCTCCTTCGACCACGGCGGCGACGTGACGCCGAGCCGGATCACGAGATAGAGGTGCAGCCCGATCAGCGCCATGATCCCGCCCGGCACGAGCAGCATGTGGAGCGAGTAGAAGCGCGTCAGCGTGTCACCTGAGATCTCCTGCCCGGACCGCAGGAACTGCGCCAGCCACGGCCCGAGGAACGGCGCCGTGCCGTTGAGGTTGATCCCGACGACGCTCGCCCAGTACGCCGTCTGGTCCCACGGCAGCAGGTAGCCCGTGAAGCCCTCCATCATCCCCATCGTCAGCAGGAGCACGCCGATCACCCAGTTCAGCTCGCGCGGATACTTGTACGCGCCGAACAGGAACACGCGACCCATGTGCAGGAACATCAGGATGATGAAGACGCTCGCGCCCCACTTGTGCATGCCGCGCACGAGCCAGCCCATCGTCACGTGGTCGGTGATGTTCTGGATCGACGCGTAGGCGTCGTTCGGCGTCGGCTTGTAGTACATCGCGAGGATCACGCCGGTGATCGCCTGCACGAGGAACGCGGTCAGCGTGGCCGACCCGAGCGTCTGCATCCAGTTCGTGTCGCCCGGCACCTTGCGGAACAGGAAGTACCTGACCCCGCCGACGAGCCCCGACCGCTCCTCGAGCCAGTCGAGCGGGAAGTTGACGGCGTCCTGCATCCGCTGCTTGCGGACCTGCGCGCGCGAGAGCTGGCGTGCCATCAGTGGTGCGGCGGGTTGATGGGATAGAACCACTGCTCCGGGCCGTCGACGTGCTCGCCCGGGCCGACCGACTTGTACTTGTGGATCTTCGCCTGCGCGCCCTGCCCGTCGACGTGCGACACCGAGTAGGTGCTGAGCAGGACGAGCCGTCCGTTGTCGATCTCGTAGTCGTACCGGTCGAGCGCGCGCACCGGCGGGCCGGCCGTGCGGTTGCCCTCCGTGTCGTACTGGCCGCCGTGGCACGGGCAGCCGAAGCCGGCGGGAACGGTCGGGTTGAGCGTCACCGGCCCGTTCGCGCCCTTCTCCGTCTGGCTCTTGAGGCCGAGGATGGCGCCGCTCGGGCCGTTCGCCTGCACCGGGCAGCCGAGATGGGCGCACCGGTTGGAGATGATCGTGAAGCTCGGCTCCTGGCGGCCGGAGACGGCGAGCGAGCCGTTGTTCCGGACGAACGCCGTCCGCCGCGCGACGTCACCTTCCTTCGGGTCGGTGTTGAACGTCGCGACGTACCACTGGCCTTCCTTGTAGTCGGCGACCGGGCCCATGTCGACGCGGTGCCGCTTCTGGCCGAGGAACGACGGGAGCACCGCGAACCCGGCGACCGGAACGGTGATGAGGCCGCCGATGACGCCGCCGAGGCCGAGCGTCGACGCCTCGAGGAACTTGCTCCGCGGGAACCGCTCGCCCGGCGCCGGGTGCGGCATCGCGTCGCCGCCCGCCTGCGCGGAGGGGCCGACCTGGCCGGCGCCCGCCTCGACGACCTGGCGCCGCTCGGGCTCGACGACGATCCGGTGCCCGCGCAGCTCGGCGCTCGCGTCGCGGATCCAGAGGAAGCCGAAGACGAGCGTGATCGCGCCGCCGATCGACGAGATCCAGAGGGGGTCGATGATCAGGCCGACGAGGATGACGGCGATGCCGATCGCGAAGCCGAGTGGCCACAGCGTCGGCGGCGGGAGATGGATCTCCTCGTCCTGCATGTCCTCGGGGGCGCCCACAGACGTTGGAATCTTTACCGACTCTCGGCGCCTCGGCGCGGGAGAACCGACTCGAGCCCGTACTCGGCCCACCGCCGATCGACGAGCGCCCGCACGTCCTCGGTCATCTCGATCTCTTTCGGCCAGGGCCTGGCGCCCTCCTCCGGCCACTTCGAGGTGGCGTCGATCCCGAGCTTCCCGCCGAAGAACTGGCGCTCGGGCGCATGATCGAGGTGGTCGAGCGGCCCCTCGGAGATGACGACGTCCCGCTTCGGGTCGACGTTGGCGCCTGCGTAGAAGAGCACCTGCTCATAGTCGTGGACATCGACGTGCGCGTCCACCACGACGACGCACTTCGTGAGGCTCAGCATCCCCATCCCCCAGATCGCGTGCATCACCTTCTGCGCGTGGCCGGGGAACTGCTTGCGGATCGAGACGATGACGCAGTTGTGGAAACCGCCGGCGACGGGCAGATCGTAGTCGACGACCTCCGGCAGCGTCGTGCGCACGGCGGGCAGGAAGATCCGCTCGGTCGCCTTGCCGAGCCAGGCGTCTTCCTGCGGCGGCTTGCCGACGACGATCGACGGATAGATCGCGTCGCGTCGCATCGTCATCGCTGTCACGTGGAAGACCGGGAACGGCTCGGCGGCCGTGTAGTACCCGGTGTGGTCGCCGAACGGCCCCTCCGTGCCGAGCTCGTCCTGCTCGATGTAGCCCTCGAGGACGATCTCCGCGTGCGCGGGCACCTCGAGATCGACGGTGATCCCCTTGACGAGCTCGACCGGCTCGCCGCGCAGGAAGCCGGCCATCATGAACTCGTCGAGGTGCTTCGGGAGCGGCGCGCTCGCGCTGTACGCGCTGACCGGGTCGAGCCCGAGCGCGACGGCGACCGGGATGCGGCCGTCGGTCGCGAGCCAGTCGGCGCGGCCGTCCTTGTGGATCTGCCAGTGCATGAACGTCGTGTTGCGGTCGATCACCTGCATCCGGTACATGCCGACGTTGCGGGAGCCGTCGCGCGGGTCCCGCGTGATCACGGCAGGGAGCGTGATGAACGGCGCGGGATCGTCGGGCCAGCAGCGCATCACCGGCAGCAGCGAGAGGTCGACCTCGTCGCCCTGCAGCACGACCTCGTGCACCGGCCCCTTGCGCACCGTCTTCGGCCGCGAGTCGGCGATCGACTTCAGCGTCTGCAGGCCGCGCACCTTCTCGAGCAGGCCCTGCGGCGGCTGCAGCTCGAGCACGTTCGAGAGCTTCTTCGAGATGTCGTCGAGCGAATCGACGCCGAACGCCATGCACATCCGCTTCTCGGTGCCGAACTGGTTGATCAGCAGCGCGTGCCGGGCGCCCTTCGGGTGCTCGAAGAGCAGCGCCGGTCCGCCGGCCTTCACCGTCCGGTCGACGATCTCCGTGACCTCGAGGTCGGGATCGACCTCCGCCGACACGCGGACGAGCTCGCCCTCGCGCTCGAGCCGCGAGATCCAGTCCCGAAGATCCTTCAGCGGCGGTGGCGCAGCCAGTGGGTCAGCTCGCCGACCGCGACCACGGACAGGAACACGAGGCCGACGACGAGCATCGCGAGGATCGTCTTCTTGCCCTCTTGCGCAGCCGTTTCCGCAAGCACGTGGAACATGCCGCAGAATCTACCGGACTACGAGGGCTCGGTCGCGGGGATGCGGAGGGCACGCCGCGTCCAGTGCGGCAGCCACCAGTTCGCCTCGCCGAGCAGCCGCATCAGCGCCGGCACGAGCAGCGCCCGGATGACGGTCGCGTCGAAGATGATCCCTGCGGCGAGGCCGATCGCGAACTCCTTGATCTCGAAGCCCGGGCTCGAGGAGAGCACGAGGAACGCGAACATCAGGATCAGCGCGGCGCTCGTCACGAGCTTCCCGGTCCGCGCGAGCCCGAGCTCGATCGCCCGTTCGGTCGAGCCGGTCTCGTCGTACGCCTCGCGCATGCGCGTCAGCATGAAGACCTCGTAGTCCATCGAGAGCCCGAAGAGGAACGCGAAGATCATCAGCGGGATCCAGGCGGTGATCGACTGCGTCGCGGCGATGCCCCAGAGCGAGGAGCCGTGCCCCTCCTGGAAGATGAACACGACGATCCCGAACGCGGCGCCGAGCGAGATGAGGTTGAGCACGGCCGCCTTGATCGGCAGCACGATCGACCGGAATGCGCGCGCGAGCAGGACGAGCGTCAGGATGAGAACGAACGCGAGGACGTACGGGAAGTTGCCGTACACGGCGTGCACGAAGTCGCGGTCGACCGCCGCCTGGCCGGCGAGCGTGGCGTCGGTTCCCTTCAGTCGCTCGTTGACGCGATCGATGATCCCCTGGATCTGCGGCGCTGCGCCGTCCACCGCAGGGAACGCCTCGACGATCGCGTCCGGGCCGTGCCGCCAGCCGGGCGGCGCCGTCGCACCGACGACGCCGTCGACCGCAGCGACCTTCTTCGCGATCGCCCCGGGATCGCCGCCGCGCTCGACGAGGATGTCGAACGGCTTCATGACGCCGGGTGAGATGCCTGCGTCGGCGAGCATCTGCCGCCCGGCGATGGCCGTGCCGGTGCCCGGGAAGTTCTTGAGCTGCGACTCGTTCGGGTTCAGCTGCGTGCCGATCACCGCCAGGACGACGGCGATCACCGTGCCGACGATCGCCACCGGTACCGGCCGGCGCAGCACGAAGCGCGCCCAGCGGCCCCAGACGCCGTCCTCCGG
>JAICLU010000149.1 GCA_025925195.1 Thermoleophilia bacterium
CCGCAGGTCGTGAAGAGCGCGCGCGCGATGAAGCGCGCGGTCGCCTATCTCGAGCCGTACATGGAGGACGAGAAGGGCGAGACGACGCGCGTGCAGGGCCGCGTCGTGCTGGCCACCGTCAAGGGAGACGTGCACGACATCGGCAAGAACATCGTCGGCGTTGTGCTCGGCTGCAACAACTACGAGGTGCACGACCTCGGCGTCATGGTCCCCGCCGACCGGATCCTCGAGACGGCGCACGAGGTCGGCGCCGACGTCGTCGGCGTGTCGGGGCTGATCACGCCCTCGCTCGACCAGATGGTCGGCGTTGCGCGGGAAATGGAGCGGCGCGGCCTCGACCTGCCGCTCCTGATCGGCGGCGCGACGACGTCCCGACAGCACACGGCGGTCCGGATCGCGCCGGAGTACTCGCAGCCGGTGATCCACGTCCTGGACGCGTCGCGCGTGGTCGGCATCGTCTCCGACCTGCTCGACCCCGAACGGCGCGCCCGACTCACGGCCGAGACCCGCGACGCGCAGGACGTGCTGCGCGACCAGTTCGCCGAGAAGGAGCGGCGGCCGTTGCTGCCGATCGCGGACGCGCGCGCGAACCCGGACCGCGTCGAGTTCGACGAGCTCGAGACGCCCGAGTTCACCGGCACCCGGGTCGTCGAGCCGCGGATCGCCGAGCTGCGCGAGTACATCGACTGGCAGTTCTTCTTCCACGCGTGGGAGATGAAGGGCAAGTTCCCGGGCATCCTCGACGAGCCCGTCGCCCGCGAGCTGTGGGACGACGCGCAGGAGCTCCTCGACGAGATCGCTCGTGACGATTTGTTACAAGCGAAGGGCGTGTACGGGTTCTGGCCGGCCGCGTCCGAGGGGGACGACGTCGTGCTCGGCGAGGGAACGCGCTTCTGCTTCCTGCGGCAGCAGTCGGCGTACGGCGACTCCCGGCCGAACCGCTGTCTCGCCGACTACGTCGCGCCGGCGGACGACCACCTCGGCGCCTTCGCGGTGACCGCGGGCATCGGTCTCGACGAGCTGTGCGCGCGATTCGAGGCCGACAACGACGACTACCGGTCGATCATGGCGAAGGCGCTCGCCGACCGGCTCGCGGAGGCATTCGCCGAGTACCTGCACGAGCAGGCGCGGCGGCAGTGGTACGAGCACGGACCGCAGCTCTCGCCCGAGGACATCCGGGCCGAGCGCTTCCGCGGCATCCGCCCGGCGTTCGGCTATCCGGCGTGCCCCGACCACACCGAGAAGCGGAAGCTCTTCGACCTGCTCGGCGCCGAGCCGCTCGGGATCACGCTCACGGAGTCGTTCGCGATGATCCCGGGCGCGAGCGTCAGCGGCGTCTACTTCGCCCATCCGAAGGCGCGCTACTTCTCGGTCGGGCGGCTCGGGCGCGACCAGGTGGAGGACTACGCGGCGCGCAAGCAGATGCCGGTCGAGGAGCTCGAGGGCTGGCTGAGCCCGAACCTCGGCTACCCGACCTGATGGACGTCAACTACGGGCGGCGGGAGCCGTTCACGCTTGGGGTCGAGGAGGAGCTGCAGCTCGTCTCGAGCGAGAGCTTCGACCTGACCTCCCGCTACGCCGAGGTGTTCGGCGAGGCCGCGCGGCGTGACGATCGCATCAAGGAGGAGCTCTTGCAGTCGACGGTCGAGGTCGCGACCGAGCCGTGCGCGACCGTCGGCGAGGCGGTTGCCGAGGCGGCCGAGCTGCGTCGGAACGCGCAGGCGGAGGCGGAGCCGCGCGGTGTGCGCATCCTCTCGGCCGGCACGCATCCCTTCGCGCGCTACGAGCACCAGGACGTCACGGAGAAGACGCGGTATGCGGAGCTCGTCGACGCGCTGCAGTGGGCCGTGGAACGCCAGCTGATCTTCGGCCTGCACGTCCACGTCGGCCTCGAGACGCCTCAGCAGGCGATCTCGGTCGCGAATGCACTCCGCACCTGGCTCCCCGAGCTGCTTGCGCTGAGCGCGAACTCGCCGTTCTGGCACGGCCGCGACTCCGGGCTCCACTCGACCCGCTCGAAGGTCTTCGACGCGATGCCGCGCAGCGGGCTGCCGCCGGCGTTCGCGTCGTTCGAGGAGTTCGAGCACGTCGTCGAACGCGGCGTCCGCACCGGCAGCTTTCAGGACTACACGTTCATCTGGTGGGATCTGCGGCCGCATCCGCGTCTGGGCACGATCGAGGTGCGCATCTGCGACGCGCAGACGCGCCTCGAGAACGTCGCCGTGCTCGTCGCGCTCGTGCAGTCGCTCGCCGCGACGCTGGCCGAGCGCTTCGACCGCGAGGGGCGACTCGCGATCCAGCCGGTGACGCTGATCGCGGAGAACAAGTGGCGGGCGGTGCGCCACGGGCTCGACGCCGAGCTCGTCGACCTGACGCGCGACGAGCCGCGCCCGGCCCGCGACGCGCTCCGCGAGCTCGCCGAGCTGGCCTCCCCCGCGGCGCGCCGCCTCGGCTGCGCAGACGAGCTCGCGCTGCTCGAGGCCGTGCTCGCCCGGGGCGACGGAGCAGGCGAGCAGCGCGCGGCGGCCGAGGCGGCCGGCGGCAGCCTGCTCGGCGTTGCGCAGTGGCTCTGCCGGGAAACGGCCAAAGGGCTGTAGGGGCCTCCGCTAGGGTGACTTTCGGCCCGTGCGGACGACCACGAAGAGAGGACTGGGTCGCGCCGCGACCCTGAACGGCAACGGCCGCGCGGTGCTGCCCCCGGCAGCGCTCGCCCCGATGCGGCGCTACCGGCAGCCGCCGCCGCCGCGCCGCTCGCGGACGCGGGTCGCCGCCGCGATCTTCGGCTGGATCGTGCTCGCGCTCGTCGTCGTCGCGTCCGGGCTCGCGGGCGGCCTCTATCTCTACGGGCACGAGACGCTCGGAGCGCTCGCGGCGCACACGGCGGGAGCGAAGGCGACCGCGAAGGACAAGAGCGTCAAGCCGGTCGCCGATCCGACCTCGCCGGCGACCGCGCTCGTGATCGGCTACGACACGCGGCAGGGCGTCGACAAGGCGCTCGGGCAGGCGACCCGCTCCGACACGCTGATGCTGATCCGGGCCGACCCGTCGAACAAGACCCTGTCGCTCATGTCGTTCCCGCGCGACTTGACCGTGGGGGTCTACTGCAACGGCTCGGACGTTCCGCGCTACCACGACCGCATCAACACCGCGTGGACGACCTGCGGCGAGCAGGGCACGCTCGACACGATCGCGCACCTCACGAGCATCCCGATCAACTACGTCATCACCGTCGACTTCCACGGCTTCAAGCTGCTCGTCAACAAGCTGCACGGCGTCTACATGGACGTCGACCACCGCTACTACATCCCGCCGAACAGCGGCACGTCCGCGATCAACCTCGAGCCCGGGTACCAGAAGCTCGACGGCGGTGAGGCGCTGTCGTTCGTCCGCTTCCGTCACACCGACTCCGACCTCTACCGCAACGCGCGCCAGCAGCTGTTCCTCGACGCGCTCAAGGACCGCCTTGCGTCGGGCTTCTCGCTGACCTCGCTGCCGGGCCTCGTTGGTGCGGTCAAGCACAACGTCGAGGTCGTGCAGGCGGGCGGCGGCTCCGTGCCGGTGTCGGAGATCCAGTCGTACCTCGGGCTCGCCTATCACCTGCCGCCGGGACACCTGTTCCGCGTGACGATCCCGAACCTGACCGAGTGCGGTTTCGAGAACGCGGAGGAATGCGCGGCCCCGGAAGACATCGCGTCGGCGGTGAAGACGTTCATGAACCCGGACGTGACGGTGTCCAAGCGTGCGAACGACCAGGCGCTCGGCATCAAGGTGAAGCCTCCGGCGACGAAGGCGCTGAAGCCGGCCGACATCAGCTCGCTCGTCCTCAACGGGACGACGATCGGCGGCCTCGCGCGCGACACGTCCTACAAGCTCGCGGTCGCCGGCTTCCACACCGTGCATCTGCCGGCGACGGTCCGCGCCGATGCGCCGCGGGCCGACTATTACTCGACCTACGTCTACTACGACACGGTGCAGCCGCAGGCGAAAGCGGCGGCGCAGACGCTCGCGCAGGCGCTCGGCGCGCACGTCAGCGTCGCGCAGCTGACGCCCGAGCTCGCGCCGTACGCGCAGCAGGCGGGCAACCCGCTCACGGTTGTCGTCGTCGGCGCGTCGTTCGGCGGCACGGTGGCGAATCCGGCCGACAGCACGCAGGCGCCGCCGCCGAAGCAGCCTGCGCAGGTGCAGACCTTCGACGCGCGGCCGACGATCGACGCTGCGAACGTCCACGTGCCGTTCCCCGTGCTCTATCCGACTGCGATCGCGTCGGGCTCCCAGTTCACCTCGATGGACCCCGTTCGCGCGTTCAAGCCCGTCGCGCACCGCAAGGAGCTCGCGCTGACCTTCGTGACCGGTGCGCAGAACGTCTACTACCAGGTGATCGAGACGAACTGGACCGAGGCGCCGGCCCTTCGCAGCCCGACCGGCAAGTACCTCGACAAGAAGACCGGGCGGCACTTCGATCTCTTCACGACGAGCGGCAACATCCACCTGATCGCCTTCCGGCGCGGCGGCGCCACGTACTGGGTCTACAACACGCTGCGGGACGAGCTCTCGAACGAGACGATGCTCGCGATCGCCCGCGGGCTGCAGCCGCGCTCTCAGTAATCTCCGGCCCGTGGCGAAGATCGGGATGTTCGGCGGCGGCTACGTCGGCCTCGTCACGGGGGCGTGCTTCGCCGACCTCGGCCACGACGTCGTCATCCGCGACGTCGTGCCGGAGCGGATCGAGCAGCTGCGGGCGGGCGAGATACCGATCTACGAGCCCGGGCTCGAGCAGGTCGTAGAGCGGAACCGCGAGCGGCTGCAGTTCACGCTCGAGATCGACGAGGTCGTCGACGACGCAGAGTTCCTCTACATCGCCGTCGGCACGCCGCCGACGCCCTCGGGTGACGCCGACCTGCACTACGTGTGGACGGTGATCGACCAGCTGCCGCAGGAGCTGCCGGGCCGACCGGTCGTCGTGATGAAGAGCACCGTGCCGGTCGGCACCGGCGAGGCCGTGCGGCGGCGGCTCGACGCGCGCGGGCTGACGCACGTGGGCTACGTCTCGAACCCGGAATTCCTCGCGGAAGGCAGCGCCGTCCGCGACTTCATGAACCCCGACCGGATCGTCGTGGGGTCGTTCGACCCGGACGACGGGGAGCGCGTCGTCGGGCTGCACCGCGGGCTCGAGACGGAGGTCGTGCGCACCGACGTGCAGTCCGCGGAGCTCGTCAAGCTCGCCGCCAACGCGTTCCTGTCGACGCGCATCAGTTTCATCAACGAGATCGCGAACGTCTGCGATCTCGTCGGCGCGGACGTCGTCGACGTCGCGAAGGGCGTCGGTCTCGACCATCGTCTCGGCCCCCATTTCCTCAAGGCGGGCATCGGCTTCGGGGGCTCGTGCTTTCCGAAGGACGTCACCGCGCTCAAGCAGCTCGCGGGCAACAGCGGCTACCAGTTCATGCTGCTGCAGGCGGTGTGGGAGGTGAACGAGCTCCAGAAGCGCCGGGTCGTGCAGAAGCTCCAGAAACACCTCGGGTCACTGCACGGCAAGCGCATCGCGCTGCTCGGGCTCGCGTTCAAGCCGAACACCGACGACATGCGCGAGGCGCCGAGCCGCGTCATCGCCTACCGGCTCCTGTCGGAGGGCGCGGAGGTGCGCGCGTGGGATCCGGTCGCGCATCCGGGCGACCTGCCGGGCATCGAGCTGGCCGAGACGGTGCTCGACGCGGTGCGAGGCGCCGACGCCGCGGTGATCGTCACCGAGTGGCCCGAGCTCGCGACGCTCCCCACCCCGGAGGTGCGAGAGGCGATGGCGCAGCCGCTGATCATCGACGGCCGCAACCTGCTCGATCCGGTTGCCGCGCGCGAGGCGGGGTTCGCGTACGAGGGGATCGGCCGCCCGCGCCATGCGACGACGCCGAATCCGTCCCACCGCGAGGAGCTGCGCACCTGATGGAGGCTCTGCTCCTCGCCGGTGGCAAGGCGGAACGGCTCGGCGAGGCGGCGCAGGGCATGCCGAAGCCGCTCGTTCCCGTGGCCGGCTTCCCGCTCGCCGAGTACACGGTTGCGCGGCTCGTCGGCGCCGGCGTCACGCGCGTCATCGTCGCGTGCCGTGCCGGCCAGGAGGAGTCGTTCGTCAACGCGCTCGGGGGCCTCGGCGCCGAGATCCAGCCGGTCGGAGAGCCCGAGCCCCTCGGGCGGGGCGGCGGCCTGCGGCTGGCGGCGTCGCGGCGCGCGGAGTCCGGGCCGGTGCTGGCGCTGAACGGCGACGAG
>JAICLU010000164.1 GCA_025925195.1 Thermoleophilia bacterium
CGCCGAGCCGGAGATCTGGAAGGCGTCGCACAGCTTCGGGACGATCCTCGAGAACGTCGCCGTCGACGAGCGCGGCGTCCTCGACCTCGACGACGACTCGAAGACGGAGAACACGCGCGCCGCGTACAAGCTCGAGGCGATCGCGAACACGCTGCCGACGAAGATGGCGGGCCACCCGCAGAACGTCGTGCTGCTCACCGCCGACGCATTCGGGATCCTGCCGCCGGTCGCCCGGCTCAACAGGGAGCAGGCGCTCTACTACTTCCTCTCGGGCTTCACGGCGAAGCTCGCCGGCACGGAGATCGGCGTGACCGAGCCGGAGCCGACGTTCTCGACCTGCTTCGGCGCGCCCTTCCTGCCGCAGCCGCCGACGGTCTACGCCGAGATGCTCGGCCGCAAGCTCGACGAGCACGGCTCGACGGTCTGGCTCATCAACACCGGCTGGACGGGCGGGCCGTTCGGCGAGGGTCGGCGGATGCCGATCGCGGCCACCCGCGATCTCGTCGACTCGGCGCTCTCGGGCCGTCTGGACGGCGTCGAATTCCGGCGGGACGACGTCTTCGGCTTCGAGGTGCCCGTGTCGGTGCCCGGCGTCGACTCGAAGCTGCTCACCCCGCGCGACACGTGGAGTGACCCGGAGGCGTACGACCGTAAGGCGAAGGAGCTCGCCGGGATGTTCCGCGACAACTTCGACAAGAAGTTCGCGGCGGCGGTTCCGGAGATCGCCGCAGCAGGTCCCTCGGTCTGAAAACGGCCGCTTTCGGTAGCGTCAGGCGATAGTGATCGGTGAGCACGACGTCCTCGTGATCGGAGGCGGCTGCGCAGGCATGCGCGCCGCCATCGAAGCGCACGACACGGGCGCCGACGTCGCGATCGTCTCGAAGCTGCACCCGACCCGGTCGCATTCCGGCGCGGCCGAGGGCGGCATCAACGCGGCACTCGGGAACGCGAAGGAGGACAGCCCGGAGATCCACGCGTACGACACGGTCAAGGGCTCCGACTTCATCGGCGACCAGGACGCGATCGAGGCCTTCACCGCCGACGCGCCGGGCGACATCATCCAGCTCGAGCACTGGGGCGCCGTCTTCTCCCGTCGCGACGACGGCAAGCTCGCGCAGCGCCCGTTCGGCGCCGCCGGCTCCCCGCGGACGGTGTACGCCGCCGACATCACCGGTCACGTGCTGATCCAGGTGCTCTACGAGCAGCTCGTGAAGCGTGACATCAAGGTGTACGAGGAGTTCTTCGCGTGGCAGCTCGTCGTCAACGACGGCCGCTGTCAGGGCGTCGTCTGCTGGGATCTCCTGAACGGCGGGCTGAAGACGATCGGCGGCAAGACCGTCGTCATGGCGACGGGCGGCGCGGGCCGGCAGTACCGCGTCACGACGAACGCGTACGCCTGCACCGGCGACGGGATGGCGATGGCCCTGCACGCCGGTCTGCCGTTGAAGGACATGGAGTTCATGCAGTTCCATCCGACGACGCTCTATCCGTCCGGCGTCCTGCTGACGGAGGGCTGCCGCGGCGAGGGCGCGTACCTGATCAACAGCGAGGGCGAGCGGTTCATGAAGCACTACGCCCCGAACGCGCTCGAGCTTGCGTCGCGTGACGTCGTGTCCCGCTCCGAGCAGACCGAGATCGACGAGGGCCGGGGCGTCAACGGCTCGGTCTTCCTCGACATGCGACATCTCGGGGCCGAGCGGATCATCGACCGCCTGCCGGGCTCGCGCGAGCTCTCGATGACGTTCGCCGGCGTCGACCCCATCTACGACCCGGTGCCCGTCCGGCCGGGCGCCCACTACCACATGGGCGGCATCTCGACCGACAACGACGGCGCGACCGAGCTGACGGGCCTCTACGCCGCGGGCGAGTGCGCGTGCGTCTCGATTCACGGCGCGAACCGCCTCGGCGGCAACTCGCTGATGGAGACGATCACATTCGGGCGGCGCGCGGGCCACAGCGCCGCCGAATGGGCGCTTTCGAACACGACGATCGACGTCCCCGAGTCCGTCGAGCGCGACGCCGAACGGCGTCTGCGCGCGCTCCTCGATCGCACCTCGGGCGAGCGGCCGTGGAAGATCCGCGAGGAGCTCGGCTCGTCGATGCTCGAGAACTTCGCCGTCTTCCGGCAGGAGGACAAGATGCTCCGGCAGCGCGAGATCGTGCTCGAGCTGCGCGAGCGGTACAAGAACGTCTACGTCGAGGACAAGGGCGATGTCTTCAACAGCGACCTGACGCAGGCGATCGAGCTCGGCAACATGCTCGACACGGCGCTGTGCATGATCGAGGGCGGCATCTGGCGCAAGGAGAGCCGCGGCGCGCACTCGCGCCCGAACGACTACCCGAAGCGCGACGACGAGAATTTCATGGTGCACACGATCACGCGCTGGCAAGACGACGGCGTCGAGCTGACGACGGCGCCGGTGCGTGTGACGAAGTGGGAGCCAGAGGAGCGCAAGTACTGATGCGGCGCGCGCTCGTCGTGCTCGCAGCGGCACCGCTCCTGCTGGCCGCGTGCGGCGGCGGCTCGAGCTCGTCCGAGGTGAACCTGACGCCGACCGCATACGTCCTGCAGGCGGCGAAGAAGAGCGCGCAGGCGACGAGCGAGCACGTCGTCATGAAGGCATCGATGGTCGCGCTCGGCCAGAGCGTCACGATGAGCGGTGACGGCGACTTCGACAGCGTGAAGCACGCGGGGTCGATGACCGTCCACGCCGGCCTGCAGGGCATCGACATGCAGATCGACGAGGTGCAGGACGGCACGACGATCTACCTGAAGTCGCCGCTTCTGCAGGCGGCGCTCCCACAGGGCAAGTCGTGGGTGAAGGTCGACCTCGAACAGGTCGGCAAGTCGAAGGGGTTCGACTTCTCACAGCTGATGGGCCAGGACCCGTCGCAGTCGTTCTCGCAGCTCGAGGCGTCCGGACAGGTGACGAAAGTCGGCGACGAGACGGTCGACGGCACGCAGACGACGCACTATCGCGGCCATATCGACACGGCGAAGCTGCCGCCCGCGTTTGCACGGCTGGCGGCGAAGTACGGGGCGTACGACGTCTGGGTCGGCGAGGACGACGGTTACGTGCGCCGGCTGCAGACGAGCTACACCGTCGCGAAGCAGTCGGTGTCGATGACGATGAACTTCTCGGATTTCGGCAAGGACGTCACGGTCGACGTGCCTGCCGCCGCCGACACCGTCGACGCGACGAGTCAATCGATCAAGGGACTGGGAGGCTGAAGTGCAAGTCGCTCTGAAGGTCTGGCGCTACGACTCCTCGACGGGCGATCGCGCCCTGCGTGAGTACGAGATCGACGCACCGGAAGAGGCGACCCTCCTGGATTGCCTCGACATCATCAAGGACCGTCAGGACGGCTCGCTCGCCTACCGGAAAAGCTGCCGGATGATGATCTGCGGCTCGTGCGGCATGCGGATGGACGGCGCCGCCGTGCTCGCGTGCAAGACGCGCATGTACGACATCGCGCAGGAGGGCCGGATCCCGGTGATCTCCGCGATGGGGAACATGCCGATCGTCAAGGACCTCGTCGTCGACATGGATCCGTTCTGGAGCAAGTTCAAGGCGATGAAGCCGTACCTGCAGCCCGGCTACGACCGGCCGGAGGACGGGCGCGAGTACCGGATCTCGCAGGAGCGGATGAACGTCGTGCACAAGGAGGCGCTCTGCATCAACTGCGGGGCGTGCGTGTCGGAGTGCAACGCGATGGAGTCCGACCCGGAGTTCCTCGGGCCACAGGCGCTCGCGAAGGGGATGCGGTTCGTCGGCGACCCGCGCGACGCCGCGACGGTCGAGCGGCTCGAGCAGTACAGCGGCCCGCACGGGATCTGGGAGTGCACGCGCTGCTTCTTCTGCAACGAGCGCTGCCCGAAGGGCGTCGACCCGCGCGACGCGATCGCGAAGCTCGGCGCCGAGGCCGTCCACCACGGCATCGACCGCGACATGGGCGCGAAGCACGCCAAGTGGTTCATCCGCTCGACGGAGACGACCGGCTGGCTGCGGGAGACCGAGCTCGTGCCGAAGACGCAGGGCATCGTCTCGAGCGTCAAGCAGATGAAGTTCGCGATGGGCCTGATCAAGCACAACAAGGCCGGGCTCGCATTCCCGCCGCACGTCGCGCGCGACGTCGGCGAGGCGCGCAACCTCCGCAAGCTGACGCAGCAGCAGGATCGACAGGGAGCGCTCGGCCATGTGCAGGGCGAGCGCGCGCTGTCGCGGCTCGCGCACGGTCACACGGGTGACGAGTCGCTCGAGCAGATCTACGAGCGCCAGGGCGCGTTCACCCGTCCGTACCTGCCCGGTGAGGGCTCGGCCGGCGGGCAGGGCAGCCTGACGCAGGCCGACGTCACGCCCGGCGAGCAACCGACGAAGAAGCCAGGAGGAGGAGCATGAAGCAGGTCGCCTACTACAAGGGGTGCCTTGCGTCCCTCTCCGCGAAGGAGCTCGACACCTCGACGCAGGCGCTCGCGCCGCGTGTCGGGCTCGAGCTGCTCGAGCTCGAGTCGGTGACGTGCTGCGGCGCCGGCGACATCCACGAGGCCGAGCCGGACTACTACCTGCACCTGAACGCGCGCATCCTCGCGTACGCGGGGCGGGTCGCCGACACGCTGCTGACGGTCTGCAACGTGTGCACGCTCAACCTGCGCCAGGCGAACGCGATGCTGCAGGGCGACCACGACCTGCTCGACCGCGTCAACGAGAACCTCAAGTCGGTCGGCGTGCCCGAGTATCGCGGGAACGTCGACGTGCGACACCTGCTCTGGGAGATCGCGGAGGGCGAGGGGTACGAGCTGCTGAAGCAGGCGGCGCACAAGGGGTTGAAGGGGCTGAAGGTGGCGCCGTTCTACGGCTGCCAGATCCTCCGGCCGTCGAAGATCATGGGTTTCGAGGATCCGGATCGCCCGTGGTCGCTCGAGCGGATCATCGAGGCGTGCGGCGGCGAGGCGATCGACTATCCGGCGAAGATCAAGTGCTGCGGCTTCCCGATCATCCAGGCGCGCGAGGAGACGGCGCTCGGCGAGCTGATCCAGCCGATCGAGCAGGCGTACGAGGCCGGCGCCGATGCGATCGTGACGCCCTGCCCCCTCTGCCACCTGTCGCTGGACGCCTGGCAGGGCAAGGCGTCGCGCGAGGCGGACGTCGACTTCGACCTGCCGATCCTTCACCTGGCGCAGCTGGTGGGGGCGGCCGCGGGCCTGTCCTACGACGAGCTGCTGTTCAAGCGGCACGTGGTCA
>JAICLU010000020.1 GCA_025925195.1 Thermoleophilia bacterium
ACCGAGCCCATCGACGACGAGCCGTTCGACTCGAGCGTCTCCGAGACGAGGCGGATCGTGTAGGGGAACTCCTCGGCCGGCGGGATGACCGCCTCGAGCGCCCGCTGTGCCAGTGCACCATGGCCGATGTCGCGGCGCTTCGGGCCGCGCATGAAGCCGGTCTCCCCGACCGAGTAGGGCGGGAAGTTGTAGTGGTGCATGTAGCGGCGGTCGGTCTCGAGCGACAGGTCGTCGATCCGCTGGCCCTCCTTGGCGGTGCCGAGGGTGAGTGTCGTCAGGATCTGCGTCTGGCCGCGCGTGAACAGGCCGGAGCCGTGCGCGCGCGGGTTGACGCCGACCTCGACCTCGATCGGGCGGATGTCCTCCGTGCCGCGACCGTCGGGGCGACGCTTGTCGACCGCGATCTTCTTCCGGACCAGGTCCTTGTAGATCGCCTCGCACGCCTTCTTCGCGTACGCCTTCGTCGTCGAGTCGATCGTCCGTGTCCCGTCGTCGGCGACCGGGCCGGTCGAGAACGGCACCTTGACCGTCTCGGCGATGTGGTCGAAGAGCAGGTGCCGCTTGGCGGACTTCAGCTGCTTCGAGTCGTCCTCCGCGTCGGTGAGCGCCCGCAGGTCGTCTTCGAACTGCTCGCGGATCGGGCCCTCGACCGCGACGACCCGCTGCTTCTCGAGCAGCGCGTTGAGCGCGTTCCGGACCTGCATCCGCTTCGTGATGTCCTCGTCGGTCGAGTCCATCGAGAGCGGCGGCGCGAGGGTGCCCATGAGCTCCTCGACGACCGACGAGGCGTCCTTCAGCCCGCGGGCCTGGATCGCCTCCCACACGGTGTGACCGTGATCGCGCTCGATCTCGGCGGCCGCGTCGAGGTCGAACCACTTCGCCTTGCCGGCCTGGCGGGCGAGATCCTCCTGCGCCTCGCAGAGGCGGCGGATGTTCTCGTGGGCGAGCTCGAACGCCTGCAGGAGCACGTCCTCCGTGACCTCCTGCGCCCCGCATTCGATCATCGTCAGCGCGTCCTTCGTGCCGACGACGATCAGGTCCATGCTCGTCTGGTCCCAGTTCTGCTGCAGCGTCGGGTTGACGACGAGCTCGCCGTCGATCCGGCCGACGCGCACCGCGCCCACCGGCCCGAAGAACGGGAGCGGCGAGAGCATCAGCGCAGCCGAGGCGCCGTTGATGCACAGGATGTCGTGCGGCGTCACCATGTCGGCCGAAAGCACCGTGCAGATGACCTGCACCTCGTTGCGGAAGCCCTTCGGCCACAGCGGCCGGATCGGACGGTCGATCATCCGTGCCGTGAGCGTGGCGCGCTCGCTGGCGCGGCCTTCGCGCTTGAAGAAGCCGCCCGGGATCTTGCCCGCGGCGTACATGCGCTCTTCGACGTCGATCGTCAGCGGGAAGAAGTCCGCGCCTTCGCGCGCCTCCGGCCGGCCGACTGCCGTGGCGAGCACCATCGTCTCGCCGGAACGGACGACGACGGCGCCGTCCGCCTGCTTCGCGAGCTTGCCGGTTTCGAAGCTGATCTCCTGATTCCCGATGGAAACGGAGACCTGCGCCCGGCGATCGGTCGCGATACTCATTCGGTTGTCCTCCACTCTGCTTGTTCTGGAGAGTGGGAGTTGAGTCAGCGCCCTGCACATTGCGGCCGCTCGCTCAACTTCCACCCCCCGGGGTGTTGTTGCGGAGCTAGCGGCGCAGGCCGAGCTCCTTGATGAGGGCCCGATAGCCCTCGAGGTTGTGCTTCTGCAGGTAGTTCAGGAAGCGGCGGCGGCGGCCGACGAGCTTCAGTAGCCCGCGGCGGGAGTAGTGGTCGTGCTTGTGCGTGCGCAGATGCTCCGTGAGCTGGTTGATGCGCTCGGTGAGCATCGCGATCTGCACCTCCGGCGACCCGGTGTCGGTGTCGCTGCGGCCGTGCTTGCCGATCAGATCCTGCTTGGCTTCCTTGGTGAGGGCCATGACTGCCTCCTCTGTTGACGTCTCCCGAGCCCCCGCCCGCGTGCAAGGAAGAACGCGTCGAGCCGAGGCTGGGTCGTCGCTAGGGTAGCGAACCCGTGTTTTCCCTGACGGATTCGGTCGGCGCGGCCCAGGAGCGCACCGGGGTGCCGGACGTCGCGGCGGCGCTGCACGTGCAGGGGTCGACGTCGTTTGCGGGGTCGGCGGAGACGCCGTTTCGCATCGCCTCGATCACGAAGTCGTTCACGGCGACGCTCGTCGACGAGGCCGGGCTCCTCGACGACCGCCTGACGGCGCTGCTCTCGCACACGGCCGGGCTGCGGCCGGAATCCCGCGAGCCGCTGCCGCCGGTGTGCGCCGGGCTCTGGTCGTACTCCAACGCCGGCTACTGGGAGGCTGCGGCAGCCTTCGGCGACTATTCGGCCGCGCTGCGGGAGCGGGTGCTCGAGCCGCTCGGCCTCCGCTCGACCGGCTTCGAGACGCCGCCGGACGCCGCCCCGGGGCACCAGCCGGGCGGGGTCGTCGCAGATCCGTCGTATCCGGTCGAGCGCCGCGCGAGCGGCGGGCTCTGGTCGACCGTCGGCGACCTCGTGACGTACGGCCTGGCGCACTGCCGCCGGTGGCCCGAGCTGAAGTGGCCGGTCGCGGAGGCGCTCGGCGCGCGCTATGCGCTCGGCTGGTGGGTCCGCGACGGCGTCGTCGATCACGAGGGCTCGGTCGCAGGCTTCCAGTCGCTGCTGCTGCTCGTGCCCGAACGCGAGCTCGTGCTCGCCGTCCTGACGAATTCCTGGCGCGGCTCCGCCCTGATCCGCCACGTCGTCGACGATCTCGGGGTCATTGCTCGTGACGAAGTGTCACACGCTGCCGTCGAAGGGACATACGGCCTGGACGGGCTGGAAGCGGTCGTCGAGGACGGCCGGATCACGGAGCGCGAGACGGATCCCGTCACGGGCGCGCTCGTCGAGCGGCGCTACCGCTACTCCGCCGGCGCCACGCTCATGTCGTGGCGCTCCGACTTCCCGCGCGAGGGCGTCGCGCGGATCGGCTGGACGGCTCTCCCGCGCACGTGATCGCGGCCGTCGCCGCAGGGCACCCGGCAACCGCCGCCGCGGGCGTCGAGATCCTCGAGAAAGGCGGCTCCGCGGCAGACGCGGCGGTGGCGGCAGCGCTCGCGTCGTGTGTCGCCGAGACGGTGATGACCGGCCTGCTCGGCGGCGCCCACGCGATCCACTACGACGCCGCGACCGGCGTCGCGCGGAACCTCGACGGGTTCTGCGCCGTCCCGCGCGGGCGCGGCTCGGAGCTCGTGCACCTCGAGGTGCCGTTCGGCGCCGAGGTCGTCCACTACGCGATCGGTCCTGCCTCGTGTGCGGTGCCGGGCGTGCCTGCGCTGCTCGGCGCGTTGCACGCCGAGCACGGGCGGTTGCCGTGGCAGCGGCTCTGCGCGCCGGCGATCCGCCTCGCCCGTGACGGCGTGGCGATGCCGGCGGCGCACGTCGCGTGCCTCGTGATGCTGGAGCCCGTGATGACCCTGCGCGAGGGCGCACGGATCTATGCGCCGGCGGGCCGGTTGCTCGCGCCCGGCGACACGATGCAGCAGCCGGGCCTCGTGACGGCGCTCGAGTCTCTCGCGGCCGAAGGCGCGGCCGGCGCGTACACGGGCACGATCGGGTCCGCACTGCTCGCGCTGTCCGACGAGCGTGGCGGGCTGCTGACTGCCGCCGATCTCGACGCGTACCGCGCCGAGTGGGGCCGGCCGGTGGAGGTCGCGTGGCGCGGACGACGCGTGCTGACCCGATCCGGTCTCGCCGGCATGCAAACCGCGCTCGGACGCTTCGCGGTCCCCGGCACGCTCGCGCTCGTGGAAGCGCTCAGCGGCGGACACGGCCCCGAGACGCACACGACGAACCTCGTCACGGTCGATGCGGACGGCAACGCCTGCGTCCTGACGTCGAGTCTCGGCCTCGGCAGCGGCGACTGGCTGCCCGGGCTCGACCTGCACCTGAACAGCATGCTCGGCGAGGTCGACCTGCTCACCGGGCCGCTCCAGCCGGGCCACCGGATGCAGAGCATGATGGCACCGACGCTCGTGCTCGACGACGACGGGCTCGAGCTTGCGATCGGAGCTGCGGGCGGCACCCGGCTCCGGACGGCGCTACTCACCGTGCTGGCCGGGATCGTCGACGGCGGGCTCGTCCCGGACGTCGCGGTCGAGCTGCCGCGCGCCCACCCTGCAGGCGACGTCGTCAATGCCGAGCCGGGCGTCGACGAGCAGGCACTGGCAGAGCTCGAGGCGCGCGGCCGCACGGTGCGGCGCTGGCCGGCGCGCCATCACTACTTCGGGGGCGTCAGCGCAGTCGGCCGGACCGGCGCATGCGCCGACCCGCGTCGGAGCGGCGCAGCGCTTCCGGCTCGTCCGGCACGCTGACCGGGATCCAACCGACGTAGCCGCAGACCGGGCAGCCGGGATTCTTCTGCGTCGTCCCCCCCGCGACCGGCTTCGAGTAGATCTCGCTGCATTCGAGGCAGCGGACTGTCTCGAGAACGGCGAGCCCGCGCGAGGCGGCGTGTGCGGCTTCCATGTCAAGAAGGACGCCGTGAGCGGGGGAAACTTGCGCTGCTATCCCGGCCGGCCGGTCTCTCGCGCCCTCGCGCAGTCGGCAGCGATCGCCTCGACGAGCTCCTGTTCCGAGGTGAAGCGCGCTTCGTCGCGCAGGTGCTCCCACAGCTCGACGACGAGCCGGCGGCCGTACAGGTCGCCGTCGAAGTCGAGCAGGTGCGCCTCGGCGCGGCGCTCCGTCCCGCCGTACGTCGGATTCGTGCCGATCGAGATCGCGGCGCGGCGGCCGTTCGTCGCGCCGGCGTAGATGCCGAGCTTCGGCACGAGGACATCCGCCGGTGTGTCGAGGTTTGCGGTCGGAAAGCCGAGCGTGCGGCCGCGATGGTCGCCGTGGACCACGATCCCCTCGACCTCGGTCGGCCGTCCGAGCAGCCTCGCCGCCTGCACCACCTCGCCCGCAACGAGGAGCGCGCGAATGTGGCTCGACGAGACGTTGTCGACGAGCGGCACGCGCCGCACGTCGAAGCCGAGCGCCTCGAGCGTGTCGAGGTCGCCGGCCCGGCCGCGGCCGAACCGGAACCCGTCGCCTGCCGCGACGACCTCGATGCCGGCCGCACGCAGCTGGCGCTGCGCGAACTCCTCGGCTGTCAGCGACGCGAGTGCGTCGTCGAACCGCAACACGAGCACGTCGTCGACACCCGCCTCCTCGAGTAGCTCGATCCGTCGCTGCAAGGGGACGAGCAGCTCGACCTCGGCGCCGAACGCCGTCCGTGGGTGTGGATCGAACGTGACGACGACGGAGCGAAGCCCCGCGGCGCGGGCGGCGTCGACGACCCGACGATGGCCGCGGTGGACGCCGTCGAACGTCCCGATCGCCGCTGCGCGGCGTGCCGGCTCGAGCTCGTGCGGGTCGTGGGCGACGGTCACAGGCGGCCCAGCACGTCCGCCTCGGACAGCAGGCGCTCGGGGGTGAACGCGTCGGGCACCACCGAGTCCTCGATCGCGAACGGCCCGACCGCCGTCCGGCGCAGCTCGCGGCAGTGGCCCCCGAGCGCCTGCGCGACCGAGCGGATGTAGGTCCCGCTGCTGACGTGCAGGGCGAGCGTCACCGTCGTCTCGTCTCTCGCGACGAGGTCGAGAGCGTGCACCGTCGAGCGGCGCATAGGCATCTCGACCTTCACTCCGCGCCGGTGCAGCGCGTACGCGCGCTCGCCCTCGATCTTCACAGCTGATGCCGCGGGCACGGGTAGCTCGATCTCGCCCCGCAGCCGGTCGAGCGCGAGGTCGGTCGGGACGGGGTGGCTCTCGACGACGTCGCCCTCGGGATCGCCCGTCGTCGTCGTCGCCGTCAGGTCGATCGTCGTCAGGTACCGCTTGTCGAGCCCGACGAGCGCCGGCGCGAGCTTCGTCGCCCGTCCCGAGAGGATCAGCAGCAGGCCGGTCGCGAACGGATCGAGGGTGCCGGCGTGGCCGGTCTTCGCGCCGGTCATGCGGCGGATCTGCGCGACGATCGCGAACGACGACGGCCCGGCAGGCTTGTCGACGAGCGCGACGCCGGCCGGCTCAAGCGCCCGCGGCGGCACGCTGTGCGAGGAATCCCTGGCGAATGATCTCGGTGATCTCGTCGACCGGCTTCTCGCTCGAGAAGCCCGCGGCCTGGCGGTGACCGCCGCCCCCGAAGATCCGTGCGATCGCCGACACGTCGAGTTCGTCCACGCTGGCGCGTAGCGATCCCTTGTGCGTCGGGCCGGCGTCGCGCGGCGGCTCACGGATGAGCACTGCGAGCTCGGCGCCGTCGACCGCGCGAAGCGAGTCGATGATCCCCTCGGAATACGGCTCGGCAGCGCCGACCTCTGCAAAGTCCGTTCGCAGCAGGTAGGAGACGACGATGCGGCCGCCCTCGAGAACCACCGCCCGCTCGAGTGCACGCGCGAGCAGCTTCAGCTTCGCGAACTCCATCGATTCGTAGACCTGCTGGAACACCTGATGCACGTCGGCGCCTGCGTCGACGAGCTCGGCGGCGAGCCGTAGCGCCTTCGGCGTCGTGTTCGAGTACTGGAAGCGGCCGGTGTCGGTGACGAGCGCGACGTAGAGCGCCTCCGCGATGTCCGGCGTCAGCTGCACGTCGAGCTCGGCGAAGACGTCGCGCAGGACCTCACCCGTCGAAGATGCGTCTGCGACGATCAGGTTCACGGCGCCGAAGCGCGTGTTGTCGTGATGGTGGTCGATGTCGAGAACGAGCGCCGCACGCTCGAGCAGCGGCCCCGAATCGGGACCGATGCGATCGGCCTTCGCGCAGTCGACCGCGACGACGACGCGCGTCTCGAGGTCGGCAGGCGCCGCGCGGAGAAGCCCCTGCAGCTGCATGAAGTGGTACTCGCGCGGCAGCGGCGCTTCGCCCAGCAAAAGCATCTGCGCGTCCTTGCCGAGCTGTCGCAGCGCGAGCGTCGTGGCGAGGAGCGAGCCGAGTGCGTCGCCGTCGGGGTTCTCGTGTGTGACCACGAGGAACCGCTCGTGGCCGCGCAGGGCGGCAGCTATCGCTTGGAGGTCACTCATCGTGCTGCGGTGAGTCTGTGGGAGCGAGGTCGTCGATGAGGCGGCTCATCCGAACGCCATGCTCGACCGAGGGATCGTATTCGAACGTCAGCTGCGGGGTCCGCTTCATTCGCAGCTGCCGCGCGAGCCGGGACTGCAGGACTCCGTGCGCGGCTTCGAGGCCGCGCATCGTCGCGGCCCGCTTCTTCTCGCTCCCGAGGACGCTGACGTAGACCGTCGCGTGCCGCAGATCGCTCGCCGTGACGACGCCGGTGATCGTGACGAGGCCGATCCGGGGGTCCTTCAGCTCGGGCAGGGTCTCCGCCAGCACCTGCCGCACCGACTCGTTCACCCGCCTCATCCGCTCGCTCATCGGGACATTGAAGCTAGTCCTCGGGATCGACGACGAACCGGTCGACGAGGGCGACCTCCCACTCCTGGCCGCGGAGCCAGCGCTCGGCCTCGTCGAGGAGCCGCTCCAGCTCGCGGTGCTCGCGGGCCACGCAGGCGATCGTCAGACGCGCGCGCTGCCAGACCTCGTGGTGGTCGACCTCGGCGACCGAGGCGCCGACGCGGTTCTGGAGGTGAGCCTTCGCCGAACGGACGTACTGCCGCTTCTCCTTCAGCGAATGCGCCCCCGGGAAGTGGAGCTCGCAGGTCAGGACACCGACGTAGCCGCTTGCCATCGGCACATAATCCCCGAGTGGCCGGAATCTTCGAGCTGATCGATGCCGGTGACGCCGAAGGGCTGCGCGACCTGCTTCGCGCCGACCCGGCCGCGGCCGCCGCGCACGACGAGCAGGGGCTGAGCGCCGTCATGCGCGCCGCCTACCGGGGCGGGGACGTCTTTGCAGCCGTCCGGGACGTCGAGCCCGCGCTCGGCCCGTTCGACCGCATCGTCGTCGGCCGCAGCGACGACCCGCCCGAGCCCGACGCGTGGACGCCCGACCGCACATCGGCGAAGGCGGCTCCTACACCGTCGAGGCGGAGGCGCTCGCCCGCGGCAACACGGAGCTCGCAGCGCTCATCCGCGAAACCCTGAGCTGACGACTACGCGCTCGCTGTAGGCGCCTCGTCGAGCGACGTCCGCTCGACCTCGCGCGTCTCGAACGCCTCCAGCACGTCGCCGACCTTGACGTCGTCGAAGTTCGCGAGATGGAGGCCGCACTCGAAGCCCTCCGCGACCTCGCGGGCGTCGTCGGAGAAGCGCTTGAGGGAGTCGATCGTCGTCGTGTAGATGACCGTGCCGTCGCGGATCACCCGCACCTGCGCCGCACGGCGCAGCACGCCGTTCGTGACCATGCAGCCGGCGATCGTGCCGACGCGCGACGCGCGGAACGTATTCCGCACCTCGGCCTCGCCGATCGTCTCCTCGGTCTTGACCGCGGTGAGCATCCCGACGAGTGCCTGCTCGATGTCCTCGGTCAGCTTGTAGATGACGTTGTACGTGCGGATCTCGACGCCCTCGCGCTCGGCGACCCCGCGCGTCTCGGCGTTCGGGCGGACGTTGAAGCCGATCACCATGCCGCCGGACGCGGCCGCGAGCATGACGTCGTTGTCGGTGATGCCGCCGACGCCCTGATGGATGACGTTGACGCGCACCTCGGTGTGGGAGATCTTGCCGAGCTCGGAGACGATCGCCTCGACCGAGCCCTGTACGTCGCCCTTGACGACGAGGTTGAGATCCTTGACCTGGCCGGCCTGCATCGCCTCGTAGAGGCTCTCGAGCGAGACGCCGCCCGAGGGTCGCACCTGCGCGAGCTGCTCGCGCCGCAGCCGCTCGCCGCGCTTCTGCGCCGCGTCCCGTGCCGTGCGCTCGCTCTCGACGACGCGTGCGACCTCGCCGGCCGGCGGCGGCCGGTCGAAGCCGAGGATCTCGACCGGGTCGCCGGGCTTCGCGTTCTCGAGCTTCTCGCCCTTGTAGTTGAACAGCGCCCGCACGCGGCCCCAGGCGTCGCCGGCGACGATCGCGTCGCCCACCTTGAGCGTGCCGCGCTGGACGAGCATCGTCGCGACCGGGCCGCGGCCGACGTCGAGCCGCGACTCGATGATCGGGCCCGATGCCTCCGTGTTCGGGTTCGCGCGCAGATCGAGCTCGGCGTCGGCGACGAGCAGGATCCGCTCGAGCAGGTCGTCGAGGCCGGTCTGCTGCTTCGCCGAGACACGCGCGATCTGCGTCGCCCCGCCCCACTCCTCGGGCTGGAGGCCCTCGGTCGCGAGGTCGGCGAGCACGCGATCGGCGTTCGCGGCAGGCAGGTCGATCTTGTTGACGGCGACGACGATCGGCACGTCGGCCGCGCGCGCGTGCGAGATCGACTCCCGCGTCTGCGGCATCACCGAGTCGTCGGCGGCGACGACGAGAACCGCGATGTCGGTCACCTTCGCGCCGCGGGCGCGCATCGCGGTGAACGCCTCGTGGCCCGGCGTGTCGAGGAACGTCAGACGGCGGCCTCCGACCGGCACCTGATAGGCGCCGATGTGCTGCGTGATGCCGCCGGCCTCGGTGTCGACGACCTTTGCGTCGCGGATCGCATCGAGCAGCGACGTCTTGCCGTGGTCGACGTGACCCATGATCGTCACGACCGGCGGGCGCGCCTGCAGCGTCTCCTCGGCGTCCTCGAACTCGGTCGGCTCCTCGTCGTCGTCGGACGCGTGCTTGATCGTGATCTCGCGTTCGAGCTCGGCGGCGATCAGCTCGACCTCTTCGTCGGAGAGCGACTGCGTCGCGGTCTTCATGACGCCGAGCGTCATCAGCGACTTGATGATGTTCTGCATCGGGACGCCGAGCGCCTGCGAGAAGTCGCGGACGCTGACACCCGACTCGACGGAGACGGGACCGGTCGGGCTCGCACCGGGCTGGCGTGCCTCGCGGGGCGGCCCGCTCTGCTGCCCGCCGCGCGCCTGGCGGCCGTCCTGGCGGGGCCGCGCCGCGCCCGTGTCGATGACGACGCGCCGCCGGCGATTGCCGGGACCGGCGCCGCCACGCGGGCGGAGCGGACGATTCGGTTTACCTCCGTTGGCCATCTGACTCCTCAGTGTAAAGCGTGGATTCGACTCGGACGTCCTGTCGGAGCGCCCGGGTGAAAGCTCGGCGCCGGACGGCTTTCGGAAAGCAGCCGCCGTTGCGGCAGACCCATGCCCCGCGCCCCGGCGCCGTCCGGCTCTCGACGAGCGTCCCGTCCTGCGCCGCGAAGCGGACGAGCTCGGGCTGCGGCTTCACGGCGCCGCAGCCGACGCATCGTCTGAGAGGGGTTACGCGGACTCCTCTTCGACCGGGATCCCGGCCGGAACCTCCTCGAGGGGCGCCTCGCCGGCGTCGGGCGAGACCTCGGGCCCGTCGACGGCGTCCACCTCGACCTCTGCTTCCGCCTCGACCTCCGGTTCCGGCTCGCCGCCGACCCGGTCGGAGCCGGTGCCCTCGAGCGCCTGGTGCGCCGGCACACCGCAGAAGCGCGACCCGGGCAGCGCGGCGTTCGGGCAGCGCTTGCCGTTCGAGAGGATCGCCGAGCAGCGCCCCGAGATGTCCTCACCCTCCTCGCCGCTGCCGCCGCCGAACGCGATGTCGGACTCGGCCTGGGCGAACTCGGTGTCGCTCTGGATGTCGATCTTCCAGCCGGTGAGGCGCGCGGCGAGGCGGGCGTTCATGCCCTCCTTGCCGATCGCGAGCGCGAGCTGGTCGTCCGGCACGACGACGGTCGCCTCCTTCGCGTCGTCGTCGAGGTAGACCTCGCGCACGCGCGCCGGCGACAGCGCCTTCGCGACGAAACGCGCAGGCTCCTGATTCCACGGGATGATGTCGATCTTCTCGCCGCGCAGCTCGGAGACGACCATGCGGACGCGCGAGCCGCGCGGGCCGACGCACGCGCCGACCGGATCGACGCCCTGGGCGTGCGACTCGACCGCGATCTTCGAGCGGTAGCCCGGCTCGCGGGCGACGCCGCGGATGTCGACGAGGCCGTCCGCGATCTCGGGCACCTCGAGCTCGAACAGGGTCTTGATCAGCTCGGGGTCGCGGCGCGAGAGGATCACCTGCGGGCCCTTCGTGCCGCTCCGCACCTCGGTGATGACCGCCTTGATCCGCGAGCCCTGCTCGTAGCGCTCCCCGTCGACCTGCTCGGAGCGCGGCAGCAGCGCCTCGACCTTGCCGAGGTCGACGAGCACGTTGTTGCGGTCGCCGGCCTGCTGGACGATGCCGGTGACGACCTCCGTGACGCGGTCGATGTACTCGTCGTACATCATCCGGCGCTCCTCCTCGCGGATCCGCTGCAGGATGACCTGCTTCGCAGTCTGCGCGGCGATGCGGCCGAAGCCCTCCGGCGTGACGTCCTCGCGCTTGATGTCGTTCTCGGGGAGCTCGGACCAGTCGATCTCGAGGTCGTCGTCGGAGATCAGCGTGTGCTGGCGCTCGCCCGTCTCCTCCTCGAGGCGCTCGAGCTCGTCGAGCTTGCGCTCGCGCGCCTCGTCGAGCAGGCGCTCCTCGACGTCTGCGGGAAGCTCGATCGAGAAGACGCGGAAGTCGCCGCGCTCGTCCATTTCGACCGTCGCATGGCGCGCCGCACCCGGCGTCTTCTTGTACGCGGCGAGCAGCGCGTCCTCGAGCGCCAAGACGAGCGCGCCCTCCTCGATTCCCTTGTCGCGCTCGATCTCGCGAACGGCGTCGATGATCTCCTGGCTCATGGCCTACCTCTCGTCGATCAGGTTGCTCCGCACGATGAGCTCGTACGGGATGTCAACGTCCGCCTCGTCCACGCTCAGCGTGAGCGCGTCGGCGCCTGCTTCCTTCACTTCTCCCTTGAACTTCGCGCGCCCGTCGAGCTTCGTCGCGGTGCGCAGTTGGACGCGCCGGCCGACGGCCTGCGCGAAATGCTCCGGACGGCGCAGCGGACGCTCGATGCCCGGGGACGACACGTCGACGGTGTACTCGCGGAGATAGTCGCGCAGCGTGTCCGTGACCCGCGCGCACAGCGCATGGTCGACACCGTCGGGGTGATCGACGTAGACGACGAACCGGTCCGGGCTCGCGAGCTCGACGGCGAGCACCTCGACGCCGGGCAGGCTCTCCTCGACACGCGAACCGATCTCGCCGTACAGCTGCTTCTCCTTGTCGTATGTGCTCGCCATGACGGGTCTTTGTCGAAAAAAAATGGGCCCGCAGGGCCCATTTCGCCGAACTTCCGGTCACAAATGGTGGGACGAGTGTAGCAATCAGTGGGCCGAACGACCTATCGGCGTTCGGAGCAGCGAACGGGCACGCGACGAGTCGAGCGCCACGTTCCTCGCGCGGCCGACACGGGGGCTCCGGGCGCCTGCGACCGGGCCGCCCCGCAGGCGCGCGGCGAAGTCGGCACGCGAGACCGCCTCGGGCCCGGCGACGTGGAGGATGCCGCTCTCCTCCCGCCCGGCCAGCTCGAGCAGCGCCGCGGCGAGGACGGCGACCCGGATCGGCGAGCGGATCTCGTCGGTGAAGAACTCGACGTCGTCGCGGCGGGCGAGCGCCTCCTGCGGGCCGTCGGGCGGCCCGTACAGGAGCGACGTGCGGACGATCAGCGCCTCCGCGTGCGCGTGCGCGACGAGCTCCTCGGCCTCGAGCTTCGCCTGGCCGTACTCCATGACCGGCCGTGGCTCGTCGTCCTCGCGGTACGGAGCGCCCTGCTCGCCGTCGAAGACGAGATCGGTGGAAAGCTGGATCAGCCGCGCGCCGACCCGGTCGGCTGCGAGCGCGACGTTCGCGCTGCCGCGGACGATCGTCTCCGCGTCTCCCATGGCATACGCCGTGTGGATGACGGCGTCGGGCCCGTGCTTGAGGAAGCAGCGCATGACCGCGTGCTCGTCGCGCACGTCGAGCCGGACGCCACTCGGAACAGGCGTCCGGTGCCACGTGACGAGCGCAGCCGGCGCCTGCCTGCGCAGCTCGCTGCCGAGATAGCCGGCGCCGCCGGTGACGAGCAGCATCACTGATCGAGCACGATCGTCACCGGCCCGTCGTTCACGAGCTCGACCTGCATCCGCGCGCCGAACACGCCCGTCTCGACGGGTACGCCGAGGCCGCGCAGCTCGTCGCAGAGCCGTTCGTACAGCGGCTCGGCCCGCTCGGGCGGCGCGGCATCCGAAAACGAGGGCCGATTGCCCTTCGTCGTGTCCGCGAACAATGTGAACTGCGAGACGACGAGCGCCCCGCCGCCGACGTCGAGGAGCGACCGGTCGAACCGGCCGGCGTCGTCGGGAAAGATCCGCAGCCGCGCGAGCTTCGCCGCCAGCCGCCCGGCCGCCGGCCCGTCGTCCTCGCGCCCCACGCCCAGCAGGACGCAGATCCCGGCTCCGATCGCTCCGACGACGCTCCCGTCGACCACGACCCGGGCCTGCGAGACCCGCTGGCAAACCGCCCTCATGAAGTCGCGACGATAGTCCGATAGAGGGATCGTGGAGGCAGCCGCCCACCTCCCCGCCCCCCTGCCGTTCATCGACGGCACGGGCACGCCGCGTACGCGGGTCCCGCTCGGGAGCCTGCTGCTGCGCGACGGCCTGCTGACGACCGAGCAGCTCGAGCAGGCACTCGCCGAGAAGGACGTGACGGCGGCGCGGCTCGGCGAGATCGTCGTCGCACACGGGTGGGTGACCGCGTCCGCCTTGGCTCACGCACTCGCCGAGCAGCACGACCTGCCCTTCCTCGACCTCGCACGGACGCAACCTGAGCCCGCGGCGGTCGGGCTGCTCCCCGAGAAGTACGCGCGGCGCTACGAGGCGCTCCCCATTCGCTTCGTCGAGGACGACGCCGTCATCGTCGCGGTCGCCGATCCGACGAACGTCGTCGCCTCCGACGACCTGCGGCTCGCGCTCGGCCTCAACATCCGGCTCGTCGTCGCGCCCGCGCCCGACCTTTTGCTCGCGATCGAGCAGACGTATCGCTCCGAAGCCGGTATCGACCCCGACGACGACGAGGACGGGCTGCACCAGCCGGAGGCGATCGACAGCGGAGCGGCGACGAGCGCACCAGCGATCAACCTCGTCAACTCCCTGATCTCGCGCGCGATCGACGAGCATGCCTCCGACCTGCACTTCGAGCCGCAGGCGAAGCAGATGGTCGTCCGCGGCCGCGTCGACGGCGTCATGCGCCGCTTCGCGACCATCTCGCGGGCGCTGCAGCCGGCCGTCACGAGCCGGCTCAAGATCATGGGCGAGCTCGACATCGCCGAGCGGCGGATCCCGCAGGACGGCCGGATGACCATCCGCTACGGCGGCCAGCCGACCGACCTGCGCGTCGCTGTCCTGCCGACGACCCACGGCGAGCAGATCGTGCTGCGCCTGATGAACCGCCCCGGCGGCAGGCTCGGCCTGCAGGAGCTCGGAATGAGCCCCGATGCCGAAGAGAAGTTCGCGCGCGCGATCCGGCAGCCGTACGGCGCCGTGCTCGCCGTCGGCCCGACCGGCTCCGGCAAGACCACGACGCTCTACGCGGCGCTCGACATCCTCAACGAGGAGGAGCGCGTGCTGATGACGATCGAGGACCCGGTCGAGTACCAGACGCCGGGAATCAACCAGGTCGAGGTCAACTTCAGGAGCGGCCTGACCTTCGCGCGCGGCCTGCGGACGATCCTCCGCTCCGACCCGGACGTCCTGCTCGTCGGCGAGGTCCGCGACGAGGAGACCGCGCGGATCGCGATCCAGGCGGCAATGACGGGCCACCTCGTGCTGACGACGCTCCACACGCACAACGCTGCGTCTTCGATCGCGCGCCTCGTCGACATGGGCGTCGAGCCGAGCCTGCTCGCCACCTCGATCAACTGCATCGTCGCCACCCGGCTCGCGCGCCGCCTCTGCGTCCACTGCCGCGAGGCGTACTGGCCCGATGCCGCCGAGCTCGAAGAGGTCGGACGCAGCGATGCCGCGGAGGACACGTGGCTCTACCGCCCCGTGGGCTGCGTCCAGTGCGCAGGCACCGGCTTCGCCGGGCGCGTCGCGCTCTACGAGGTCATGGCCGTGCAGGGCCGGATGCGCCGCCTCATCGAGACGGGCTCGACGGAAGAGATCTTCGCGGAGGCCGTGCAGCAAGGCATGACGACGCTGCGGCACGACGGCATCCGCCTCGCGCTGGCCGGCGTGTCGTCGCTCGACGAGGTCCGCCGCGTCACCGGCGACCGCCTTTCCTAGTCGAGCTCCTTGATGCGCGCGCGGTACTGCCGCGAGTTCGGGTCGAGCGAGCTCGCGAGCTTGTAGTGCGCGTTCGCCTCGCGCTCGCGGCCCTGCTTCTGGAGGCAGCGGCCGAGCGCGTAGTGCGCGTAGTCGTCGACGGGCGAGAGCTCGAGGACCTTGCGGAACTCGGCCTCGGCTTCGTCCCAGCGGCCGATCCGGAAATAGGCGATCCCGAGCGCCTCGCGGATCGAGGCCTTCTCCGGGTCGCGCGCCTTCGCCTTCTCGAGCGCCACCGTCGCCTGCGCCGCCATGCCGCGCTTCAGGTGCGCCCGGCCCTTCTGGAAGAGGCTGTACGTCGTCTCGCTCATGACTCCAGATAGCGGAAGTTCTCGACCACCAAGTCTTCCGGATGCGTCAAGTCGCGCGTCTTCCCCACCGGCAGCGGGCGAATCTCGAGCCCGGCCGCCTGCGCGCTCCGATACGCGTTCGCGAGCTCGTACGGCACGGTGTCGAGCCCGAGGAACGGGACGATCGCGGGACCGAGCATCCAGAGCGGCGCGGACGGGTCGGCGAGCGCGCCGTCGGCGCCGCCGGCCGCCGCGGCGAAGCGGGCGATCGCGCCCGGCTCGAACACCGTGTCGGCGCCGGCGACGAGGAACGGCGGCTCGAGACCGGCAGCCAGGCCGCGTTGCACGGCGTCGGCGGAGCCGAGGACGCCCGGCTGCCGTGCGTAGTCGACTTGGAGGCCGAACGCCGACCCGTCGCCGACGAGCCGCTCGACCTGCTCTGCGAGGTGGCCGGTGACGACGACGACCCGCTCGACCTCCGCGGCGGCGAGCTCCCGCAGGAGCATCGCGATCACCGGCCGGCCGTCGATCGGCAGCACCGGCTTCGGCCACCGCTCGGTCAGCGGCCGCAGGCGGGTGCCCTCGCCGGCCGCCATCACGACCGCGCGTTTCACTGGGCAAACCCGAGCGACCGCAACGAGAAGAGGCCTCGGCAGCGGTCGCGCGTGTTCAGCCGCCGCCGGACGCCTCGCAGGAGCGAGCGCAGCTCGCGGCGGGCGACCCTGGCCGCCGCGCCCGAGCCTTCCGGCGGCCCGAACCGCGCTGCGGTCGCCGCCGCGACGAACGCGTCGGGGTCGACCGCGAGCTCGTGCCGGACGAGCGCCCCCAGCTCGTGCAGCGTGGCGCTTCGCGCTCCCTCGATCTGCTGGTCGAGCAGGTACTCGGCCAGCTCCCGGCGGCAGGCGCCTGCGATGCGTCGCGGATCGCGCGTCAGGTAGCGCACCCGTCGCACCGCGAGCTTCGTCGCGATGATCCCGCCGCAAACGGCCGCTGCCACGAGCAGGAGGAGCAACAGCAGGCTGGTATGGCCGTGGCGCCGCGCGGGCGCGGCCGTCGTGAAGCCCGGCCGTGCGCCGGTCCCCTGCTCGCCGTGGTGGTGCGCGGACCCGAGATCCGGCGCGGACGGCTGCGGTGCCTGCGACGACGGCACGCCGCCTGCCGCGGCGGCCCGCGCGTACGGAGCGCTCAGCTGCCCCCGCTCCGGGCGGCCCGCGGCGGGCGTCGGGTCGAACGGCAGCCATCCGTAGCCGCGGAACCACGCCTCGACCCAGGCGTGGGCGTCATGGTCGGAGACGAGCCAGCGGCCCCGCTTCGCGTCGTAGGTGCCACTCGAGAAGCCGACCGCGACGCGCGCCGGGATCCCGAGGTAGCGGAGCATCAACGCCATCGCGCCGGCGAACTGCTGGCAGTAGCCGGCGCGCGTGTCGGCGACGAACCCGACGAGCGGCGCCTCGCTGTCGACTGCCGGCCGGTTCGTGTACCGGAACTGACCGCTCGAGCGGAACCAGCGCAGGAGCGCGGTGGTGGCGGCGTACGGCGTTCGTTCGTTCCCCGCGATGTCGAGCGCCGAGTTCAGGAGCGGCGTGTACCGGGCGATCGACGGGTGCGCATCGAGGAAGGCGCGCCGTGGAGCCCCGAACGCCGGCGCGGTCACCCCCGGCCAGACGTCGAGGAACGTCCCGCGCTCCGTCAGCTCGGCCGGATAGTCGGCGGGCGACCGCGTGAGCTCGGCCGCCGTCGGCCGGGGCGCGTAGCTCTCGACCGTGTAGGCGAATCCGCGCGTCAATCCGGAAGGCAGCTCGGCGAACCCGGTCCCTCTCGACGCGATCGGCGCGTCGCCTGCGTCGAACGAGACGGGCACGCTCGCCCCGACGAGCCGCGTGTCCGCGAGCGCGAGGACGTGCACGCGCTGGCGAACGAGCTGCGAGGACGGCACCGCCGGCTCGAGCCAGTCTCCGCGTTGCGGAACGGTCTCGACCCACCGGTCGGCGGTGAAGTCGTCGAGCACGGCGGCGCGCCAGAAGAGCGACCGGCGTGGCGCCTCGATCTCGAGCACGCGGGTGCGCTTCTTCGGGAACGTGATGCCGCTGTACTGGGCGTTCCAGACATAGGAGACGCTGACCGGCTGCGCGGGCGCGTTGTAGAAGTCCCAGCGCTGCCACGAGAGAAGGCCGCCCTTCGCCACCGCCGACGACGCGGAGGCGGTGACCGCCGCGAGCGCGAGCGCCGCCGCGACGGGCACGACCGCGCGCGGGACGCGCCGGCTCGTGAGTCCTGCGAGAACGGCGAGCGCGGCGACGAGGATCGCGGCGCCGACCGGCAGCCCGGACCGGCTCCCGGCGAGTGTCGCGGGCCAGCCGGCGCCGACGAGGAGCGCTCCGAGTGCGAGGCCGGGCCGCCGCGCCGCGACCGCGAGACCGGCGGCGAGCACGAAGCCGAAGATCGCCGCCAGAACGACGCCGCGCATGTCGCCGTGGATCCGCGGGTCGAACGGGGTGCGCACGTCGTAGAAGTCGAGGAAGCCGTGCTCGAAGTGCGTCCAGATGCGCCCCGGATGCCGCGGCCACTCGCCGAAGGCGATCCGCGCGGCGAGCACCGCCGCGACCACGGCTGCCGGCAGGCGGAGGCGCTTGACCGCAGCCGGGAAGAGGGCCAGAAGCACGATCACGAGCGCCGTCGGCGGGTAGTCGAACGGCGACTCGAGCCGGAGCCACGTGGCCGCGATCACGGCGGCCGGGACGGCGGCCGTCAAGAGCGTCCTAGGCAACGCGCGCCTCCCGCGCCGCGAGCTTCTCTTCCAGGTCGTCGCCCGCCCGGACGACCGCGACGGGGATCCCGACGGTCTGGAGGCGGAGCAGCTGCGGCTCCGCGCCGTCCGCGGTCGCGACGTGCACGACCGAGGTGCCGCGGCGCGACAGCGCGCGCTGCACGAGCCGGTCGGCGAGCGGCCCGTCGACGCGCGACGTCACGACGACGAGCTCGAGCGACCGCGAGGCGATCCCGCCTTCCGATTGCAGGAGCGCGTGCACGGGTGTGCGGCCGTCGGGCTCGACGGCGGCGAGCACCTCGAGCGCCCGACGCCAGTCGGCGGCGGTCGACACCGGCTGCGCCGGACGGCCGGCTGCATTGACGACGAGCGCGCAGCGGCGCCCACGCCTCACGTGCGTCTGCAGGATCGACCCGGCTGCCCTGACAGCGACCTCGAACGCGTCGCCGCCGGCGGCGAATGCCCCGGCATCCGCGTCGAGCAGCACGACGACCTCGTCGCGCGGCGCGTCCTCCAGCTCCTTCACCATCAGTCGTCCGCGCCGGGCAGTCGACGGCCAGTGAACGGCCCGCAGCGACTCGCCCTGGACGTGCTCACGGACGCTGTGCAGCTCGAAGCCCGTCGGGCGGCGCAGCAGAAGGCGCCTGCCGTCCTGCGCGTGGGCGCCGCCCTCCGAAAAGAGCGCCGACAGCTCGACGAGGCGCGGATAGACGACGAGCGCCTCGGGCTCGCCCTTCGTCAGCCGCGCGCGCGCCAGGCCGAACGGGTCCTCGATCGTCAGCCGTACGGCGTCGAAGGCATAGCGGCCTCGCGCGACCCGCCGGAGCTCGTAGCCGCCGACGAACCGGCCCTCACCGACCCGCCAGAGCTCGATCGTCCGCTCGGGCAGCCGGCCCGCCCGCTCGATCGCGACGATCGTCGGCGGCGCGACCGACGACGGCGTCGTCACCTCGAGGTCGATCCGGACGTCGTCTCCCTCGACCGCGTCCCGGCCCGCCCCGTGCCGGCGGACGCGCGGCGGTCGCGCGCTGACGCGAATCCACGCGTACGACAGCCCGACCGCGAGCACGAGTCCGCTCGCGACCGGATAGAGCGCCTTCGACCCGAAAAGCCAGGCGACGACATAGACGGCGACGCCGAGCGCCAGCACGGAGCGCCCACGCTGCGTCAGCGTCGCCACTAAACGGGAACGGGCGTCTTCTCGAGCGCGTCGGCGACGATCTCGCGACCGCCGAGCCCGGCCGCGCGCGCTTCCGGGCCGAGGATCAACCGGTGCGACAGGACCGGCACGGCGACCGCCTTCACGTCGTCGGGCACGAGGTACTCCCGGCCGTCGGCGAGCGCGCGCGCCTTCGCGACCCGCAGCAGCGCGATCCCTGCGCGTGGGCTGGCGCCGAGGTAGAGCCGCTCGTCGGACCGGGTCTGGCGGAGAACGGCGACGACGTACCGGCCGAGGCTCTCCTCGACGTAGATCTCGCGCGCCTGCGCCGCGAGACGAAGCACCTCGTCGCCCGCCGCCACCGGCACAAGCGCCTCGAGCGGCGGCACGTGCGTCTGCTCGTCGAGCATCCGCGCCTCCTCGGCGAGCGACGGGTAGCCGAGCTCGACGCGCATCGTAAACCGGTCGAGCTGGGCTTCGGGCAGCGGGTACGTCCCCTCGTACTCGATCGGGTTCTGCGTCGCGATCACCATGAAGGGCCGCTGCAGTGCATAGGTCGTGCCGTCGACGCTCACCTGACTCTCCTGCATGCACTCGAGCAGCGCCGCCTGCGTCTTCGGGGAGGCGCGGTTGACCTCGTCGACGAGCAGCAGGTTCGTGAAGACCGGTCCGGGCCGGAACTCGAACCCATTCGTTCGCTGGTCGAAGACGTTGACGCCGGTGACGTCGGAGGGGAGCAGGTCGGGTGTGAACTGCAGACGAGCGAAGTCGCAGTCGAGCGAGCGGGCGAGCGCCTTCGCGAGCATCGTCTTCCCCACGCCGGGAAAGTCCTCGATGATCAGGTGCCCCTCGGCGACGAGGCAGAGCACGACGAGCCGGAGGATGTCGTCGGGGGCGTGCACGACGCGGCCGAGGTTCGCGACGATCGCGTCGACGAGGTCGGACGGAGCCGGTGCCAGTGCACGTTCAGCCAAGGAGCAACTCCACGGCGTCGAGGATGCCGACGGCGATGTCCTCTTTGGACGCCTTGCGGAGCGTGACGGCGGGGATTGTCCCCGACACCAGTGTCACCTCGTTGTCGGTCGCGTCGAAGCCGATGTCCGTTCTGGACACGTCGTTGAAGACGATCAGATCGGCCTTCTTGCGCGTCAGCTTCTCGCGCGCGCGCTCGAGGCCGCGTTCGCCCCCCGCGCCGTCGGATGCCTCGGCGGCGAAGCCGACGAGCACCTGGCCGGCCCGGCGGGTCGCCCCGAGGGCCTCCAGGACGTCGGTCGTCGGCTCGAGCTCGACCGTCCACCCGGCCGCGTCCTTCGGCCGCTTCGTCGCGAGCGCCTCGGCCGGCCGGTAGTCGGCGACCGCCGCGGCCATGACGACGACGTCGGCCACGGCTCCGCGGGCGAGCGCCTCGCGCTCGAGGTCGGCTGCGGTCTGCGTCTCGATCACATCGACTCCTACGGGCGGGGCGACCGAGAGGTTCGCCGCGAGCAGGGTGACATGCGCGCCCCGCCGGTGAGCCTCCGCGGCGAGCGCCACGCCCATCCGGCCGGAAGAACGGTTGCCGACGAAGCGCACGGCGTCGATCGGTTCGCGCGTCCCGCCCGCCGAGACCAGCACCTCCTTGCCGCGCAGCGGGCTCGTGCCGGCCAGCAGCGCCTCGGCCGCACGCACGATCTCGGCCGGCTCGGACATCCGCCCCACGCCGAGCTCGCCCTCGGCCGTCTCGCCCTCGTCCGGCCCGACGAGCACGACGCCGCGGGCATGCAACGCGTCGGCGTTGGCGCGGGTCGCGGCGTGCGACCACATCCGCGGGTTCATCGCCGGCGCGACGAGCATCGGCCCGCGATGCGCCAGCGCGGCCTCCGTGAGGCTGTTGTCTGCGAGGCCGTGCGCGAGCTTGGCGAGCGTGTTGGCCGTGCACGGCGCCACCACCATCAGGTCGGCTCGCGTCAGATGGAGATAGACGTCGTCCGCCGGCGGTCGCCGCGCGAGTGCACGGAAGGTCTCGGCGCCGACGAAGCGCTCTGCGCCGGGGGTGACGAGCGGGACGACGTCGTGGCCGCCCTTGACCAGCCGTCGGCAGACCTCGCACGCCTTGTAGGCGGCGATGCCTCCGGACACGCCGAGCAGCACCCGGGCCATGCCCGCATGATGCCTACAACTGCGACTTAGGACCGGTCGCCGTAGTCGTACGTCAGCATGCCCTCGGCGACTTCCTCGAGAGCCATGGTGAGGTAGTTCTTCGACCGGGACTCGACGAGCGGCGGCGGATTGTCGTCGAACGTGCCCTCGCCGAGCTGGTGGTGGTAGTTGTTGATCTGCCGGGCGCGCTTCGCGGAGATGATGACGAGCGCATAGCGCGAATCCACGTTTCTCAGCAGGTCGTCGACTCTTGGATAGATCATGTCTGCGACATGGTACCTGCAGGTGAGAGCAGGCCACTGACGAGTGCCGAGAGCTCCTGGACGGCCCGGTCGAGATCGTCGTTCTCGATCACGTGGTCGAAGCGGTCGGCGACGAGCAGTTGCTCCTGTGCGACCCGGAGCCGCTCGCCGATCTCGCCCGCGCTCTCGGTTGCCCGCTCGGTCAGGCGCCGCTCGAGCTCCGGCAGGGCGGCCGTGATGAAGATCGTGACCGCGCGCGCCTCGCGCTCGGCGACGTTCAGGGCGCCTTCCGTCTCGAGCTCGAGCACGCAGACGCGACCCTCGGCGCCGATCCGGTCGATCTCCGAGTAGAGCGTCCCGGAGCGCTGGCCCCACGGGAACACGTGGTACTCGAGGAACTCGCCGGTCGCGAGCCGCCGATCGAACTCGGCGTCGCTGATGAAGTAGTAGTGGACGCCTTCTTCCTCGCCGGGCCGCCGCGCGCGCGTCGTCGCCGACACCGCGAGCTGCAGCTGGGGGAAGCGCTCGAAGAGGTGCGTGATCAGCGTCCCCTTGCCGGCCCCCGACTGGCCGGTGATGACGAGAACCGGCAGCGCTCTACCGGTTGAAGAGGTCAATCAGCTCCGCGCGCTGCCGGTCGGAGAGCCCGCCCACCGTCTTCGACTGGCTGATGCGGCACGTGTTGAGGAACCGCGCCGCCTTCACCCGTCCGAACTTCGGCACCGCCATCAGGATGTCGACGACCTTTGCCGTCGAGACGTACTCCGGCGGGTTGCCGAGGATCGTCTGGATCCGGACCCTGCCGTCCTTGAGATCCTTCTTCAACTGTGCGCGCCGCACGCGGACGTCGTTCGCCCGCCGGAGCGCATCCATCCTCTGGTCGAGCGAGCGAACGGGTGCGTGGGTTGGCGTCTTGGAGGCGGGCATGTCCGGGCGCTCGATACTACCAACGTGCCTGCGCGGATCAAGCGGCGAAAACGCGCGGCTTCGTCACGGCGTGCGCCGACGCGAAAATGTCGTCGAAGCTGACAACGGCGAGCTCCTCGCGCACGCGCTTGACGGCGTAGGGGTCGGCGAAGAGCGCCGTCCCGAATGCGACGTGGGCGGCTCCGCACGCGACCATGTCGATCACATCCTGCGCCGAGGCCACTCCGCCCATGCCGACGATGGGCAGGTGGGTCGCGGCGTAACACGCGTGCACGGCGTGGAGTGCCACCGGCTTGAGCGAAGGACCGCTCAGTCCGCCGCTCCCTCGCGCGAGCATCGGCGCGTGCGTCACGCGGTCGAGTTGCAGGCCGCGCAGCGTGTTGACGAGCGAGAGGCCGTCGGCGCCGGCGTGCGCGACCGCACGCGCCACCTCGCCGACGTCGGGGTGAGCGGCGGAGAGCTTCGCGAACAACGGCAGCGAGGTCGCCGTGCGGCAGGCGGCGACGATCTCGGCCGCGCTGTCCGCGGCCTCGTCGACGTTCGGGCACGAGAGGTTCAGCTCGATCGCCTCGACCTCCCCCTGAACATCGGACAAGGCGGCGCACGTCTCGGCGTAGTCGCTTGCGCAGAACCCGCCGACGGAGATCCAGAGCGGCAGGCCGAGCTCTCTCATGCGAGGCAGGTGGTCGGCCAGAAACCGCTCGCGCCCCGGGTTCGCGAGCCCGATCGCGTTCAGCATCCCATGGGCCGTTTCGGCGATCCGCGGCGGCGCGTTGCCCTCGCGCGGCAGCGGCGTGATCGTCTTCGTCACGAACCCGTCGAGCGTCTTCGCGACCTCCGGCGCGACGAGCGCGTCGAGGCAGCCGGAGGCGTTAAGCAGCGACAAGGACGGGCCCCTCCACGCAGAGCCGCTTCAGCTCGCCGCCGATCGCGACGGCGCACCCGTAGCAGGCGCCGTAGCCGCAGGCCATCGGTGCCTCCCAGGCGAGCTGCGCTCCGGCCGGCATCGCCTGCAGCATCGGCTCGGGCCCGCACGCCAGCACGTCGTAGCCGTGCGGCAGCACGTCGGTGACGAAGACCGGGTCGACGACCACCTCTGCGCCCGGCATCAGCACGGCGGCCTCTGCGTGCCGCTCGGTGCGGAAGCCGAGGATCGCCGGCGGGAAGCGCAGCGCCTCGGCGAGGTACGGCAGCGGCGCCATGCCGATCCCGCCGCCGACGAGCAGCGGCCTCGGCACCGTGAGGTCGTAGCCGTTCCCGAGTGGCCCGTAGACGTGAATCGCGTCGCCGCGCTCGAGCTCGGCGAGCGCCGTCGTGCCCGGCCCGATCGGGTCGACGAGGAAGTGCAGCTCGCTCGACGGCGCCAGGCACAGCGACAGCGGCCGCGGCAGTACGCGGCCCGGCGCCTCGAGCATGAAGAACTGGCCCGGAAGGCCGGGATCGATCGCGCCGCGAACGAGGCGGAGCAACGCGTACTCGCCGACGCGCTCGACGCCGACGACGCTAAGCCGTTCGCGTCTCGGCATCGATGCGTTCCTGCAGCGAGAGCGCCTGCTCGGCACGCGCGTTCGCGATCGCGTGGACTGCAGCCGCGGCGCCCGCCATCGTCGTGATGCACGGGATGCGCCGCGACAGCGCAGCCTCGCGGATCGCGTAGCCGTCCGAGCGGGCGTTCCGGCCCTGCGGCGTGTTGATCACGAGGTCACAGCGCCTGCGGCGGATCAGGTCGAGGACGGTCAGCTCTTCGTCGACTGCGTCGCTCAGCTTGCGCACCGCCTCGACCTGCAGGCCGGCGCCCGCGAGCGTCGCACTCGTCCCCTCGGTCGCGAACAGCTTGAAGCCGAGCCCGAGCAGCGTGGCGGCGATCGGCACGACGGCCTTCTGCTCGTCGGGACGGATCGACAGGAAGACGGCGCCCGTCGACGGCAGGGTGCGACCGGCTGCACGCTCCGCCTTCGCGAGCGCGGTCGGCAGATCCGTCGCACTCGCCATTACCTCGCCGGTCGAGCGCATCTCGGGGCTCAGTACCGGGTCGCTGCCGGGAAAGCGATGGAACGGCATGACGGCAGCCTTGACGCTCCAGAGCTTCGGCGGCCGCTCCGCGCGAAGGCCCAGGTCGGCCAGGCGCGCGCCGGCAGCCAGCCGGCAGGCCGCGGGCACGAGCGGAACCCCGGTCGCCTTGCTGACGAACGGCACCGTGCGCGAGGCCCGCGGGTTCGCCTCGATCACCGACACCGTCCCCTCGGGTGTGATCGCGAGCTGCACGTTCAGCAACCCGACGACGCCGAGCGAGCGCGCGAGCACGCGGACGATCCGGTGGATCTCCTGCGACTGCGCCGGCGTCAGCCAGGGCGCGGGCAGGACGCACGTCGAATCGCCGGAGTGCACGCCCGCCTCCTCCACGTGCTGCATGACCGCCGCGACGTACGTCTCGGCGCCGTCGCAGAGCGCGTCGACGTCGACCTCGATCGCGCTCTCGAGGAACCGGTCGACGAGGACACGGCCGACGACCGGCGCGCTGCGGACATCCGCGTCCGTGAAGCAGATGCGCATCGACCTGCCGCCCAGCACGTACGACGGCCGCACGAGTACCGGGTAGCCGACCTCGTTGGCCGCCGCGACGGCTTCTTCGGTCGAACCGGCCATCCGCCAGCCCGGGGACGAGATGCCGTGCGCGCGCAGCAGTCCGCCGAAGCGCTCGCGATCCTCCGCGAGGTCGACGGCGTCGTAGGGCGTGCCGAGGATGCGGTAGCCGGCCTCCTCGATCGCGCGTGCCAGCTTGAGCGGCGTCTGGCCGCCGAACTGGATCACGACGCCCTCGGGCCGCTCGCGGTCGCAGATCGCGAGCACCGCTTCTGCGTCGAGCGGCTCGAAGTAGAGCCTGTCGGACGTGTCGTAGTCGGTCGAGACGGTCTCCGGGTTGCAGTTGACCATCACCGCCTCGTAGCCGAGCTCGCGGAACGTCCAGACGGCGTGCACGCAGCAGTAGTCGAACTCGACGCCCTGGCCGATGCGGTTCGGGCCCGAGCCGAGGATGACGACGCGCGGGCGGTGGCCGCTCGGCGGTGCTTCGTCCGCCTCGCCCCACGTCGAGTAGTAGTAGTTCGATGCCGCCTCAACCTCGCCGGCGACCGAGTCGACGCGCCGGTAGACGGGCCTGACGCCGCACGCCTTGCGGCGCGCCCGCACGGTGATCTCGTCCGCGCCGGTCGCGGACGCGATGTCGGAGTCGCGGATCCCGAGCCGCTTGAGGCGCAGCCAGTCGTCGGCGACGAACGTCTCGACGTCGCCGCCGGCGATGTCGCCGAGCGCGATCCGGATCTGCTCGATCTCGTGCTGGAAGAACGGATGCACGTCTTCGGGCACGTCGTCGAGTGTCTGCCAGGGTGTCGTGGCGCCGGTGTCGAGCTCGCGCGAGCGCATCGCCTTCAGGAATGCCTCGGCGAAGGTGCGGCCGATGCCCATCGTCTCGCCGACGGACTTCATCTGCGTGCCGAGCGTCCGGTCGGCGCCGGGGAACTTCTCGAATGCGAAGCGGGGAAACTTGACGACGACGTAGTCGAGCGTCGGCTCGAAGCTCGCCGGCGTCGTGCCCGTCAGGTCGTTCGGAATCTCGTCGAGCGTGTAGCCGACGGCGAGCTTCGCGGCGACCTTCGCGATCGGATACCCGGTCGCCTTCGACGCGAGCGCCGACGAGCGCGACACGCGCGGGTTCATCTCGATCAC
>JAICLU010000058.1 GCA_025925195.1 Thermoleophilia bacterium
CCCGAAGACGCTCACCGGGGTGGAGCTCGATCTCGACGACGGCCCCGCGCGCGACTCCGAGCTCTTCCTCGTCGACGGCAACAACCTCGCGTATCGCGCCTTCTTCGCGCTGCCGGAGGAGCTCGCGACGAGCGAGGGCTTTCCGACGAATGCCCTGCTCGGCTTCACGAACATGCTGTTCAAGCTGCTCGCGGACTACAAGCCGAAGGGCGTCGCCGTCGCCTGGGACACGCGGCCGGTCCACCGCCACGCGATCGCCGAGGAGGCCGAGGTCGTCTACAAGGAGGGCCGGCGCCCGATGGCCGACCTGCTGCGCGAGCAGTTCCCGTACTTCCGGCCGATCGTCGAGGCGTTCGGCTACCGCAACCTCGAGTTCGAGGGCTGGGAGGCGGACGACGTGATCGCGACGCTCGCGACGCGCGCCGACGAGGCCGGCATCAAGACGACGGTCGTCTCGACCGACCGCGACGCGTTCCAGCTGGTCACGGAGCACGTCGCGCTGATGATGACGCCGCGCGGCGTCAGCGACGTGCACGTGTACACGCCCGACCGCGTCGAGGCGCGCTACGGGATCAAGCCGGAGCAGATCCCCGATTTCATCGGGCTCAAGGGCGACACGTCGGACAACATCCCGGGGATCCCCGGCATCGGCGACAAGACGGCCGGCCAGCTGATCGCGCAGTACGGCTCCGTCGAGGAGGTGATCGCGCACGCAAGCGAGCTCTCCCCCGCGAGGAAGAAGAACGTGACCGAGTTCGCCGAGCAGGCGCTCGTCTCGAAGGATCTCGCGACGATGCGGCGCGACCTCGACATCGACTGCGATCCCGCCGACCTCGTGCTCAACCCGCCCGATCGCTCGCAGCTGCGCGAGATGTTCCGGCGCTTCGAGTTTCGCAACCTCTTCAACCGGATCGACGAGCTCGACGCAGCGGTGCCCGCGCGCGAGCGGATCGTCGCCGGCACGGCCGTTCAGTGGCACGAGGGCGAGCTGCCGCAGCGTGTGACCGGTCGCGTCGGGCTCGCGATCGCCGATGGACGCTTCGCGCTCGCGCAGGATGACGGCGTGATCGTCGGGCCGTGGGACGACGCATGCGTCGCGCGGCTGCGCGATGCCGACATCGTCGCGCACGACTACAAGGCGCTGCCGCGCCTCACCCAGCTGCCGGGTGACGACACGATGATCGCCGCGTATCTGATCGAGCCGGGGCGGCCGGCCTACGAGCTCGACGACCTCGCGGCCGAGTACGGGGTCGAGGCGCTGCCCGACCCCGAGCCGGAGGAGGAGACGGCGGCGCTCGTTCGTGCGGCGGAGGTGCCGCGGCGGCTGGCACCTGCGATCCGCGCACGTCTCGTCGAGCGCGGCAGCGAGGAGCTGTACGACGAGGTCGAGCTGCCGCTCACCGCCGTGCTCGCCTCGATGGAGGACGCCGGCATCAAGATCGACGCCTACAGGATGGGCGAAATCACGGCTCGTCTCACTGACAGGCAGGAGGAGCTCGAGGCGAACGCGTACGAACTGGCGGGCGAGGAGTTCATGCTCGGTTCGACGCAGCAGGTCGCCCGGATCCTCTTCGAGAAGCTGCAGCTGACCCCCGGCCGCAAGGGCAAGACCGGCTACTCGACCGACACGCGCGTGCTGCGGACGATCCGGCACGAGCACGCGATCGTCGAGGTGCTCGAGGAATGGCGCGAGCTGACGAAGCTCGTCAACACGTACCTCGGCCCGCTGCCGACGCTGCTCGGCGAGGACGGCCGCCTCCACACGCACTTCAACCAGGCAGTCGCCGCGACGGGGCGCCTCTCGACGTCGAACCCGAACCTGCAGGCGATCCCGATCCGCACCGAGCTCGGCCGCGAGATCCGCAGCGCGTTCGTCGCAGAGCCCGGGCACAGGCTCGTCTCCGCCGACTACTCGCAGGTCGAGCTGCGCATCCTGGCGCACGTCTCTGGCGAGCCCCGGCTACGCGACGCGTTCGCCCGCGGCGAGGACATCCACGCGGCGACCGCGGCCGAGGTGCTCGGCAAGGATCAGGCGACGCTGACGAAGGACGAGCGCAACGTCGCGAAGATGGTCAACTTCGGGATCATCTACGGCATCTCGTCGTTCGGCCTCTCCGAGAACCTCGAGATCCCGCGCGACGAGGCGCAGGAGTACATCGACACGTACCTCGCGCGCTTCCCGCTGGTGCAGGACTTCATCGAGCGGACGATCGAGCAGGCGAAGGCCGACGGCTACGTGACGACGCTGTTCGGGAGGCGCCGGCCGGTGCCGGAGATCCGCGCCATGAACCGGCAGACGCGATCGCTCGGCGAGCGGCTCGCGGTGAACTCGGTCATGCAGGGAACCGCCGCCGACGTGATCAAGGTCGCGATGGTGCGGATCCACGCGCGGCTGCGCGACGAAGGTCGCGCGTCACGGCAAGTGCTGCAGGTGCACGACGAGCTGCTCGTCGAAGCGCCCGACGCCGAGGTGTCGACCGTGAAGAAGATCCTCGAGGAAGAGATGTGCGGCGCGTACCCGCTCGATCCGCCGCTCGCCGTCGACGTCGGTGCCGGCGACGACTGGAACGAAGCGAAGAGCTGACACGCTGCTACGCTGATGTCACGAGCGCCGATGTGGCGCCGTGAGATTCAGCTTCTCGTTCCTCCTTTCCCAGGCGATCGAGTTTCTCAGTCTCGACCTGGTCGACAAGGAGTGAACGTCATGAAGAAGTCTTTTGCCGCGCTCGGCGTGAGCGCACCCGTCGTACGCGTGCTCGAGAGCCGCGGGATGGACGCACCGTTCGCGGTGCAGACGCTCGTCCTCCCGGACGCCCTTGCCGGCGTCGACGTGCTCGCCGCGTCGCCGACCGGTTCGGGCAAGACGCTCGCATTCGGCATCCCGATGATCGAGCGCGTGACGGGGGCGAAGGGGAACCCGGCCGCGCTCGTGCTCGTCCCGACGCGCGAGCTTGCGTCGCAGGTCGTCGAGGAGCTGCAGCCGCTCGCTGCCGCGCGGTCGATTCGTATCGCGGCCGTCTACGGCGGCACGCCGATCGTCGCGCAGTCGAAGCGCGCTCGCGGCGCGCAGGTGCTCGTCGCGACACCCGGTCGTCTGAACGACCTGATCGAGCGGCGCCTCGTCTCGCTCCGCAACGTCCGTGTGCTCGTGCTCGACGAGGCAGACCGCATGCTCGACATGGGTTTCCGGCCGCAGGTCGACCGCGTCCTTCGCGAGGTACCGGAGAACCGTCAGACGATGCTCTTCTCGGCGACGCTCGAGGGCGCGGTCATGGATCTCGCCCGCAAGTACACGGTGAACGCGGTGCACGTGCGCGCCGAGCGGCCGGCAGAGGCCGAGCAGGGCGAGATCTCGCATCAGTTCGTCCCGGTCACGGCTGACACGAAGCTCGCGCAGCTCGCCGCGCAGCTCGGCGGCACCAAGGGCCTCTCGCTCGTATTCGTGCGGACGAAGCACGGCGCCGACAAGCTGGCGCGCAAGCTCGCACGCGATCACGATCTGCGTGCAGCGGTGATGCACGGCAACATGTCGCAGAACGCCCGCGAACGCTCGCTCGCGCAGTTCGAGTCGGGCAAGGTCATGACGCTCGTCGCGACGGACGTCGCCGCGCGCGGCCTGGACGTCGACGACATCACGCACGTGATCAACTTCGATCCGCCGGGGACCGACGAGGACTACGTGCACCGCGTCGGCCGCACCGGCCGCGCGGGCCGCAGCGGGACGGGCATCACGTTCGTCCTGCCCGAGCAGCGCCTCGACGTGGGTCGGCTGGCAAAACGGCTCGGCCATGGCGCTCCGCTGGGCGACGTGGAGCCGCCCAAGCGGCCCCGCTCGGCCCCGCGCCGCCGCCGGCGGTAGCGCCGTCCTTCTAGACCTCGTCGGGGATGACGTCGGGCACGAGCCCGGGTGAGCGCAGCTCCTCGATCAGGTCCTGCGCTGCACTGAGCACCTGGGCGAGCTCGCCGAGCTCGAAGCGCGGTACCTCGACCGTCACGCGCACGGGCGAGCGCGGGGTGGAGGACAGCGCGAGTGTCTCTTCGTCGCCGCGGACGATCGCGGTCAGGTCGAGGAACTCGTCGCGGCCGGCGGGCAGCTTCGCGCCGGGCGCGAACCCGTCGTCGGCCTGCCGCAGCCGCATCGCGAGCACCCCCGCGTAGTGGCCGGGCACGTGCACGGTCGCCTCGCCGCCGCTCGTCGCGAGCGCGACCGACCACTGCTTGTAGCCGGCTTCGGGCGCGTCGTGGCGCAGCACGGCGACCGCGATCGACGCCGTCTCGCCCATCGGATAGCGCTCGTTCATCGGCCCAGCGTATAGCCGAGCTCTGCCAGCAGGTCGCCGGCTTCTGCCTCGACGTCGGCGAGCTGGTCCGGCGTCAGATCCTCCCGCCAGCGCCCAACCGAGTCGGGCCGGAACCGGGCGAACGCCTCCTCGACGAGCCGTTCGTCCACCCCGAGCGCCGCCGCGACCGGCGCTGCCTGCTCCGGCAGCGACTCGTAGCGGATGGTCAGCGGGGCCTCGCGCGCGGCAGTCGCGTACCGCCGCCAGGCCCACGCGGCGCGGCGCGCCTCGGAGACCCTCGAGAACTCCGGGCGGCGCTCGGGCTCGACCCAGAACCGCGGCTGCGCGCCGTACGCGTGGCCCGCATCGTCCGCGCCGCCCCGCGACGCCCGGAACCAGCCGCGCTCGAGCAACGAGCACACGACGTCCCGGCCGTCGCGGAGGGCGTGCACGGCCGTCGCCTGCGGGTACGCGTGCAGCGCGGCGGCGAGCACGAACGACGTCTCGGGCGTCTGCTCGACGCCGCGCAGGCCACGGGCGAGCCCCAGCAGCCGGACGCGCTCGAGGATCGACCGCAGCGAGCGCGCCGCATTGTCAACAGGCAGCTCCGCGAGCCGCGGCAGCGCCGCTTTCAGCGGCGTCACCTCGTCGAGGTCGACGAACCCCGGCAGCGACCCGAGCGCCGAGCCGGTGAACGTCGTGCCCGACCGCGGGCAGCCGACGACGAACACGAGCCGCTCCTCGTGGCCGAGCAGTCCGCGCCCGCCTGCGCGACGCGCGACGCGCAAGGAGCCGGCGGCATAGGCGCGCAATCCGTTCACGATTCGCGAGGCTACCCCTAACCGAACCGTCGAACAGTCGTCTGAATGGCCAGGGCTATACTCACCCGCCTATGTCAAACACCATCAACGATCCCCGGCTCGCAGAAGAAGGCGTCTGGACGACAGACCCCGAAACCGGCGAGCTGATCCCCGACTACGAGTCGACCTTCCCGACGATCAACGAGGGCGAGGTCGTCCACGGCACGGTGGTCCGCGTCGACAAGGACGAGGTCCTGGTCGACATCGGCTACAAGTCCGAAGGCGTCATCCCGGTCGCAGAGCTCTCGATCCGCCGCTCCGTGAACCCGCTCGACGAGGTGAGCGTGGGCGACGAGATCGACGCGCTCGTGATGACGAAGGAGGACGCCGAGGGCCGGTTGATCCTCTCGAAGAAGCGCGCCCGGTTCGAGATCGCGTGGAAGGCGATCGAGCAGGCGCACGAGCAGGGCGAGCCCGTCACGGGTCGCGTGATCGAGGTCGTCAAGGGCGGCCTGATCCTCGACCTCGGCGTGCGCGGCTTCCTGCCGGCGTCGCTCGTCGACATCCGCCGCGTCCAGGACCTGGACGAGTACACGGGCCAGGAGCTGCGCTGCAAGGTGATCGAGCTCAACCGGTCCCGCAACAACGTCGTCCTGTCGCGCCGCGCCGTCCTCGAGGACGAGCGCAAGGAGATGCGGCAGGCGATCCTCGACAAGCTCAGCCCCGGCGCGGTCGTCGAGGGCACGATCTCGAACATCGTCGACTTCGGCGCGTTCGTCGACCTCGACGGGATGGACGGCCTCATCCACATCTCCGAGCTCTCGTGGAGTCACGTCAACCATCCGTCCGAGGTGCTCGAGATCGGCCAGAAGGTCGACGTCAAGGTCCTCGACATCGACCGCGACCGTCAGCGGATCTCGCTCGGGCTCAAGCAGACGCAGACCGATCCGTGGCAGCAGGTGCTCGAGAGCTACGGCGAGGGCGACGTCGTCTCCGGCAAGGTGACGAAGGTCGTCACGTTCGGCGCGTTCGTGGAGATCCTGCCGGGCGTCGAGGGCCTCGTCCACATCTCCGAGCTCGCGCAGCACCATGTCGAGAACCCGCGCGAGGTCGTCTCGCAGGGCGACACGGTGAACGTGCGCATTCTCGAGGTCGACGCCGACCGCCGCCGCCTGTCGCTCTCGCTGAAGCGTGTCGACGACGGCATGCCGCTCCAGCCCGGCGCGGGCGAGGACGCGCCGCCGCCCGCGCTCGATCTCTCGGAGGACGTCTTCTCCGACGAGTCGACCGGCGCGCTGCCGCAGGAGGCCGACGAGCAGGATCCCGAGAGCTCCGCTGCAGTCGAGGCCGAGACGTCGGACGAGCCCGTCGAGGGTCGTGCCGACGCCGCTCCGCCCGCGGACGACGAAGCAGCAGCCGCGGCTGCGGACGACGAAGCAGCGACAGAGGAGTAACGCGTGCGGCCGGTGACGGTCGCGATCACCGGCGGCATCGCGTCCGGCAAGAGCGAGGCGCTCGCAGCCTTCGCGCGCCACGGTGCGGCGACCGCGTCGAGCGACGCGGTCGTCCACCGGCTGCTCGCCGAGGACGACGACGTGCGCGCCGCGATCCGCGACCGGTGGGGCAGCGACGCCGTCGGGAACCGGCAGCGCATCGGCGAGATCGTCTTCGGCGACCGCGCCGAGCTCGACTGGCTCGAGCAGCTGCTGCATCCGAAGACGCGCGACGCGGTCGACGCCTGGGTCGCGTCGGTCGACGCGCCGCGCGCGGCGGTCGAGATCCCACTCCTCTACGAGACGGGCGGCGAGTCGCGATTCGACGCGGTCGTCGTCGTCACCGCTCCGCCGGAGGTACGCGAGGCGCGGCGTGGCCTCTTTCCCGATCGAGAGGCCCGGCTCGTCCCCGAGGACGAGAAGGCCGCACGCGCCGATTTCGTCTACGTCAACGACGGTTCGCTCGGCGCGCTCGACGCGTTCGTCGCGGGCGTGGTAGAGAAGCTCCTATCGTCGTCCTGAGGCGTCTCACCCTGCTCGTCGTCCTCGTCGTCGCCCTCGGCGGCGCGTTCGTCTACCTCCAGCGCACCGAGCCGCCGTGGTACGCCCGGCTCTGGTATCCGCTCCGGTACGCGTCGATCGTGCGTGGCCATGCCTCCCACTACGATCTCAATCCCGCGCTGCTCGCGGCCGTGATCGAACAGGAGTCGAAGTTCGACGCGAGCGCGCGGTCGAGCGCCGGCGCGGTCGGTCTGATGCAGCTGCAGCCGGCAACCGCCAAGGGGATCGCGAAGTACACGGGCGGCGACCGCTTCGTCCTCTCCGATCTCGACGATCCGGAGATCAACGTCCGTTACGGCGCCTGGTACCTCCACCACTTGCTCCAGAAGTACGGCGACGAGCGGCTCGCGCTCGCGGCGTACAACGCGGGCCAGCAGAACGTCGACGACTGGCGCGCGCGCGGTGTCGGCATCCAGTTCGGCGAGACCCGTGCCTACGTCGATCGCGTCGAGCGCCTCAAGGGGATCTATCGCCGGGCGTATGCCTCGCAGCTAGGGCTGGGCGGCTGAGTCGCCGGGCTCGCTCGAGGGCGGCGCGGTCGTCGGCGGGGCTGCGAGCGAGCCGGGGCAGACGCCGCTCTTCGCATTGAGGATCGCGATCCGCTCGGTGCCGACCGAGTGGTTGCCGCGCACGTCGGCGACGCGCACCGTGATCAGGTAGTTGCCGTTCGGCACGTTCGTCGTGTCGAAGTTGCCGGAGAGCAGGAACAGGTAGCGGCCCGGCATCCCGGAGTACTGCTCGCGCCCGAAGCGAGGGCTGTTCTCGTAGGTGCCCTTGCCGTAGGTGCCGAAGAACTGGCCGTTGCCGGGCAGCGTCGAGCGGAAGTCGGCCACGGTCTTCGTCGGCACGACGACCTTGCCGCCGATCCTCGCCATCGACCACTGCACGAGTGCGGGCGCGACGGGCAGGCTGCGGTATGTGCCCGGCACCGGCATCGGCTGTGGGTCGTACGCGTCGACGTCCAGCTCGACGCGGCCGCAGAGGCCGACCGGCGTCTGCACGTCGCCCGACTGGTTCCGCACGATCACGTCGCGCACGCGCGGCGTCGTGCGGTCGCGGTAGGGCGTCAGGTGGCCGCGCTGGAGCGGGTTGACCGCGTGGATGCCGTCGATCTCGGTGAGGTGCACGTGTCCGAACGGCGGCTGTACGTAGCCGAGCACCGTCTTCTTCGCGATCACGTGCTGTCCCTCACCCGCGACGGGGATGATGTGGAAGTACTGAAACGTCACGTCGTGGCCGGTGACGAGGTTCAGCGTCGCGGCACCGAGGTAGTGCACCTTGCCGGTCTCCACCGCGTAGATCGGCGTCCCGTTCGGCGCCGAGATGTCGACGCCCTGGTGGAACGAGATGAAGGAGGGGCCGTCGAATGCGCCGGCGAGGATCCCGTTCTCGTAGACGGTGCGCGGGTCGCCGAAGAAGCCGCGGATCGGGTGCTGCTTGTTGAACGGCTTGAACGGCCACGGGTACGCCGAGGCCGACCCCGTGAGGGCAAGCGCGGCGGCAAGGACCAGGAGGGAACGGCGCATCGGACCGGTTAGTTCGACGCGCGGAGCGCGATTCCGTTAGCGGCGGAGACGCTCGACCGACGAGTAGCCGACCAGGAAGAGGGCCGTTCCGTCGGTCACCGCAGGCGCATACCTCCCCTGGGCGACGCTCCACAGGACGTGGCCACTACGGGCGGCGACGGCATACGTTCGCCCGTGCAGCGTGGCGAACCAGGCAACGCCGCCGATCACGGTCGTCGACCCCGAGATCGGCCCGCCGGCGTCGAAGCGCCACCGCAGCCGGCCGGTCGCGGCGTCGAATGCGTAGAGGTCATGGTCGTACGAGCCGACGAGCACCAGGTCGTCCCAGACGGCGGCCGAGCCGTAGACGTAGCCGCCCGTGTGCCGCGACCAGCGGAGCCGGCCGCTGCGCGCGCCGAACGAGTACATGCGGCCGTCGGTCGACCCGACGTACACACGGCCGTAGGCCACGGCCGGGGTCGCATAGAAGGCACCGTGTCCGAACAGGCGCGGCTGGCCGGCCGCCCGCCAGACGAGCCGGCCGCTCGCCGCGTCGAGCGCGTAGAGATGGCCGTCGTACGAGCCCGCGTAGACGGTGCTCCCGGCGGCGGCCAGACCGCCCTTGACGGCACCGCGGGTGCGGAACGTCCACACGCGGCGGCCGGTGCGCGCGTCGAGCGCGTAGACGACGCCGTCCCAGCCGCCGACGTAGACTCGACCGTCGAAGAGGAGCGGTGACGTCTCGCTCGCGCCGACGTGTGCGATCCAGCGGACGCGGCCCGTGCCGGCCGCCAGCGCGACGACCGCACCGTCGGTCGGGTCCTTCGCCCGGGACGGGAAGCGGTTCAGGAACGCCTCGTAGACCGTGCCGTGGGCGTAAGGGCCGACGGCCGGCGCGGCCGCGACGCCGCGGTGCGCGTCATAGCGCCAGGCGCGGGCGCCGGTCTGCGCCGAGACGGCGTAGACCCGGCCGCCGCCGTCGCCGTAGTAGAGACGGCCGTAGGCGAGCGCGGGCGGGAACTCGATCAACGAGCGCCCGCCGACGATCCACACCCTTTTCAGCGGCGGGCGAACGGGCGCAGCGACCGCGGCGGTTCGCGACCGGTCGTGCCCGAACATCGGCCAGGGCTCCGGATCACGGGCCGTGCCGGCACGGCTGGTCGTCGTGAACTCGGCCGTCGACGAGCCGATCACGTCCCGGCCCGCGTCGATGCGTCGCGCGACGAACGCAGCGACGGTGCCGATGCCCGCAAGCAGGACGAGCGAGGCCAGAGCGGCGGCGCGCTTCACCGCGCTCTCCGGCCCGCGAGAGATGCGACCGCCGCGCCGGCGGGTAGGAGTGCAAGCGCGCTGACGGAAGCCCACGCCCGCTCCGGCGCGCCCGCGAGGCCGGGAAAGAGAATCGCGTTCGCAACTGTCGCGAACGCCAGTAGCACGAAGACCCGCCGCGCGCCGGTGAGTGCCGCCGCGCAGGCGCAGCAGGTGAGCACGACCACGAAGAACTGCGGGCTGAAGATGCGGTTCGTCAACAGGAAGACGGCGGGCAGGAGGACCGCCCGCGCGAGGGCGAGCGGCGCCGTCGCTGCCCGCACGGTCAGGACGACGAGCGCTGCGACCGCGATGAGTTGCAACACGGCTGCCGCGCCCTGCGCCCAGTGCGGAAGCGGCGCGGCACCGTAGTAGTGCCGCGGGGGACGTGCGATCCCGAGCGAGCGCAGCGGCAGGTACGGCAGCGACTCGCCGGTGACGGTGCGGGCCGTCTGTGCGCGGTACGGGGCCGACGCGGCGTGCCACGCGACCGCGAATGCGGGCACGTTCGCGAGCACGAACGGCGCGCCGGCGCCGAGTGCATGCGCGGCCGCCGCCCGGGGCCGCCGCTGCGCGAGCAGCCAGAGGCAGAGCGCGACGGCCGTCAGTCCCGGCGTCCACTTGACGGTCGCGCCTACGCCGAGCGGCCAGCCGGCGGCGTGCCAGCGCTCGCGGTAGGCGAGCGCGACGCCGAGGGCGATAGCCGCGGCCGGCACGAGGTCGAAGCGAAACGCCCAGAAGAACGCGTTCGCGGGCCAGAGCGCGAGACAGGCGGCGACGAACGGGGCGCGGAGCCGCCACACGGCGGTCACCTCGATCAGGTGGAACGGCACCATCGCGAGCGCGTTCGCCTCGTGCGCGCTGCCGCCGAGCACGGATTCCACCGCGAACAGCGCGACCGCGCCGACCGGGTACGGGGAGTGCGGATAGGCGCCGTGCAGCAGCGCGCGGCCCTCCGGGTCGTAGACCGTGCGGGGGTCGAGGTCGCCGTGCATTCCGTGCGCGAGCCGGATGCAGCAGAGCGCGAGCTGGAACGCGGCCGCCACGACGAGGAGCGGTGCAAGGCGGAGCTCGTCGCTTCGGTGTGCGGTCGCGGCGAGCGCCGCGGCTGCGACGACCGCAGCGGCGAGTGGTCCCCACGGCGGGCGGTCGAGGCCGAGGGCCGCCCCGGCGACGAGCAACGCGCAGGCGAGCGCGAGCGGCGCATGAATGTCGGTGCGTCTGGCGGCGAGCGCGCTCACGTACCCACCAGGACCGGTACGCGGCGCCACGCGTGCGTGCGATCGAGCCGAGTGACGAGGGCGCGGCCCACGTGAACCACGAACACGCGTCCTGCACGCGCGGTTGAACCGAGAACGAGCACGGGGCGGTGCGGCAGGTACCACTCGAGCGGCCCCCAGAGCGCGTAGACGTTGCCGTCGACGACGATCGGATCGCGCGGCTGCCAGCCCTCGGCGACCAGGGCGGCCGCGATGCGGTCGTAGGCGACGGGGTGCACGCGGTTCGCCCGCACGAAGCCGACGACGACCAGCACCGCGGCAGCACAGGCGAGCGTGGCGCCGGCCCGGCGTGGGAGGTGCGAGAGGAGCGACGTCGCGGCGACGGCGGCGAACGGCCCGGTGACGATCAGATTGCGCACGTCGTAGATCCGCACGCCCGCAATCCAGAGCGCCGCCGCGAGCACGACGGGGCCGAGCGCGAGCATGGCCCACAGCCGGCCCTCGTTCGAGCTGCGTGCGAGGACGACGCAGCCTGCGACCACGGCGCCCAGCAATGCGAGCGGCGCGAGCACGTGTACGACCGCGTCCTGTGGCTGTGCGCGCGCGAACATCGTCCAGTACGTGTCCAGCACCGCCCGAGGGTCGAACGGGCCGATGAAGCCGAAGCGGTGCTGCGCGTACTGGCGGGCGAACATCGGCGCCCACAACGCGAACGGCACGAGGCCGGCTCCGACTGCCCGCCCGCGGCGCGGCGCCCACACCAGCACCACAGCGACCGAGAAGAGAAAGAAGTAGTGCGTCAGACTGCCGGCTGCGACGACCAGGGCGAGCGTCCGGTCGCTCCCGCGCGCGGCCGCCACGGCGAGCGCGACGGTCAGCAGCGCGGCGAGCTCGTAGGCGCGCAGCTCGCGTCCGTGGAAGTCGAACTGGTACCCGAGGGCGACCGCGAGCCCGCTCAGTAGCGCAGCGGAGGAGGGGACGACGCGCCGGGCGGCGAGTGCAGTGCCGGCCGCGAGCAGCGCGGCGGCCGCGACCGACAGCAGGCGTACGTCGACGAGCGCGAGCCCGCAGCGGTGCGCGAGCCACGCGAGCGCGTACCAGAGCGGCGGCGTCGACTCCGTGCGGGCGACGTGGCCGAGCATCGCGACCGGGCCGGGCTCCGCGACCGCACGCGCGGAGGCGACCTCGTCCTGCCAGAACGCGAACCGCAGCGCGCCGCGCAGGCAGACAGCGCCGGCGAGCAGCCCGACTGCCGCGACGCCCGCCGGGAACGCGATCCGCTCGACCGGCAGGACACGCCGGCGAACCGAGAGGGCGGCGCCGTTCACGGCCCGACCACGCCCGGTCGGTTGTGGATGCTGAACCGCTCTGTCAGCGACGCGTGGTTGCCCGCCACGTCGGCCGCCGTGACGACGAGCTCGTAGACGCCGTCCGGCAGCGTGCGGGTGTCGAAGCCGCCCGCCTGCAACCGGAACTCGTACGACCCGGGCTGGAGGTACGAGTAGTGGCGGCCGAAGACCGCCATGTTCTGGTGCGTGCCGCGCGCGTAGACGCTCCAGAAGGACGCCGGCGCCGGCAGGGCAGCACGGACGTCGTAGACCGAGCGTTCCGGCACGAGCACGCGACCCGTCACCGACTGCACCCGCCACTCGACGAGCGCCGGCGCAACCGGCAGGTCGTGCCACGCGCCCGGCACCGGCAGCGCCGGCTCGTCGTACGCCGAGGCGACGATCTCGACGCGGCCGCGCAGCAGCTCCGGCAGCTCGTCCGGCCCGGTGACCGACGTCCGGAACGACACCGACTGCACGACGGGCGTCGTCGTGTCGGTGTACGGCGTCAGGTGGCCGGGCCGCAGCGGGTCGACGGGGACGCCGCCGGCGAGCTCCGTCAGATGCACATGGCCGGCCCCGCGGAGAATGCGGCCGAGCACGGTCTCCCCGGCGTCGACGTGCTGACCGGGCGCGACTGCCGGAACGACGTGCCGGTATTCGAACCGGCGTCCGCCGCCGCAGTCGACGACGAGCCAGTCCTTGAAGACCGCGACGACCACGCCGCCGACGACCGGGTAGACGGCGGTTCCGTCGGGCGCGGCGATGTCGACGCCGTCGTGGAACTGGAAGAGACCGCCGCCGTCGTAGAGCGTGCGGCGCGTGGGCGGGCCTGCGAAGACGGTCCGCGGGTCGCCGAAGCCGCCGCGGATCGGGTGCGCCTGGTCGAACGGCTTGACGGGCCAGCCGTACGCGCCGGCGTCGTGCGGGCGCGCGGCGGCGCTGGAGACGATCGTGACCGCGAGGCAGGCCACGAGCGCGGCGACGAAGGCGACGGTGCGGGAGTGCGTGCGCGACGCGAACATGGCGGCACCGTCCGGCCCGCGGCCAAGCGCGTCCTCACGGCCCGCTAACGGCGCGCCAACGGCGGCTGGCGGCGGCTCGTATTCGGCCGTCCGACCCGCTACAAACGGTCTGTGCTGGAGTTCGGGATCCTCGGTCCGCTGGAGGCGGCCGTCGACGGCGTGCGCCTGCCCCTAGGTGGCCAGAAGCAGCGGGCGCTGCTCGCGGTGCTCCTGCTGCGGGCGAACGAGGTCGTCTCGACCGATTTCCTCGTCGACGCGCTCTGGGGCGAGCACCCGCCGCGGACCGCGACGACGTCACTCCAGAACTCGGTCTCCGCGCTCCGGAAGCTGATCGGCGCCGACCTGCTCGTCACGCAGCCGCCCGGCTACCGGCTCGCCGTCGACCCCGAGTCGGTCGACCTCGTCCGCTTCGAACGTCTCGTGGCGTCGGCCCGGCAGCTCGACGCGGTCGAGCGCGGGATAGGCCTGCGCGAGGCGCTCGCGCTGTGGCGTGGCGAGCCGCTCGCCGAGATCTCGTTCGAGCCGTTCGCGGTCGCGGAAGCAAGACGCCTCGAGGAGCTGCGACTGGCGGCGTTCGAGGAGCTCTTCGATGCGGAGCTCGCGGCAGGTCGTGCGTCGGAGATCGTCCCCGAGCTCGAGTCGCTCGCCGCCCGGCACCCGCTGCGCGAACGCCTGCGCGGCCAGCTGATGCACGCGCTCTACGACGCAGGCCGGCAGGCCGAGGCGCTCGCGGTCTACCAGGACGTCCGCCGGCTCCTCGTCGAAGAGCTCGGCCTCGAGCCCGGGCCGCAGCTGCAAGCGCTGCACGCGCGAATCCTGCGCCAGGACGTCCCCGGGCCGCGGCGCGCGGACGGCGCGGTCGGCGACGACCACCTTCGCGACGTCGCCGGCGCGCTGCTCGCCGGCCGTCTCGTCCCCGTGCTCGGTTTCGAGGTCGCCGACCTCGCCGAGCGGATCGCGCACCGTTTCGACTACCCGCCCGGCGCGGGGCGCGAGTTGACGCGGGTCGCCCAGTACGTCGCCATGACGAAGGGGGCCGGTCCACTGTACGACGAGCTGCGCGCGCTGCTCGCCGTGGGAACCGAGCCGAGCGCCGTCCATCGCTTCTTCGCGTCGCTGCCGCCGCTGCTCCGCGAGCGCGGCGCGCCGCACCAA
>JAICLU010000052.1 GCA_025925195.1 Thermoleophilia bacterium
CCCGCCGCCGCCGACGTCGCCGAGCATTTCCGGCTGCGCTGGCCACATGCGCTCGAGCCGACGCGAGCAGCCGAACGGGCCGGCGGCATCGAGGCGCAGATCGTCCGGACCGTGCCCGAGCGGATCTACAGCGGGCTGCGCGAGGGCGAGTTCACGATCCTCGAGAGCTACCTGCGCGGCATTCGCGCCGCCGAGCGGTTCGTCTATCTCGAGAGCCAGTTCCTCTGGGCGCCCGAGATCGTGCAGTGCCTTTCGGACAAGCTCCGCGAGCCGCCGCGCGACGACTTTCGCGTCGTCGTGCTGCTACCCGCCAAGCCGAACAACGGCCAGGACGACACGCGCGGACAGCTCGGGCTGCTGATCGACGCCGATCGCGATGGAGGCGGCGACGACCGCTTCCTCGCATGCACGCTGTTCCAGCCCGGCGAGCTTGGCGGCCCGGTGTACGTGCACGCGAAGGTCGGCATCGTGGACGACGGCTGGCTGACCGTCGGCTCCGCGAACCTGAACGCGCACTCGTTCTACAACGACACCGAGATGAACGCCGTCGTGCACGACGAGGCTTTCGTGCGCGCGGCGCGGCTGCGCCTCTGGTCGGAGCATCTGGAGCAGGACGCGGCCGGCGAGCCGTCGCGCGTCGTCGACGAGCTCTGGCGCCCGCTTGCCGAGGAGCAGTCGACGCGGCGGAAGCTGCGGCGGCTCGACGGCGTCTCCCGCCGGTCGCAGGCTCTCTGGGGCCCGCTCAACGGCCTGATCGTCGACGGTTGAGCTCGCGGCGACAGGCTTAGATCTGCCAGAGACCGCCGGCGATCACCGGCACGCGACGGCCCTTCGCAGTGATGCCGGTCGCCTCGAAGTCGGGGCTGCCGATCATCACGTCGAGGTGGATCGTCGATCGGTTGAGCCCACGGGACGATCCGTTCCGCGTGCCCGAGAAGCCGGCCCCGAACGCGATGTGGGCGGCGGCGTTCTCGTCCATCAGGGTGTCGAAGTACGTCCGCCCGCTCCGGCCGACGCGCGAGGTCGCGTCGACGAGCGCCACCTCGCCGAGCCGTCGCCCGTTGCCGCTCGGGTCGCTGTCGATGTACGCAGTCAGATAGTCCCGATCCTCCTTCGTCGCGGCGTCGAGCCGGACGAGGCGGCCGTTGCGGAACTCGCCGCTGATCCCGTGGATCTGCCGGCCCTGGAAGGTCAGCGGGAACGTGCACGTGAAGGTGCCGTTCGTCCCGGCCGCGTCGGGGCTCGTGAACGTCTCCTCGGTCGGCATGTTCGGCGCGAGCTTCGCGCCGGCCGGCGTCTCCTCCTGGCCGCCGAGCCAGCGCGAGCCGGGCGTGAGCTTGACGTCGAGCTCCGTTCCCGGGCCGCGCAACTCGACCGATACGAGCTCGAGCTTCGTCAGCTTCGCGGAGCGTCGCGCGAGTGCGCGCACGTGGTTCAGCCAGGCCGTGGAGCCGGCGCCGTCCTCGTCGCTCAGCCGGCAGAACCAGAGGAAGTCCTGTGCGAGCTTGCGCTTCCCCTCGAGCGTCGAGAGCTCGGGGTACACCTGGCCGGCCCAGAGGTCGGTCGGCCACGCTGCGATCGTCCAGCGGGCGCGCATGTCGAGGTTCGCCCGCTGGAACCACTTGATCTGGGCCGCGACCGCCGACTGCGACTCGGCGATCCGCTTGGGCGGCACGCCTTCGAGGTAACCGAGGTCGGCCGCGCCGGAGATGTGTGCGCGGGCGCTCGTCGACTTCACGAGCTCGCGGTACTGACGAATCCGCCACGGCGTGAGCGTGGTCCGGGCCTCGGCGCTGCCGTGCAGCAGCCGCGCGCGGTACGCGTACGGGTCGCTGTAGTCGATGTCGGAGATCGTCGCGCCCGCGCGGTAGCCGGCCTCCACGACGGCGAGCATCAGGTCGCGGTGCGCAGGCTCGCCGCTGACGACGAGGGTGTCGCCCTTCTTGACGCCGAGTGAGGCCTTGACGACCGCGTCCGCGTATCGCCGTAGCTCCGCCGGCTCGAGCAGCTCCTCCGGGCCCACGGCGGTGACCCTACTGATTGAGCCGCTCGGCCGCCCGGCGTCCCGGCGCCGTCAGCGCCGAGCCGTCGACCGCCGAGTGGATCTCCGAGCCGCGGACCCGGTCGGTGCCGTGCACTTCCGGGAGCGCGCGGGCGACGAGCCCGAGTACCGCCTGCACCGCCCCCGGCGCGACGCCGTTCGCGCGCGCGGCGAGCTTCGCGTGCAGTCCGAGCGTCAGCTCCGGATCGCCGCGACGCAGGGCCGTCACGATCCGGCGCGCGGCGCGCTCGGCGGACACGGTCGTCGCAGGCGTCGCAGAGAGCGGCGTGAACAGGCTGTACTCGAGCCGCGCGCGGTCGCCCTTGAAGTAGGCGGCGAGGAACGAGCCGGTGCGCATCAGTCCGGGGACGACCGTGGTCACCTTGACGCCCGTGCCGGCGAGCTCCGCGCGCAGCCCCTCTGAGAACCCGACCGCCGCGAACTTGGCGGTGTTGTACGGCAGCAGCCACGGCACGCTGACCTTGCCGCCGATCGAGGTGACGTTCGCGATCCTGCCGCCGCCGCGCTCGACCATCGACGGCAGGACGGCCAGAGTCGCGTGCACGACGCCCCAGAGCTGGATGTCCATCAGCTCGCGGAAGTCGTCGATCGTCTGCGTCTGCCACGGCCCGACGGCGATCACGCCCGCGTTGTTCACGAGCACGTCGACCGGCCCGAGGGCCCGCTCGACCTCCGCGACGAACGCCTCGACCTGTGCGCGGTCGCCGACGTCGCAGGTGATCGCGACGACGTCGTCGCCGAGCTTCGCCTGCGCCGCGAGCAGCTGCTCCTCGCCCCGCGCGCAGATCGCGACCCTGGCCCCCTGCGCCCGCAGCTCGCGCGCGAGCGCGAACCCGAGCCCGCGCGACCCCCCGGTGATGATCGCGACCTTCCCGTCCAGGTCGGTCGCGTTCACCCGCTTGTGGACCTGCTCGGCCGCAACCGCCGCGACGCCGAGAGCGAGAGCCCGCTTCATGGAAGCGTCATGCCCTCGGTGCCTGCTTTCAAGCAGGGAGCTACAGCGCCACGCCGAGCGCGTCGCTCAGCGAGTCGTGCACCGCGAAGTGCTTGTCGAGACCCGAGATCTCGAGCGCTCGCCGGGTCTCGAGCCCCGGGCTCGCGAGCAGGAAGGCCTTGCGGTTCGCCATCCGCGTGCGCGCCTCGATCAGGACGCCGAGCGCGGTCGAGTCGATGAACTTGACTTCGGCGAGGTCGACGACGAGCCGCTCGGGCGCCTCCTCGCAACAGGCGATCAGCGCCTCGCGCACGGTGTGCGCGTTGTAGAGGTCGAGCTCGCCGCCCAGGTGGACGACCGTCGCCCCTTCCGAGCGGTCGATTCCGGCGACCGGGTCCTCGCGAACGCTGTCTGTGCCCCCATTCACGCGGATGATTCAAGCAGAATGGCTTCACCGATGGAGGTCGCCGAGGTCGCAGCGAGGGCGGCCGGGGAGAACTTCCCGGTCGGCTCCGTTCTCTTTCCGCGCGCACTGCGTTCGCACGTGCGCGCGCTGTATTGCTACGCCCGCTTCGTCGACGAGCTCGGCGACGCGTACGAGGGCGACCGGCTCGCGGCGCTCGACGAGGTCGAATCGCAGGTTGCGCTCATGTTCGAAGACGAGCCCGTCTGGCCGGTGCTGCGCAACGTGCAGCCGACGGTGCGGGAATTCGATCTACCGCGCGAGCCGTTCCTGCGTCTGATCGAGGCGAACCGCCTCGACCAGCAGAAGCACGAGTACGCGACGTGGGACGAGCTGCAGCACTACTGCACGCGCTCCGCCGATCCGTGCGGCCGACTCGTGCTCGGCGTGCTGCGCCGCCTCGACGACGCGGAGCTCGTCGCGGCAAGCGATTCCGTCTGCACGGGGCTGCAGCTCGTGAACTTCCTGCAGGACGTGCCGCGCGACCTCGAACTGGATCGTGTCTATCTGCCGCGTGAGGACCGCGAGCGGTTCGGAAGTCCCCCGCTCGACCGGCCGGGCGACGAGCTGCGTTCGCTGCTCCGGTTCGAGGCGGAGCGGGCGGCAACGCTGCTGCGCGCGGGTGACGTGCTGCGCGCGCGGATCGGCGGGCGCCTCGGCCGCGCCGTCGGCCTCTTCGCCCGCGGCGGCCTTGCGGCGCTCGACGCGCTCGAGGACGCGAACTGGGACGTGTTCACGCAGCGGCCGAAGCCCTCGCGAGCGCGGCTCGCGCGTGAAGCAGCGATCGTGCTGATTCGATGACAGACGTCGATGTCGCGTATGACGAGGTCCAGCGCATCACGCGCCGCGAGGCGAAGAACTTCGCGTACGGGATCATGGTCCTGCCGCGCGAGAAGCGTCGCGCGATCGCGGCGATCTACGCGTTCGCGCGCCGGGTCGACGACGTCGCCGACGGCGAGCTGCCGGACGACGAGAAGCGCGTGCAGCTCGAGGCGCTGCGCGCCGGGCTCGACGCCGAGCCGCAGGGGACCGCCCAACATGACAGTGCAGTCTTCGTCGCCCTCGCCGATGCCCGGCGCCGGTTCGGCATTCCGCGCGACGCGCTGTCGCTCCTCGTCGACGGCGGTCTGCAGGACCTCGAGCAGCAGACGTACGCGACCTTCGACGAGCTGCGCGGCTACTGCAACAAGGTGGCGGGCGCCGTCGGCGTCGCGTGTGTCGCCGTGTACGGCAGCGCCGACGTCGAGCACGCCAACACGCTCGGCCTCGCGTTGCAGCTGATCAACATCATGCGCGACGTGCAGGAGGACGCAGAGCTCGGCCGGGTCTACCTGCCGCAGGACGAGCTCGAGCGGTTCGGCGTCGACAGCCTCGCGCACACGCCCGAGTTCGTCGAGCTGATGCGGTTCAACGCCGCGCGGGCGCGCGCGAAGCTCGACGACGGCCTGCACCTGCTCGGGTCGCTCGACCGTCGCAGCGCGCTCTGCGTCGCGACGTTCGCCGGTCTCTACCGCGGCCAGCTCGACCGGATGGAGGCCAACGACTTCGACGTCTTCGACCGGTCGTGTCGCCTGTCGACGCGCGCGAAGCTCGGTGTCGTCGCCCGGAACCTGCTGTGAAGGTCGCGGTGGTGGGCGGCGGTCTCGCCGGACTGGCGGCGGCGCTCGACCTGCTGGACGCGGGGGTCGACGTGACGCTCTACGAGGCGCGCCCGACGCTCGGGGGCGCGGTGCAGACGCTGCCGGAGCGCGAGGGCGACCCGCAGCCGCCGCCGGACAACGGCCAGCACATCGCCCTGGGCTGCTTCACCGAGTACCTGCGCTTTCTCGACCGGGTCGGCGAGGGCGGGTCGTATCTCCGCACGCGGCTCGCGCTGCCCGTGCTCGACGAGCGCGCGCGGCGCTCCGACATCTCCCCGTCGCTGCCCGCCCTGCTGCGCTACGCGCACGTGCCGCTTCACGACCGCCTCCGCATCCCGGTCGTGACGGCGCGGTGCAGGTTCGCAAAGGCTCGGCCGGGCGAGACCTTCGGCCACGTGCTCCGCCGCCTCGGCTCGAGCGACGTCGCGATCGAGCGCTTCTGGGACGTCTTCGTCCGGCCGGCGCTCAACCTGCCGGCCGACGAGGTGGACGGGGAGGCCGGCCTCTTCACCGTGCGCACCGCGCTGCTCGGCCGGCGCGGCAGCGCCGACCTCGTGCTGCCGCTGAAGCCGCTCGGCTGGATGCACGGCGACGCGGCCGGGCGGGTGCTCGGCGACCGCGTCCGCCTCGATCAGAAGATCGAGACGCTCGGCGAGCTGAACGTGTTCGACGGCGTCGTTCTCGCGGTGCCCCCTCGAGAAAGCGCGCGGCTGCTCGGCGAGGAGCCGCCCTCGCTCGAGGACTCGCCGATCGTCAGCGTCCACCTCTGGTTCGATCGCAAGCTGCTTGCGACGCCGCTCGCCGCGCTCCTCGCCTCCGACGCGCACTGGGTCTTCGACCGGGGCGCGCTGACCGGCCACGAGCCCGACCGCGGTCAGTACCTGACCGTGGTCGCGAGCGGCGTGCCCGAGCTGCTCGAGGTCCGCGGCCGCGGGCTCGTCGAACGGGTCGCGGGCCAGCTGACGGACCGGCTGGGCGAAGCGGAGCTGCTGTGGTCGCGGGTCAGCCGCGAGCCGTACGCGACGATCGCGCTGCGGCCCGGCACGGAGCGCCCCGGTCTGGAAACCGAGAGGCCCGGTGTTGTCCGCGCGGGCACCTGGACCGACACCGGCTGGCCTGCGACGATGGAAAGCGCCGTCCGCAGCGGCCGTCGCGCGGCTCAACAGCTCTTGAACGACTAAGGCGCTCCGTAATGACACATTTAAGAGCTATGGCCGTCCGCGCGCAGACCACCGGGCTCGACAGCACGATCGACCGGGGCGTCGCGCGCCTGCTCGAGCTCCAGCGGCCGGACGGCGTCTGGGTCGGAGAGCTCGAGTCGAACGTGACGATGACGGCGCAACATCTGTTCTGGACGCACTACCTCGGCCTGCGCAGCCCCGACACCGACCGCCGCATCGCGAACGAGCTGCTCGCGCGGATGCGCGACGACGGCACCTGGTCGATCTGGTTCGAGGGGCCGCCCGACCTCTCGACGTCGATCGAGGCGTACGTCGCGCTCCGCATGTGCGGCGTCGACCCGGGACCGAAGGCGCTCGACTACATCCGCAGCCGCGGCGGCATCCCGAAGGCGCGCCTCTTCACGAAGTGCTTCCTCGCGCTGCTCGGCCAGTGGCCGTGGCAGCGGCTCGTCCCGATTCCGCCCGAGCTCGTGCTGCTGCCCGCGCGCGGCCCGGTCTCGATCTACCGCTTCTCCTGCTGGGCACGCCAGACCTTCGTCGCGCTCGCGCTCGCGCAGTCGCTGCGGCCGGTGAAGCCGGTCGACGTCGACCTGACGGCGATCGGCGCCGTCCCGGGCCGCACGCGGCCGCCGCGGCGCCCGAACGCGCTGCGCCGCCGTGCGCAGGCGCGCGCCGAGGAGTGGATCCGCGAGCGGCAGGAGGCGGACGGGTCGTGGGGCGGCATCCAGCCGCCGTGGGTGTGGGGGATCATCGCGCTGAAGGCGCTCGGCCGCGACGAGCACGACGAGACGCTGCGCAAGGCCGTGCTCGGCTGGGACGGGTTCATGGTCGAGGACGGCGACCGGCTGCGGCCCGAGGCGTGCCAGTCGCCGATCTGGGACACCGCGCTCTCCGTGCTCGCGCTGCGCGCGTGCGGCGTGCCGGCCGACCACCCGCAGCTCGTCAAGGCGGGCGAATATCTGCTGCGCGAGGAGGTGCGCGTCGCGGGCGACTGGGCGATCCGCCGGCGCGACGTCGAGCCGGGCGGCTGGGCGTTCGAGTTCGAGAACGACACGTATCCCGACGTCGACGACACGACCGTCGTCGCGCTGGCGCTCCGCGAGCTCGGGATCGGCGAGGACGCGGTGCGACGCGGCCTCGACTGGGTCGTCGCGATGCAGTCGAAGCGCGGCGGCTGGGGTGCGTTCGACGTCGACAACAGCGCGATGTGGCTCTACAAGATCCCGTTCTGCGACTTCGGGAAGGTCACCGACGAGCCGAGCGCCGACGTGTCGGCACATGCGCTCGAGGTGCTCGCCCCCGAGCTGCGCTACGGCGACGCGGTCGAGCACGGGCTGCGCTGGCTGCTGAAGGAACAGGAGAAGGACGGTTCCTGGTTCGGCCGCTGGGGCGTCAACCACCTCTACGGCACCGGCGCCGTGCTGCCGGCCCTCGATGCGTGCGGCGTGCCGCACGACCATCCGGCCTTCACGCGCGCGCTCGCCTGGCTCGACTCCGTCCAGCAGGAGAGCGGCGGCTTCGGCGAGGACATCCGGTCGTACGCCGATCCGGCCTGGCGCGGCCGGGCGGATTTCGCGACGCCGTCGCAGACGGCGTGGGCTCTGATGGCGCACGTCGCCGCAGGAAACGCTGAGGGCCTCGGTGCGCGAAGGGCCGCCGATTATCTTTGTGACGTCCAGCGCCCCGACGGCGACTGGGATGAGCCGCAGTTCACCGGCACGGGTTTCCCACTCGATTTCATGATTCGCTATCACCTGTACAGGATCACGTTTCCGCTGCTTGCACTGGGTCGAATGAGAGAGAGGCTTCCCCTATGAAATTCCCGCTGCAGTCCACGATGTCGATCGGCAAGTACGTCGCTTCGCAGCAGCGCAAGGGCGCGCGGTACCCGCTCGTGCTGATGCTCGAGCCGACGCTCGCCTGCAACATCGCGTGCATCGGCTGCGGGAAGATCCGCGAGTACGAGTCGAACCGTGCGCGCCTGACGGTCGAGGAGTGCCTCGACTCGGGCCTGCAGTGCCCGGCGCCGGTCGTCTCGATCTGCGGCGGCGAGCCACTCGTCTTCAAGGGGATCGAGGAAGTCGCGGCCGGGATGATCGAGATGGGGAAGACGGTCGAGCTCTGCACGAACGCGCTGCGCCTCGAGCAATGCCTCGACTGGTTCGAGCCGTCGCCGCGGATGACGTTCGTCGTCCATCTCGACGGCATGCGCGAGATCCACGACTACGTCTGCGACTACCCCGGCCTCTGGGATGTCGCGGTCGACGCGATCAAGACGGCGCGCTCGCGCGGCTTCCGCGTCACGACGAACACGACGATCTTCAAGGAGACCGAGACCGACGACGTGATCGAGATGATGCGCTACCTCACCGACGAGGTCGGCATCGACGGCATGCTCGTCGCCCCCGGTTACCAGTACTCGCAGATCGACCCGGCGCTGACGATGACGCGGGCCGAGCACGAGGCGAAGTTCCGCGAGATCCGCGCCGCCGTCAGGAAGCACGGCTACCGCTGGATCGCGACGCCGATCTACCAGGACTTCCTCACGGGCGAGCGGAAGCTCTCGTGCGCGCCGTGGGGCTCGATCACGCGCAACCCGTACGGCTGGAAGGGCCCGTGCTACCTGCTGACCGACGGCATCTTCCCGACGTACGAGGCGCTGCTCGAGGGCATGGACTGGGACGCCTACGGTCCGGGCAACGATCCGCGCTGCGAGCACTGCGGCATCCATTCGGGCTTCGAGCCGGCATCCGCGTTCGAGACCGGCAAGAGCCTGAAGGAGACCGTGCGGAGCATGGCGTGGACGTTGACGGGTTGACCTTTGCGGTCGCGACGACGGCGGAGGAGCGGGCCGCGCGCAAGCTCGGCCTGCCGACCGTGCGTGTCGGCGTCCGGGCCGCGAACGGCGTACCGGCGGGACGGCTCGTCTCGTTCGGGCTCGCGGGCGCGCTGCGCGACGGGCTCGCGGTGGGCGACGTCCTCGACGCGACGCGCGTCGTCGACGAGCGCGGCGCGACGCTCTGGGAAGGCCCGGGGCTCGGCGTCGGGAACAGTGCAACCGTGCTCGGCTCGGACAGCCTCGTCCACGACGCCGCCGAGCGCGCGCGCCTGCACGCGACGAGCGGCGCCGACGCGGTCGACATGGAGAGTGGCGTCCTCGCGCGAAGCGGCCGCCTGGCCGGCGTGGTGCGCGTCGTCTCCGACGACGTGCGCTCGGCGATCGAAGGCGTCGACACCACGGTGCACGCCGATGGACGCACGGACGTCGTCGGGCTCGTGCGCTGGGTTGCGGCGAAGCGCGGCGACGCGGTGCGTTCGATGCGCGATGCCATGACTGCCTTGAAGGCACTGGAGCGTGTGGCGTAGATGGGGCGCGTACTGCTTGCAGCTCCGCGGTCGTTCTGTGCCGGCGTCGACCGGGCGATCGAGATCGTCGAGCGCCTGCTGGAGCAGCACGGCGCGCCGGTCTACGTCCGTCACCAGATCGTGCACAACGAGAACGTCGTCCGCCGACTCGAAGGGCTCGGCGCGGTCTTCGTCGAGGACGAATCGGAGATTCCCGAGGGAGAGATCTGCGTCCTGTCGGCGCACGGCGTCGCGCCGGCTGTCAAGGAGAACGCCGCCGCGCGCGGGCTGCGGCTCGTCGACGCGACGTGTCCGCTCGTCAACAAGGTCCATGCCGAGGCGCGGCGGTACGCCGACGGCGGCCACCTCGTCGCGCTCGTCGGCCACGCGAATCACGTCGAGGTGATCGGTACGCTCGGCGAGCGCCCGGAGAACACCGTCGTCATCGAGACGCCCGAGCAGGCGCGCGCGCTGAAGACCGACAAGCCGGTCGCAGTCGTGACGCAGACGACGCTTTCCCTCGACGACGTCGCGCCGATCGTCGACGCGCTCGAGGAGAGCCTCGGCACGCTGCGCCGGCCGCACGCCGACGACATCTGTTACGCGACCCAGAACCGGCAGGACGCCGTCAAGGCGATGGTCGCGCAGGGGGCGACGCTCGTCCTCGTGATCGGGTCGCAGACGAGCTCCAACGCGGTGCGGCTCGTCGAGGTCGCGCAGGCCGCGGGGGCAAGGGCCACGCTCGTCGACGGCGAGACGCCGCTGCCGGCCGAGCTGCTCGACGGGCACGAGACGATCGGCCTCACTGCAGGCGCCTCGACGCCCGAGGCGCTCGTGCAGGCGGTCGCCGCCGATCTCGCGCAGCGCGGCTTCGCGACGCTCGAGGAGATCACGGTCGCCCGCGAAGACGTCCACTTCCGGCTCCCGAGGGAGGTCGCCAGCGCATGACGAGCATCGAGGTCCCCTATGCGATCGCGGCGGCGCTGCCGACGCTCTCGGTCATGGACATCACGAACGACGTCTCGGCGGCGGTCGCGGGCGATGCGCGCGAGGAGGGGATCGCGTACATCCACGGCGGCTCGTCTGCATCGGTCGTCCGTATCCAGGAACGCGAGACAGGCTTCTTCGAGGACCTCGAGGGGCTGCTCGCGCGGATCGTCCCCTCGGGCACGCGGGCGCGCGAACGCGTTCTCTCGGCGCTGCTCGGCCCGCGCACCGAGGCCGTCCCGTTCCGCGACGGCTGCCTCTGTCTCGGCACGTGGCAGCGGGTGCTGCTCTTCTCGCTCGACGCCGAGCACCGCGGCGACTGGAACCTGACGCTGATCGGATAGCACGGCGGAGATGAGCGCGGAGCTCGCCCAGGGACTGCACCACGAAGGCGCGGCGACACGCAGCCGCTCTGCGTCGCTCCGCACCCGCCTCGTACTCGCACTCGGCCCGGCGACCGTCCTCGCCGGCGTCGGCTGGTCGCTCGTGCAGCCGTGGCGGCTGACGATCCTCCACCCGTACCACCAGGGATTCTGGTGGCTCGTCTCGGAGCCGCCGCTCTACGTCGTCGTGGTCGGGATCGTCTTCCGCCTCGTCGTCGCGCCGGCGCTCGCCGCCGACCTGGACCGACGCTCGTGATGCCGCACGCCGAGATGGTGCACTGGTGGTTCGGCGCCGGCATTCTCATGGTCGCGCTGCTCTCGCTGTCGGAGGCGGTCGTGGGCCCGGACGTGTGGGCGATGCGACCGTGGCGCCGCTACCTGTGGCCCGGCCTCGCCTTCCTGATGGGCGTCCTGATGTGGCCGGTGATGACCTTCTACACCAACTCGACGATCCACATGGTGGCGCACGGGTCGTGGGCGCAGACGATGATGCTCGCCGGCGCGTCCGAGCTCGGGCTCGCGTCCGGCAAGCTCCGCTCGCAGTGGTGGCGCCTGTGCACCGTGCTGATGATGCTCGTGTCGGGCGGCGCGTTCATCGTGCACGAGCAGCAGCACTGGCTGTTCTCGCGCGCCGCCTTCCTGCACCACGCGATGGGGTGGACGCTGATTGCGGGCGCCGTGTTCCCGTTGCTGCGGGCGCGACGGCCGCAGTCGACGTTCGCCGTTGCCGGGTTCGCGTCGGTGCTGCTCGTGCTCACCGTGATGCTGTTCTGCGACCGCGACACGGCTGCGGTGTTCGGGCACATCTCGCAGTCGGCGGGGGTCCCGCACCGTTGATGCGCATTGCCGTCCTGCTCGCGGTGGCCGCGGCGCTCGCCGCCCCCGCGAGCGCCTTCGCGCACGCGTCGATCGGCTTCGAGTGGCCGGCGTACCGCGAGCGGATGGCGTTTTCGCCGCGCGAGGTCGTCCTCCGCTTCGACCAGTCGGTCGACGTTCTCCCCGGTGCGATCCAGGTGCTGAACTCGAGCGGTCGCAACGTCGCAGGTACGCCGCGCGCGATCAGGCACGGGATCGCCGCGCCGCTCCCGACGCTGCCGCGCGGGCCGTACACCGTGCGCTGGAAGGCGCTCTCGACCGACGGCCACGTCGTGAACGGCGTCTACACGTTCGGCGTGCAGGTGGCGGCGCCGCCCGTCACCGACGCGGTCGGGGCGCAGGGCCCGACGACGACCGAGCACGTCGTACGCTGGCTGTACTTCCTCGGGCTCGCACTGCTGCTCGGCGGCATCGGCTTCGAGCTCCTGGTCGCGCGTGTGGCCAACCTCCGCCGCTTCTGGTGGATCGTCTGCGCCGGTGCTGTCGTGACGCTCGAGGTCGGCATCGTCGCGTTCCTCCTGCGCGCCGAGGACGCGCTGCAACTGCCGTTCTTCGCGTTCCTGTACGGCGACCTCGCGCCCGTCGCCGGGGGCACGCGATTCGGCGAGGCGTTCATCGCGATGGAGCTCGGCTACGCCGTCGTCGTCGCCGCCGTCTTTCTCGCGTGGCTCACGGAGCGGCGCGCGCTGCTCTGGGCGGCGCTCGTCGCCGGGCTCGCCCTCGCGTCCGGGCTGTCCCTGTCGGGGCACTCCTCGACGTCGGCGGCCGCCTCCGTCGCGGACTGGCTGCATCTCTCGGCGGCGATGCTCTGGATCGGCGGGCTCGTGCAGCTCGCGCTCGTCCGCCGCGACGCCGTCGCGTTCCGGCGCTTCTCGCGGCTGGCAACGGTCTGCGTCGCCGTGCTGATCGGCGCCGGCACGTACCTCAGCATCCTGCGTTTCCCGCATCTCCACGACCTGTGGCGGACGGGCTACGGCCACGTGCTGCTCGTCAAGCTCGCGCTCGTCGCGGTCGCCCTGTTGTGGGGCGCGCTGCACCAGTTCGTCGTCCTGCCCCGCTTCGACCGGCTCGGCGGGGGTGTCGCGCGTTCGCTGCTCGCCGAGAGCGCCGTCGCGATGGCTGTGCTGCTCGCGGCGGCCGTGCTCGTCGACTCGAAGCCGCCGGTACACGCTCCGCCCGTACAGTCATCCCATGCTCGTCCTGACTCGCCCTGACGTCGAGGCGCTCCTCGACCTCGACCGGCTGATCGACGCGCTCGCGGACGCACACGCGGAGCTGTCGGCCGGGCTCGCCTCCGTTCCCGCGCGCATCGCGGCGCTCGTGCCGGCGGGCCTGCTCGGCGCGATGCCGGCGTACCTTCCCTCTGCAGGACTCGGCTGCAAGCTCGTCTCGGTGTTCCCGGACAACCGGGTGCACGACACGCATCAGGCGGCGATCATGCTGTTCGATCCCGACGACGGGTCGGCGCTCGCGCTCCTCGACGGCGGCTACATCACCGCGATGCGCACCGCGGCGGCCGCGGCACTCGCGACGAAGCTGCTGGCGCGCGAGGATGCGTCGACGCTCGCCGTCCTCGGCACGGGCGTCCAGTCGCGCGCGGCGGTGGAGATGTTCGGACGCGTCCGCGACTTTCGCGAGATCCGCGTCGCCGGCCGCGGCGAGTTCGAGGACGCGGTTCGCGGCGCCGACGTCGTCGCGGCGACGACGGCCGCCGGGGAGCCGGTCGTTCGTGCCGAATGGCTCGCGGAGGGCGCACACGTCAGCTCCGTCGGGTACCACCCGCCCGGCTCGGAGCTCGACCCGGCGATCGTCGAGCGCGCAGACGTGATCTGCGTCGAGCTGCGCGACTCGTCGTTCGCCCCGCCGCCGGCAGGCGCCGTCGAGCTCGCCGGGGTCGATCCGGAGCGCGCCGTCGAGCTCGGGGAGCTCGTCGCGCGCGGCAGGCCCGGCAGAGAGAGCCCCGCCGAAATTACGCTGTACAAGTCCGTCGGCGTCGCCGTCCAGGACCTCGCCGCAGCGGCACTCGTGTTGCAGGCCGCGCGAGAGCGGAACATGGGACTCGAGATAGATCTGGAGGAGTTGAGCACATGACCGAATTCAGTCCTGGTCTCGCGGGCGTCGTCGCCTTCGAGACGGAGATCGCCGAGCCGGACAAGGAGGGCGGGGAGCTCCGGTACCGCGGCGTCAACATCGAGGAGCTCGTCGGGAACGTCCCGTTCGAGCAGGTCTGGGGCCTCCTCGTCGACGAGTCGTTCGAGCCGGGGCTGCCGGCTGCACACGAGGATCTCGAGCTGCGCACGGGTCACTACATCGGCGACCTTCAGACGGCGCTCGCGAGCTTCGGCGGCAAGTGGAGCCTCGGCCAGTTCATCGACATCGACGACGAGCAGGCGAAGGAGGATCTGAGGCGCCTGTCCGCGGCGGCGCTCTCGATCGTCGCGCAGTCGGCGCGCGGCGCCGACCTGCCGCCGGTGCCGGAGGAGACGGTCACCCAGGGGCGGACGGCGGCCGAGCGCTTCCTGCTCGCCTGGCGCGGCGAGACGAACGAGAAGCACGCCCGCGCGATCGACACGTACTGGATCTGCACCGCAGAGCACGGCCTCAACGCGTCGACGTTCACCGGCCGTATCGTCGCCTCGACCGGGGCAGATGCAGCCGCGGCGCTGTCGGCCGCGGTCGGTGCGTTGAGCGGCCCGCTGCACGGCGGCGCGCCCGCGCGGGTCCTGCCGATGCTCGATGCCGTCGCCGAGAGCGGCGACGCCGAGAAGTGGGTCGCCGAGGCGCTCGCGCGCGGGGAGCGAATCATGGGCTTCGGGCATCGCGTCTACCGCGCCGAGGATCCGCGCTCGCGCGTGCTCAAGCAGGTCGCGAAGGAGCTCGGGTCGCCCCGTGTCGCGGTGGCGGAAGAGCTCGAGCAGGTCGCGCACGAGGCGATCGCGAAGAAGAGCCCCGGTCACTCGTGGACGAACGTCGAGTACTGGTCGGCCGTCGTCCTCGACGTCGCCGAGGTGCCGCCGGCGCTCGCGCCCGCGATGTTCGCGTGCTCGCGCACCGCCGGCTGGTCGGCGCACATCCTCGAGCAGAAGCGGCTCGGCGTGCTCGTCCGCCCGTCCGCAACCTATGTCGGCCCTGCGCCCCGCTCGCTGCAGGCGGTCTGACGTGGCCAGGAAGACGATCGAGATCGAGGTCGACGAGCACGGGGCGTTCAACGGCTCCGAGCTGAAGGCGCAGGGCGTGCTCTCGTACGACCAGCCGCTGCTGGCGACGGCGACGGCGCGCAGTGCGATCACGTACATCGACGGCGAGGCCGGGATCCTCCGCTATCGGGGCTACCCGATCGAGCAGGTCGCGGAGCAGATGCACTTCCTGCAGGTCGCGGCGCTCCTGCACGACGGCGAGCTGCAGAAGGACGATGCGCTGCGCGACGCCGTGTTCGGCGCCGAGGTCGACCGCGATCGGATCGCAGCGGTCGTCCAGTCGTTCCCCGAGGGGTCGCACCCGATGGCGATCCTCATCGCCGGCTTTGCGGCGCTCGGCGCATCGCATCCGGAGGCGAAGGACGTGAAGAACGGCGAGATGCGGAAGCAGTTCTTCCCGATCGTCCTCGCCGAGACGCTCGAGCTGGGCGCGCAGGCGATCGCACGGCACGCCGGTGTGAAGTCTGGACAGGCCGACGGCGACACGTACGCCCGCCGGTTCGTGCGCGCGTGCGGGGGGGCCGTCGACACGTCGCGCGGCGACGAGGCCCTCGACGTCTTCGGAAAGGCGCTCGACGTGCTGTTCGTCCTGCATGCCGATCATGAGCTCAACGCGGGCACGAACGCGATGCGCGCGATCGGTTCCGCCGAGACCGACATGTATTCGTCGCTCTGCGGCGCGGCCGCCGCCCTGTACGGCCCGCTGCACGGCGGCGCGAACGAGGCGGTGCTGCGGATGCTCACCGAGATCGGATCGCTCGACAACGTGGCCGACTACATCGAGCGCGTGAAGAAGCACGAGGTGCTGCTCTACGGCTTCGGGCATCGCGTCTACAAGAACTACGACCCGCGGGCGACCGTCATCAAGGGCGTGGTCGACGAGGTGCTCGCGGTGGCGGGGGAGAATCCACTGCTCGCGATCGCGCAGGAGCTCGAGCGGATCGCGCTCGAGGACGAGTACTTCGTCTCGCGCAAGCTCTATCCGAATGTCGACTTCTACTCGGGCATCGCGTACCGCGCGATCGGGTTCGAGCCGGCAGCGTTCACGGTGCTGTTCGCCGTCGCGAGGACCGTCGGCTGGCTGTGCCATTACGACGAGCTGATGTCGGGGGACTTCAAGATCACGCGCCCCGCGCAGGTCTACATCGGCTCGGGCGCGCGCGACCTCCCCTAGAGCTAGGCGAGCGGGCGGCCCGGCGTCAGCTCGCCCGCCGGGATCCGGAACGGCAGGCGGTTGGCCGGCGGGGTCAGCGGGCATGCCCAGCGGTCGTCCCACGCGCACGAGGGGTTGTAGGCGAAGTTGAAGTCGAGGATCAGCGCGTCGTCGCTGCCGCCGAGGTCGGCGCCCTTCACCGTGTCGAGCACGTACCGACCCGCGCCGTACGTCTCGACGCCGCCTGTCCCGTCGAGGAACGGAACGAAGACGCCGCCGCCGTACGTCTCGAGCCAGTAGACGTCGAGCGCGTGGGCGGCGCCGAATC
>JAICLU010000132.1 GCA_025925195.1 Thermoleophilia bacterium
GCGTAGCTCCGCACCGGCTCGTTGTGCGGCTCCGGGACGCGGAAGATTCCGTGGGCGCTCATGTCGGACGATCCTAGACTGACGTTCGATGGCCGTGACGCGGGTCGCCTACGAGGCCGATGGCTGGGGCACGGGGGAGCTGTGGCTCGACGGCGACGTGGTCGTCTGGCACGAGCTGCCGACGGCACGTCGAGCTCAAGCCCGTGGGTCCATCCAGGCGCCGGTTGTCGCCTTGCTCCACGCCTACTTCGCGGGCGAGCCGGTCGACCTCTCGGACGTGCCCGTTGACCTCGAGTACGAGACGCCCTTCCTCGAGCGGTGCGCGCACGCGCTGCGGAGCGTGCCTCGGGGCGAGGTCGTGACGTACGGCGAGCTCGCCGCTCTTGCCGGTGCGCCGGGAGCGGCACGGGCCGCCGGCTCGTTCTGCGCGCGCAACCGGCTCGGCCTCTTCGTCCCGTGCCACCGTGTCGTGTCGGCGGGCGGGCTCGGCTCGTACGGCTCGCACGGCCTCGCGTACAAGCGTCGACTGCTGGAGCTCGAAGGTGCTGTCTGAGGAGCTGCGCCAGGAGCTCGCGTCGATCGCGCCCGAGTCGGATTGCGATCGGCTCGCCGAGCTCTCCGGGCTCTTCCATGTCGCAGGCAGCGTCCATCTGCGCGGACGCGGCGAGGTGGCGGTTCACCTCGACCTCGCGAGCTCCGCGGTCGCCCGTCGCGGGTTCGCGCTCCTCCGCGCCTTCGAGGTCGACTCGGAGATCCGGACGTACCAGCAGCACGCGTTCGACCGCGCGACCCGCTTCCAGCTGCACGTCGAGGGGACACCGCACGCCTATGAGGTGCTGCACCGCGCCGGCGTCCTCGACTCGTCGCACCGGCCGGTCGAGCACCCGCCGGGCCGGGTGTTGTCGCGCCGCTGCTGTCGCGGCGCCTACCTCCGCGGTGCCCTGCTCGGCGCCGGGTCGCTGAGCGGGCCGCGCGACCCGCATCTCGAGATCCGCGCCGCGGAGCCCGAAGGCGCGCGGTTCGTCGCGGCCGTCGCGGCGCGCGAGGGAGCCGAGCTGCGCGTCCTCGAGCGCCGCAGCCACGCGGTCGCCTACGCAAAGGGGATCGAGCCGATCGAGGAGCTGCTGACGGCGGCCGGGGCGACCGACACCGTCCTCGCGCTCGAGGAGAGCTCGGTCCTGTCCGCGATCCGCGGCGACGCCAACCGGCTCGCCAATGCCGACCACGCCAACCTCGTCCGCACGAGCCGCGCCGCACGGGTTCAGATCGACGCGCTGCGGTCGCTCGACCTCGACAGCCTGCCGGGTGACCTCCGTGAGCTCGCCGAGCTGCGCCTTCGGTTGCCCACGGCATCGACCGCCGAGCTCGCCCGCCGCTCGAACCTGACGAAGGCGTCCGCCTACCGGCGGTTACGGCGCCTCGTCGAGCTCGCCGAATAGGAATTGCAACTCGTCTAGCTCCGCGGCCGCCACGTCGTCATACTCGGCAACGGGCGGGTGCTGTGCTCGTCCGTCGGCGGATTCAGACCCCGTCTGCCGGCGAGCTATCGGGCACAGGAAAGGGCCGGGAGGGTCGTCCTCGGAGCTTCCCGGTCCGCCCGCCCTTCGTTGCCGCTTCGCCCGCTCCGCTGCGCTGCGCTTTCCGCTCGCGGGTTGGGAACGGGCCTGACGCCAGCGCGTGGCCTGGGTTGGCCGCGCCCGCTATGTCGGGCGCGGCGGCGTGGGCGCGATTAGAGTCCTAGAGACGCGTTTTCGACGGAAAGGCTCTTACAGCAATGGCGAAGATCAAGGTCGGGATCAACGGCTTCGGCCGGATCGGCCGCAACTTCTTCCGGGCGTACCTCGATCGCGGCGGCGATTTCGAGCTCGTCGCGGCCAACGACATCGGCGACACGAAGACGATGGCCCACCTGCTCAAGCACGACTCCGTGCTCGGCACGCTCGCGCTCGACGTCGAGGCGGGCGACGGCTTCATCCGCGCCGGCGACCACACGATCCAGTTCGTGTCCGAACGCGACCCCGCGCAACTGCCCTGGGGCGAGCTCGGCGTCGACGTCGCGATCGAGTCGACCGGCCTGTTCACGAAGCGCGCCGACGCGGAGAAGCACCTCGAGGCGGGCGCGAAGAAGGTCGTCATCTCTGCTCCGGCTACCGACCCGGACATCACGCTCGTCCTCGGCGTCAACGGCAGCGACTACGACCCCGAGCTGCACAACATCATCTCGAACGCGTCGTGCACGACCAACTGCGTCGCACCGCTCGCGATGATCCTGCACGAGGCGTACACGATCGAGCGCGGGTTCATGACGACGATCCACGCCTACACGAATGACCAGCGCACCCTCGACCTGCCGCACCCCGACCTGCGCCGCGCGCGCGCCGCCGCGATCAACCTCATCCCGACGTCGACCGGTGCCGCCCGCGCCATCGGGCTCGTGCTGCCCGATCTCAAGGGCAAGGTCGACGGCATGTCGATGCGCGCACCGGTCCCGACCGGCTCGATCGTCGACCTCGTCGTGCAGGTCGGCAAGGAGACGAGCGCCGACGCCGTCAACGAGCTCTTCCGCTCGAAGGCCGACACCGGCAGCCTCGAGGGGATCCTCCAGTACACGGACGAGCCCATCGTCTCCACCGACATCGTCCACTCGTCGTACTCGTCGATCTTCGACAGCGAGCTGACGATGGTGAACGGGAACCTCGTCAAGGTCTTCGGCTGGTACGACAACGAGTGGGGCTACAGCTGCCGGCTCGTCGACCTCGTGGCGAAGATCGCGGAGACGATGCCGGCCGCGGTCGCGGCCTGATGCGCCTGCCCCGTTCCGTCCGCGACGCGGACGTCGCGGGGAAGGTCGTTCTCGTTCGCGCCGACCTGAACGTGCCGCTCCAGGGCGGCGCCGTTGCGGACGACACGCGGATCCGGGCGTCGCTGCCGACCTTGCGGCTCCTGCTCGACAACGGCGCGACCGAGGTGCGGGTCTGCTCGCACCTCGGCCGCCCGAAGACCGCCGAGGACCGAGACGCGTACGCGATGGCGCCGGTCGCCGAGCGCGTGCGCGAGCTTGTCGGCGACGACCGCGTCCACGTGCTCGAGAACACCCGGTTCAACCCGGGGGAGACGAAGAACGACGAGGGGTTCGCGCGGGAGCTCGCCGAGGGCTGCGACGTCTACGTCAACGACGCGTTCGGCTCCGCGCACCGTGCACACAGCTCGACCGAGGCGGTCGCCCGCCTGCTGCCCGCCTACGCCGGGCTGCTCCTGCTCGCAGAGCTCGAGCACCTCGGCAAGCTGCTCGGCGACGTCGAGCGCCCGTTCGTGCTGATCAGCGGCGGCGCCAAGGTCGACGACAAGCTCGGCGTCCTGCAGAACCTCGGCGGACGGGCCGACACGGTCCTGATCGGCGGGAAGATGGCCGAGCAGCTGCGCGTGCAGAACCCGCTCGACTTCGACGTCGAGCTCCCGTCCGACGTCGTCGGCGCGGCCGAGTTCGCAGCCGACGCCGAATCCGGTGTCTTCGCCGTCGACGACCTGCCGTACGCCTGGCTCGGGCTCGACATCGGCCCCGAGACGCGCGAGCGGTTCGCCGCGAAGCTGCGCGACGCGCGGACGATCTTCTGGAACGGCCCGATGGGGGTTTTCGAATGGCCGGCGTTCGCGGCGGGGACGGCCGCGGTGGCAGAGGCCGTTGCAGCCAACGAGGTCGCATTCTCGGTCGTCGGCGGCGCCGACTCGGTGCGCGCGCTCAACGAGTCCGGTCTCGCCGATCGCGTGTCGTGGGTGTCGACCGGCGGCGGTGCGTCGCTCGAGCTCCTGGAAGGAAAGGAACTGCCCGGGGTGGCGGTCATTCCCTCATGAGCATGGTCGCCGGTAACTGGAAGATGTTCGAGGGCCCGGACCCGCAGGCGCTGCGCACGGCGCTCGGCGATCTCGAGCACGTCGTCGCCCCGCCGTACACGCGGCTCGCGGCCTGCGTCGACGCGGGCCTCACGACGTACGCGCAGAGCGTCCACTGGGAGCCAGAGGGCGCGTTCACCGGCGAGATCTCGGTGCCCATGCTGCAGGCGCTCGGAGTCCACGGAGCGATCGTCGGCCACTCGGAGCGGCGGCAGTATTTCGGCGAGACCGACACGACCGTCGCGCGTCGCGCACGGGCGGCGCTCGACGCCGGGCTCAATGTGATCGCGTGCGTCGGCGAGACGTGGGAGGAACGGGAGTCGAACGACACCGAGACCGTCCTCCGGATCCAGGTCGAGGCGATCCGCGACGCCTGCGGCGAGCACGAGCGTCTCGTGCTCGCATACGAGCCGGTCTGGGCGATCGGCACCGGCAAGACCGCGACGCCGCAAACCGCTGAGGCATCGCACGCGTTCGTCAAGTCGCTCCTCGACGCGCCCGTCCTGTACGGCGGCTCCGTCAAGCCGGAGAATGCGGAGGAGCTGCTCTCGCAGCCGTCCGTCGACGGGGCGCTCGTCGGCGGCGCGTCACTCGACATCGAAAGCTTCGTGGCGATTTGCCGGACCGCGGCGTCCATCCGCTCGTAACGCTCGTCATCCTCGACGGCTGGGGGATCGCGCCGCCCGGCCCCGGGAACGCGATCGAGCTCGCCAAGACGCCGGTCTTCGACCGGCTGTGGCGGACGTTTCCGCACACGACGCTCGCCGCGTCGGGCGAAGCGGTCGGCCTGCCCACCGGGCAGATGGGCAACTCCGAGGTCGGGCACCTGACGATCGGCTCCGGCCGGATCCTCGACCAGGACCTGCAGCGTGTGAACCGAGCGGTCGCCGACGGCAGCATCCTCGAGAACCCGGTGCTGAAGTCCGTCTTCGAGCGCGCCCAGAACGTCCACCTGCTCGGGCTCGTCTCGCACGGCGGCGTCCACTCGCACATCGACCACGTGCAGGCGCTGCTGCGGTTCGCTCCTGAGCGGACGTGGATCCACGCGTTCACCGACGGGCGCGACGTCTCGCCGAACGCAGCGATCCGTGACCTCGCAGAGCTGCCGCTCGACCGCATCGCAACCGTCGCCGGCCGCTACTACGCGATGGACAGGGACAAGCGGTGGGACCGCACGCAGCTCGCGCTCGACGCGATCGTGGCCGGGACGGGCGAGCACGACGACGATCCGCTACACGCCGTCCAGGCGAGCTACGACGCCGGCGTGACCGACGAGTTCATCGTTCCGGTCGTGATCGACGGCCGCCCGCGGCTGAACCCGCAGACGGACGCGGCGATCTTCTTCAACTTCAGGCCCGACCGGGCGCGCCAGCTGAGCGAGAAGCTCGGCGAGCTGCAAACCGATCTGACGACGCTGACGAAGTACCGGGAGGATTTCGACTTTCCCATCGCCTTCCCGGAGCAGACCGTGGATCAGGTTCTCGCCGACGTCTTGCAGGAGCACGGCGCTCGCCAGCTGCACGCGGCGGAGACCGAGAAGTACGCCCACGTCACGTACTTCTTCAACGGCGGTGACGAGGCCGACCATGTCGGTGAGGATCGCGTCCTCGTCCCGTCACCGCGTGACGTCGCGAGCTACGACCTGAAGCCGGAGATGTCGGCCGACCGGCTCGCGGACGAATTCGTCGAGCGGATCGGCGACGGCTACGCGTTCGCGGTCGTCAACTTCGCGAACCCGGACATGGTCGGTCACACCGGCGTCATCCCTGCGGTGGTGACCGCGGTCGAGACGGCCGACCGGTGCCTCGGCCGGGTCGTCGACGCGACGCACGAGGCCGGCGGCGTCGCGTTGATCATCGCCGACCACGGCAATGCGGAGCAGATGCTCGAGGCGGACGGGGTGAGCCCGCACACGGCGCACACGACGAACCCGGTGCCGGCGATCCTCACGGATTCCGGCGCCGCGTTGCGCGACGACGGCGAGCTTTCGGACGTCGCCCCGACCGTGCTCGCGCTCCTCGGTTTTGCCCAGCCATTACAAATGAGCGGGAAATCGCTCGAAACCCGGATATGATGGTGCGACTTGTCACTGCCCCAGCCTGACTACTCAGTCCTGCGGAAGGCTCAACGTGGCGACGAGCGCGCGTTCTCTCTGATCGTGCGCACGTACCAGGTGCCTGTCTTCAACTACGTCCTGCGCCTGGTGGGCGACCGGTCGCTCGCGGAGGATCTGACACAGGAAGTCTTCCTGCGCGTCTTCCAGGGGCTGCCGAAGTTCTCGCTGCGATCGAAGTTCACCACGTGGCTGTTCCAGGTGACGAAGAACCGCGTCCTCGACGAGCTGCGCGCCGTCGAGCGGCGTCCGCGCGCGGTCGTCGACATCGAGGACGCGCCGCAGCTGGAGGTCGTCGACGCACCGTTCGAGCGGCTCGAGGCGATCGACGCCGTCTGGCGCGCCGTCGAGAACCTCAACGTCGACCTGAAGATGGCGCTGCTGCTGCGTGACATCGTCGGTCTCTCGTACACCGAGATCGCAGATTCGCTCGAGGTCACGCTCGCAACCGTCAAGTGGCGGATCTACAAGGCGCGCGAGGATGTCCAGCTTGCGCTCGCCCGTGAGGGCATCCACCTGTACGAGGACGAGCGCGCGGAGCGGGCCGAGCGGGCCGCCGCGGCTTCGGCCGTCAGCGCGAGTATCGACTGAGCCACGCGGCGAGGTTCTTCGCCTGCTGCTCGGCGGTCGCGCCGCGCGGCACCGGCTGCACCGGCGCGACCTGACGGGGCGTCTGGCCGCCGCTGTTTTGGGCGCCACTGTGTGCGAACGCGGCGATCAGGCCGATCGCGACCGCCAGCACGGCGAGCCCGAGGAGCAGCGGGACGATCGGCAGGGGCGAGCGCCGGCGCGACCGCACGGGAGCGATCGGCACGGTCGGGCTCGGCACGGTCGGGCTCGGCACGGTTGCGATCGGGACGGTCGGCGCAGCGTTGGCCGGGCGGGCCCGTTCGAGCTCGAGCGCGAGCGCAGTCGTGGTGTCCGCGGCAAGTGGGGGCAGCCCGGGCGCCGCGTCGTTCAGCGCCGCTGCGAGCGCCTGCACGTCGGGTCCGGGCAGGCCGCGCCTGAAGCCGGAGAGCTTCGGCACGCCGTCCTGGCGGACGACGATCTCACCCGCGTGCACGAGCCCGAGGTCGTGCGCGGCGGCCAGGGCGCGACACGCCTGCAGGCCGAGCACGACCGCGTCCTCGACCGGGAGGGGCGCGACGAGCGCGAGCGGCAATCCGTGGACGTGCTCGATCGCGGCGAACCGCCGTCCCTCGTGCTCGCCGAGGTCGAAGACGCGCACGACGTTCGGGTGCGAGAGGCGCGGGTCGTCGACCTCGTCGGGCGAGTCGAGCCAGCGCAGGCGGACCGTGCGGCCGAGCTCCGTGTCGTGTGCGAGCCCGTCCTCGAGCTCCTCGTAGCGGCCCGCGATCATCCGTGCTTCCCGTGGCCGTGTCCGTGTCCGTGCCCGTGTCCAGGAGCATGACGAGGTCCGTGGCCCGCCGGCTTCCCGTGGGCAGGTGCCGGTGCCGGGGTGGGCGGCGTGGGCGCGACGCATGCGATCCGCGACGCGAGGTCGTTGACGGCGCTCGAGAGCGATTCCTGGAACCGCGGTGGCACACGGCGCGCGTTCACCGCGGCGACGACGGCAGCCTGAAGCGCGCGTGCAC
>JAICLU010000093.1 GCA_025925195.1 Thermoleophilia bacterium
AAAGTGGAGCGTATCGGGATCGAACCGATGACCTCCGCCTTGCAAAGGCGGCGCTCTCCCAGCTGAGCTAACGCCCCGTCAGCACCCCAAGTGTAGAGATCCGGTCAGGCGGCTTCGAGCGGCGGCGTTCCGAGCTGCTTCGCCCACCACGCCGAGTCGTCACGGGCCGGAGCGGGCGGCGCCGGTCGCTGCGGGGGCTCTACCATGGTCCCTGCTGCGTCGGCGGACGCCACCGCCCGCTCACGCTCGTCGAGCTGCATGCTCTGCGTCACGAGCTGCGCCTGTGTCGTTCGCAGGCGGTCTCGCTCGGCATCGAGCTCGCGGGTCCGCGCCGTCAGGAGCGCGCGCCGCGACTCGTATTCCCGGCGCACGTCTTCCAGGCGCGCGCGCTGCGTCTCGAGTGCCTCGCGCGACTGTTCGACCTGCCGTTCGCGGCGCTCGACGTCTGCTTCCCGGGCGGCAAGTGCGCCGAGGAGCTCGGCGTCGTCCTGCTCGGAGCGGCGCAGCGCAGCCTCGCGACGGCTCAGCTCCGCCTCGCGGGCGGACAGCTCGAGCTCGCGCTCGGCGAAGGACGAGACAGACAGCTGGATCGAAGCCACGCGGCACTCCTTCCCGACGACGTGCCGCAGCGGTCGCCCCAAAGCATCTGCCCGGAGGGGGCGCCCGTCGATCCCCCGCACAGGGGATCGTTGTGCAGGGGAGTCGACGGGCGCCGAAGCGCTATGCGGCGCGTTCGAGACGTTCTTCGACGCGGGCCCGCGCGACGATCTTGTCGCGCTCGCCGAAGCGCACGCGTGCGCGGAGGGCGCGGTGCTCGTCCCAGAGGGCGTCGAGCTTCTCGTCCAGCCGGCGAATGTCTTCCTTGATCGCCGGGTCGTACTCGGCGGAGAGGCGATGCCAGAGCTCGGACCGCTCCTCGCTCAGGATCTCGATCTCCTGGTGGATCGCATCCATCGTTCTCATACACCTAGAAACGCCGGCCATGACGCCGGCATTCCTCAGGAATACCCGAGGTCGTCGAGCCGGTCCTCGTCGAGCCCGAAGTAGTGCGCGAGCTCGTGCAGGACGGTGATCCGGATCTCCTCCTCCAGCTCGCGCGGCTCGGGAAACGACTCGACGAGCGGCTTGCGGAAGACCCGGATCCGGTCGGGTAGCGCGCCCGCCCAGTCGCCTCGCTCGGGGAGCGGCACGCCCTCGTAGAGGCCGAACAGGTCGGGATCGTCCGGGTGCTCGTCCTCGACCGAGATCTCGACGTTGACGATTGCCTCGCGCAGCTCTGCCGGCAGCGACTCGACCGCCCGCGCCACGTGCTCCTCGAACGTCACCAGTGGGCCGGGCGCAGGGGCGGGCGCCGCCGGACGAGGAGCACCGTCGCCAGGCCGAAGGCGAAGCCGCCGATGTGGGCGAAGAACGCGACGCCGTTCCCGTTCTGCGGATGGAGGAGCGACAGGCCGCCGGTCCAGATCTGCAGCGCGATCCAGACGCCGAGGAACCAGAACGCCCGGATGTTCCTGATCAGGGGGATCCCGACGAAGATGAAGGTGAGCACCCGGGCGCGGGGGTAGAGCACGAGGTACGCGCCCAGCACGCCGGCGATCGCGCCGCTCGCGCCGACGTTCGGGATGCTCGCGTCGCCCGGCGTGCCCGCGAGGAGCGTCGCAGCGGTCTGAGCCGCCATCGCCACGACGCCGGCGGCGAGGTACCAGACGAGGAAGCGGGCCCGGCCGAGCGCGTCCTCGATGTTGTTCCCGAAGATCCAGAGGAACAGCATGTTCCCGACGATGTGCTCCCAGCTCGCGTGCATGAACATCGCCGAGAACGTGCCCTCCCACGCCGGCAGCGGGTGGGGCGGGGCCGGCACGTGGCAGGGGCCCTCGACGGTGCACGGGTAGTAGCCGTCCCGGAGCACGTGGTAGTCGACGCCGCGGCCGCCGAGCTCCCAGAACCAGACGATCGCGTTCGCGACGATCAGGCCGATCGTGACCACCGGGAACCGCCGGGTCGGCGGGTCGTCGCGAAGCGGGACGAACACCGCGGCAGTTTACGACGAAACTCGTCTTGACAATGATCGACTGAGGTTTTATCCTGGCGTTGCAGTCAGGTACGTGAACGTCGCAAGGAGGCAACGATGGCAACCATGGTTCGCTGGGCTCCGTTCAGCGAGGTCACCTCGCTCCACAACGAGATGAGCCGCTTCATGAACGGGCTGCTCGAGGGCAACGGGCGGACGAGCCAGAGCTGGGTCCCCGTCGCAGACGTCTGGGAGACCGAGGACGAGCTCGTGTACGCGTTCGACCTGCCCGGCATCCCCGAGGCGAAGATCTCGGTCGAGCTGGACGATTCGACGCTCACCGTGACGGCCGAGCGCGAGCGCGAGCAGAAGGTCGAGGACGGCCGCTACTTCCGCTTCGAGCGCCGGTTCGGCACCTTCACGCGCACGATCGCGCTGCCGCAGGGCGTCACCGAGGAGTCCGTCCGCGCCGAGTACGCGAACGGCGTCCTCGAGCTGCACGTCGCGAAGCCGCAGCAGCCCAAGCCGCGGAAGATTCAGATCGGCGTCGGCGGCGGCGCCGCCGAGCCCCAGACGATCGAGGGCTCGGCAGAGCGGAAGTAACGAGCGATGTGGCGGCCGCTCAGGCGGCCGCCACCGCTTCCCCGATTCGCTCGGCGACGGCGGCAAGCTCGATCCGCTGCCCGGTCACGTCCTCGAGGATCTCGTCGGCGTTCGGCTTCTGCCCCTCCGACCAGAGCTCGCGGAGCAGTCCGCCGGCGTCGCGACGCGTGAACCACGCGTTGCCGAACGTCTCGCGGAGGTAGGCCCGGAGCTGCGCCTCGAACGCCCACGCGCGGAGGTACTGCGAGGCGTAGAACCCGTCGTCGATGTCGCCCAGGTAGTCCGTGTCGCTCGGCGCCACCTTCACCGCGTCGGTCAGCAGCTCGACGTACCGTCCGCGCATCGCGGTCTTGTCCTCGGCAGCGTGGAACTCGACCTCGTAGATCAGCTTCGCGCAGTACCGCCGCGTGAGCCAGAGCAGCTGCGCGGCGCCCTCGGCGACGAACTCGTGCGGCCGGGGGAAGTCGAGCCTGCGGTTGAGCCACGCCGGGTCGACGACCAGGTGCTCCATGAGGAACGCCCAGCCTTCGGTGACCGCGTTGTCGCCGAGCCGCCGCTCCTCGACGGAGAGCGACGGCGACGTGTGCGCGAAGTGCTCGGTATGGCCCGCCTCGTGGAACAGCGAATGCCAGTCGTCCGGGCCCCCCTGTGGCTTGATGACGAGCACGACGTTCTGCGGGATCTCGATGCCGACGCAGAACGCGCGCGGCGTCTTGTTCGGGCGGTCCTCGAGATCGAGTCGCACGTTCTGCTGCGACCGGAGGTCGATGCCGAGCTCGGCGAGCGTCTGCTCGAGCGCAGGCACCATGCGGTCGCCGGGGAACGCCTTGTCCCACGTGGCGCCGCGGAACGCACGCGCCACGTCCCAGCGCTGCACGTCACCGAGCCCGATGCCGACGCGCGAGCGAAAGAAGCGGTCGCCCGCCTCGTCCCACAACCGCTCGGTCTCGTCGAGGAATGCGCGGCACTGCTCCGCGAGATCGTCGAGGGGGAAGCCGAACTGCCGGTACAGCTCGAGATAGTTCGCCGCTCCCAGCCGTTCGGTTTCACGGTGCACGACCTCGGCCTTGCGAAGGTAGAGCGGGTTCATGTGCTCCTCGGTCGCGTCGTTGCGTGCGAGCTCGAGCCGCTCCCGGATCGCGCCGTCGTCCTCGTTCATGATGCGCCCGCGCAGGTCGCGGTACGGAATCTGCTCGCCGCCGACCTCGACGGGGCGCGTCTCCGCCTCGGCGGCCTTCTCCTCCTCGTCGCTCACGAAGTTCCCGAGGTAGCCCTCGGAGGCGAACTTCCAGAGCTCGCGGACGTTGCTCCCGCCGCCCTCGACGGTCGCACCGAGCGAGAGCGCGGTGTCGAGCCGGGTCAACTCTTCGTGCCGCTCGTAGATCGGCGCGAGGTCGTACGTCTCCTTCTGGCCCGAGAAGTGGAGGTACGCCTCCTCGTCCAGCTCCGCGATGAAGCGATCCGCGTCGTCGCGCAGCGCGTCCAGCTCACGTTGACTCAGCGGGGTCGCCACGGCGCGGCCTAGGATACTCCCCGCTGTGCAGGAGATCGCCCTCAAGACCGAGCGCAAGACGCAGCTCGTCGACATCACGAAGCAAGTCCAGTCGGCGCTCGCCGACGCCGGCGGCGCGAACGCGGCGCTCGTCTACGTTCCGCACACGACCGCCGGCGTGACGATCAACGAAGGCGCCGACCCGCTCGTCGGCGAGGACATCGAGAGCGCGCTCGAGCACGTGGTGCACGAGGACTGGCAGTGGAAGCACACCGAGGATCCGGACGGGCCGAATGCGCCGTCGCACGTGCGCGCGACGCTGACGGGGTCGCAGGTGCTGATCCCGCTCCGGGACGGGAAGCTCGCACTCGGCAGGTACCAGGGGATCTACTTCTGCGAGTACGACGGGCCGCGCGACCGCACGGTCTACGTCACCGGCCTCTCCTAGGCGCCCGCGATGGCGGCGCCCGTGAAGAAGGACGAGCTCCTCGACCTCGACGTCGAGTCGCTCGCGTACGGCGGCAACGGTGTCGCGCGGACGGACGGGTTCGTGGTCTTCGTCCGGCGCGGCCTGCCCGGCGACCGCGTCCGCGCGCGCGTCACGAAGGTGAAGCGGAGCCACGCGGAGGCGCTGGCGCTCGAGGTGCTCGAGCGCGGCCCGCAGCACGTCGACGCGCCCTGTCAGCACTACCCCGCGTGCGGCGGCTGCCGGTTCCAGGATCTCGCGTACGAGTCCCAGCTCGCGCAGAAGCAGGGCTGGGTGCGCGACGCGTTCCAGCGCATCGCCGGCATCGCCGACCCGCCGCTCGACGAGATCGTCCCGTGCGCGCCCGAGGTCTTCCACTACCGCAACAAGATGGAGTACTCGTTCACGGCGACGCCGTCGGGCCCCGCGCTCGGCTTCCACAAGGCGGGCCGCTGGGACGAGGTGCTCGACATCCAGAAGTGCTGGCTGACGACCGACCTCGGCAACGGCATCCGCGAGGCGATCCGCGACTGGGCGCGCGAGGAGGGCCTCGACGCGTACAACCAGGAGGACAACACGGGGTACCTCCGCCACCTCGTCGTCCGCGAGGGTCGCAACACGGGGCAGACGCTCGTCCAGCTCGTGACGGCGCCGGGCGAGCGCTTCGAACGCGGCTACCTCGTCGACGTCCTGCGGAGGTTCCCCGAGGTCGCGTCGATCCACTGGTCGGTGAACGACCGGCCCGCCGAGGTGACGAACCTGCCGACGGAGCTCCTCTGGGGCGAGCCGTGGATCGAGGAGGAGCTCTCGGGTCTCCGCTTCCGCGTCCGCCCGAACGCGTTCCTGCAGACGAACACGTGGATGGCTGACACGCTGTACGGGCTGGCGCGGGAGGCGGCGCAGCTGACCGGCGACCAGACGGTATGGGACCTGTACTGCGGCATCGGCACGATCGGCCTGTCGATGGCGCGCGACGCGCTGACCGTGTGGGGCATCGAGGTCTCGGAGGAGTCGGTGGCGTGTGCGCTCGAGAACGCCGAGCTGAACGGCATCACGAACGCCGCGTTCTTCGCAGGCAACGTCGGGGAGGTCGTGGACGAGCTGCTCGACCGCTCCGGCGCGCCCGACGTCGTCGTCGTCGACCCGCCGCGCGCCGGGCTCGCCGGCAAGGCGCTCCGCCGGCTTGGCGCAATCGGCGCGCCGCGGATCGTCTACGTCTCGTGCAACCCGACGACGCTCGCGTCGGATGTGAAGGCGCTGCGCGAGGAGTACGGCTACGAGCTGCTGCGTGTTCGGCCGGTCGACATGTTCCCGCACACGCCGCACGTCGAAGCGGTGGCATTGCTCGAGCGGACGGAGTAGGCTCCGGGCCGTCGAATTCCAGGGTACGGAGGGCGCACATGAACGAGATCAGCGCTCCGGTTGCGGCCCGGATACAGCAGGACGCCAACCTGAAAGTCCAGGTGGGTGCTCCGACGCGGCGGTTCCACCTGTGGGTGCAGGGCCCGGCGTGGCTGCTCGGCTTCGCGGCGGTCGGGCTCGGGTTCCTGATGGTCCTGCGCGGCTACGACTCGGCCGCCGGCTGGTTCGCCGTGTCGACGGCAATCACCCTGTCGGTCGTCGGATCGTTCCGCGCGCCGTTCTCGCTCGGCGAGACGTCGGTCAGCACGGCGCCCGGCCGGCACACGAAGCCGAAGCCTACGACGACGAATCCGCCGACGGGCGGATAGCCCCGAACAAGGGCTCGAACTCGACGATCTCCGTGTCGGCGACGCCGGCGCGGGTGAACGGGTCGTCGGCGACCGCCGCCTCGACGTCCTCGCGCGTGCCCTGCGCGACGATGACGCCGCCCGTCCACGGGACGCGTCGGCCCGAGACGACGAACAGCCCGCTCGCGAACCGCTCCTGCAGGAACCCCCGGTGCGCCGGCACGAGCGCCTCGATGTCTGCCAGGGGTGCCGTGTACGTCGAGATCAGGAGGAACGCAGACGCCGCCAGATGAGGTCTCCGTTTGCGAGCAGGAAGCCGAAGGACAGGAACGGCAGCGCGGGCAGCCCGCCGACGTCGGCGGCATTCGCCACGACGATCGTGATGCCGTACACGAGGGTCGTCGCGATCCACGTCCAGCCGACGCGCAGGCCCCAGCGCGCCGCGGCCGCGAGGAAGAGCGCATAGAACAGGACGTCGGGCGGCCCGAGGTACGCGGCGCTCCCTGCCGGGACGAGGAACGCGATCGCGACGTCGAGGTAGACGTTGAAGTGCTTCGAGGTAATGGCGTGGGTCGGGCCGCGCCACACCGAGATGATGTCGACGAACGGGATGATCAGCGCGACGAGCACCACCCACGAGAGGGCCTCGAAGAGCGACAGGAACGCCCACCCCGCGCAGACCGCGGCCCCGAGCTTCGCAAAGTTCGCCGGGAGGCCCCAGCCGACGACGCTGAACAGCAATGCGAGCAGCGCCAGCACGAGCGTCGCCGGCCAGATGAGCCGCCGCGACCACAGCGGCAGCGCGATCAGCACGAGCACGAGCGTGCCGGGCAGCACGACGAAGGCCACGAGCGCGACGTTCCATGCGTGCCCGATGTAGGGCAGGTGCGGCGCGACGAGGAACCAGGCGACGACGACGGCGGCGACCGCGACGAACGCGGCGACCCGTGGCCGGCCTAGTACGGCGGCAGCTCGGCCCACCACGTGCCGAGCAGCTTGAACGCGTTCCAGAAGCGCGTCTTCGCGGGCTGCTCGTCCAGTGACTCGTCGATGTCGGGCGTGAAGAGCGCGTCGATCGTCGGCGTGAACTTCTGCAACTCCGCCTCCTTCGGCTCGAGCGTCCGCGACAGCGGGAACTCGACCGAGTTCAGGAACTCGAGCGCCGGCTCGCCCATGGCGACGACGAGCTTCGGCTGCACGATGTGCAGCTCGCGCAGCAGAAAGGGGCGCGACTCGTCCTCGTCGCCGTCCGCGAACTTGAGGCAGTTCGTCCCGTAGATCGCCATCGGGTCGACGTGCAGGCGCTGCAGCGACTTGAGCAGCGCGTTGCCCGCGCGCCCGTAGAACGCGACGCCCTCCTGCAGTTCCGCGGGCCGCGGCGTGTGCTTCAGCAGGAAGATGTCGGCGAGCGGGTGGCCCGAGCCGACGACGGGCACTCGCGTCCCTGCACCGGCGTGCGCGACCTCGTCACCGAGAGCGTTGATCTCGGTGATTGCCTTTTGCAGGTACTTCTCGAAGATTTCGTCGGTCGCCACGGTCGAGTTCATACGCCCCACGGAGGGTTCGCCCTCAGCGGACCCGTTCCTTGGCCTGGGCGACCCACTTCAGTCCCTGCAGGTACGCCAGCGACTTCGGCCGGCGCAAGATCTCGGCCGTCCGGAGCGAGAGCAGGAACTCCTCCGGGCCGTCGAAACGACGCATTCGCACCACGCCGGTTCCGACGCCCTGCAACACGTGTGCGTCCGAGCCCGCCGCGGGGATGAGGTTGTACTTCCGCGCGAAACGCACGGCCTCGTCGTTGTAGCCCTCGAACAGCAGCCGCGCGTTGTAGACCTCGAACACGTCGATCTCGGCGAGGTGGCGCTGCAACGTCGCGCTGCTCGGGATCGAGTGCAGCCGGTCGAATGGATGCGGCACGTAGACGAGCCCGCCCTGCGCGCGGATCGCGGCGACCGTCTCGGCGAATGTCAGACCCCGCGGGATCTCCTCCTGCAGGAAGAGGCCGATCACCTCACCGTCGCCGCCCGTCTTGATCTCCTCGCCGGGAATGACGATCAGATTGCGCGTGCGCGCCCGCTCCATCGCCTCGAGCGCGCCGCCGAAGACGTTGTGGTCGGTGACCGCGATCGCGCCGAGGCCCTCCGATTCCGCGTGCGAGATCAGCTCGCCGACGTCGATCGAGCAGTCGTGCGACCAGTTCGTGTGCATGTGCAGGTCGGCGACGATCCACTCGCGATCCTCGAGCGGCGGGCGGGGGGCCGGCACGCGGCGCCGCCCCGTTACCGAGCCGTAGATCGTCTCGACCCGCTCGGCGAGCGCGTCGAAGCTGTCGAGCTCGGCGAGCTTCCGCCCCTCGGCGGCGCGCCGGTTGCGGAACGCCGTGTCCTCGAGCAGTCGCGCCGTCTCTGCGGCATAGAGCTCGGGCTCGCGCGCAGCGGCGGGCGGCGCGACGACGGCGGCACCCGCGGCCCGCGCCTCGGCGAGCACGCGAGCGCTGCCCTCCTCGCCGGGAACGAAGATCGCGGCCGAGCGAAGGACGTCGGCGCGGGCGCGGCCGTCCAGCGCGGTTCGGACGTGCATGCGACCGCGGAGCGCCCGCGGCACGACCGGGCGCGTCGAGGTCGGCCGGGTGCGCAGCAGCACGAGCTCCCAGTCCGGGTGCGACGAGAGCTCTCGCGCGAGAGCGCGCAGGAGCGGCCGCTCCGTGTGACGCCACTCCAGCACGACCGTCTTCCCCTTCTCCGCCGGGGCGAGCAACTCGAGGTCGACGCCGAGCGGCACGAGCTCGTACGAGCCGGGGAAGCGCTCGGCGGCGGCCGTCGCGATCTCGTCGGTCGGTGCGAGCAACGCGTCGAGCCGGCCGAGCAGCCGCTCGCGCCGCGAGCGCGCAGGCGGGTACGCGAGGCGCTCCGGCGAGAGGAACGTCGCGACCGTGAGCGCGCTCGCGTCGCGCAGCGCGAGATACGAGATGCTCGGTAGGCCCGGCTCGAACCCGTGCACGACGTCGAAGCGGCCTTCGGCGAGCGCGACCGCGAGGTTCGCGCGCACGCCGACTGGGACGCCGATCCTCGGCAGCGCAGGCCCGACGGCGACGAAATCCTCGGTGATACCGCGGTGCAGCGCACGCCGGCCGGCGGCGAGCTCGCGGGCCCGGTTGGACGGCGCCAGCACCGTCACCTGGTGGCCGCGCGCGCGCAGTGCGCGAGCGAGCCCGTCGACGTGCTCGTTGACGTCGTGCGGCTGCGACCAGGCGAAGGGCGTGACGAGGGCGACGGAAAGTGCCATCGTTGTCAGCGAGTCTAGTGACGTCCCTTCGCGCGAAGATCGTCGCTGCGGCACGCTGGGGCATCGCGAACGAGCCCCGGATCCACTACGGCGAGATCCGGCCGGTGCCGCTCGCCCGCCGGCTGCCGCTGACGACCGACTGCTCGGGGTTTGTGACGATCTGTTACTACCTCGCCGGCGCGCCCGACCCGAACGGCCTCGACTACGACGGCCAGGGGTGGACGGCGACGCTGCTCTCCCACCTGCCGCGGGCGGCGGAGCTGCAGCGCGGCGACGTGATCGTCTGGGGCGCGTATCCCGGGCGCCACTGCGCGATCGTGCTCGAGCCGGGCGACGATCCGCTGCTCGCCTCGCACGGGCAGGAGCGGGGCCCGATCGAGATTCCGCTCTCGATCGAGTCCCGCATCCAGCCCGCCACGGTCACGTGGCTGCGAGGTGTTCCCTAGACGCCTGTCGGAGCGGGCGCCTCGACCGGAGCCTGACGGCGGTAGCGCTCGATGTACTCCTCCGTCTGCTCGTGCGCCTCGTCGTCGGCGATCTGTTGCGGCGGCGACTTCATGAGGTACGAGCTCGGCCCGACGAGCGAGCCGGCGACGCCGTTGTTCAGCGCGAGCTTCGCGAGCCGGACGGCGTCGATGACGATGCCGGCCGAGTTCGGCGAGTCCCACACCTCCAGCTTCAATTCCATGTTCAGCGGCACGTCGCCGAACGACGAGCCCTCCATGCGGATGTACGCCCACTTGCGGTCGGTCAGCCACGGCACGTAGTCCGATGGGCCGACGTGGACGTTCTGCGCGCCGAGGTCGTAGTCGAGCATCGACGTGACGGCGTTCGTCTTCGAGATCTTCTTCGACTCGAGGCGCTCGCGCTCCAGCATGTTGAGGAAGTCGGAGTTGCCGCCGACGTTCAGCTGCATCGTCTTGTCGAGGTGGACGCCGCGCTCGCGGAAGAGCGAGGTGAGCACGCGGTGCGTGATCGTCGCGCCGACCTGCGACTTGATGTCGTCGCCGATGATCGGCACGCCGGCATCCTGGAACCGCTTGTTCCAGTAGTCCTCGCGCGCGATGAACACCGGCATGCAGTTGACCATCGCGCAGCCGGCCTCGAGGATCTGCTCCGCGTACCACTTCGTCGCCATCTCCGAGCC
>JAICLU010000148.1 GCA_025925195.1 Thermoleophilia bacterium
AGATGATCCCCCAGCCGACGGTGAGCCGCTTCGTCTCACGGGCGATCAGCGCGGAGACGACCGTCGACGATCGCGCCTCCATCCCGTGCTTGCGCCACCACGGGTACGCCTCGGCGAGCCAGATCGTGTCCATGCCCGCCTCGTCCATCGCGCGCGCCGACGCGAGCATCTCGTCGAGCGGCTCCATCGTGAGCTGCATCACGCCGATGCGAAACGGCACCGCCACGTTGGCTCAGCCCTTCTCGCCGGCGGTGCGCGCTGCCTGCACCTGCGTGTCGAGCGAGCCGAGGACGTGCTGCACCTGCTGGTTGACGATCGGCTGGAGCACCCGCTGCCCCATCGAGCCGACCGGGCCGGCGATCTTCACGTCGGCCGACCACTTCATCTTCGTGCCGGCGCCTTCGTCGCTGAGGTCGAACTTGGTGACCATGTTCATCATCGCACCGACGCCCTGCCCCTTGATCTGCATGGCGGCAAATTCGAGCTCGCGCTCCTCGGTCTTGTTCATGTCGATCTTCATCTTCAGGCCGCCGAGACCGAGCGGGATCTTGACGTTCGCCGTCCAGCGGTTTGCGTCGTGGACGTCGAAGCTCTCGACGCCGGGCATCGTCGCCGCCATCGCCGCCGGGTCGTTCAGCACCTGCCAGACCGTCGCCCTCGGTGCGTCGAATGTGCGCTCGCCCTGAACGATCATGCGTCGACCACCTGCACGCGCGCGCCGGCGGTCTCCGGGCTCTCGAGCATCTCCCAGACGCGCCGGTACGGGTTCGAGCTGTCGCAGACGATCGCCCCGCCCTTGCTGCGGAGCGCGTCCTGGATCGCCGAGCACACTGCGTGGATGCCGGCGCCGCCGCCTTCGCCCATGCCCTTCGTGCCGAGCGGCGTGAACGGCGAGGGGCTCTCGATCGAGCCCGTCTTGAGCGGTGGCATGTCGAGCGCGTGCGGGACGTGGTAGTCGTAGAAGTTCGGCGTCAAGAGGTTCCCTTCTTCGTCGTACTCGAACACCTCGTGCATCACGCCGCCGAGGGCATGAGCGGTCGCGCCCATCACCTGGCCTTCGACGATCTGCGGATGGATGCGGATGCCGCAGTCGTCGACGGCTGCGTAGTCGACGATCTCGTAGTGGCCGGTCTCCGGGTCGATCTCGACGGCCGCAGCGTGGATCTGCGCTGCGTAGGTCAGCGTCAGGTTGCCGAACTTGCGCTCGATGTCCGGCACCTCGAACGGCGGCCGGTACACGTAACGGCAGTTCAGCGTCACGTCGAGATCCTCGGGGAGCCCGGCGTTGTTCGCGTTGATGATCGCGCCGCACGCCATGAACGGCAGGAACGCATCCGGATTCTCCTTGATGCGGATGCCGCCGTCGGCGAGCTCGAGCGCCTCCGCCGGCACGCCGCCGAACACGGCGCCGGCGAGCCGGAAGATCTGCTCGCGCAGCATCTCCGTCGCGCCCTTGACCGCGCTGAGGCCGGTGACGGCGAACTGGCTCGCATACGTGCCCGAGAAGCCAGCGTGCGAGTTCCAGTAGCTGTCGTGGCCCGAGCGCACGTGCACGTCGTCGACCCCGCAGTTGAGGATGTCGGCGACGACCTGCGCGGCCGTCGTCTCGTGGCCCTGGCCCTGCGGCGTCGTGCCGAGCGTGACGACGATCTCGCCGAAGATGTCGAGCTTGACGGTCGCCACCTCGTTGTTGCCGGAGAACTGCAGCTCCGGGTTGATCATCCGCGACTGACCGAAGTTGTTCGTGCCGGAGTCGAGGGTCGAGCCGATGCCGATCCCGAAGAGCTTGCCGCGCGACTGCGCCTCCGCCTTCTTCGCCGCGAGCTGATCCCAGCCGATCAGGTCGAGCGCGACGTCCAGCATCTTCGCGTAGTCGCCCGAGTCGTAGATGCAGCCGTTCGGCGTCTCGTACGGCATGTCCTCGTGCTTGACGTAGTTGCGCTTGCGGATCTCGATCGGATCGAGGTCGAGCTCCTTGGCGACGATGTCGATCATCCGCTCCGTGAACCACAGGTGCTGCATCCGCGAGTAGCCGCGGTTCGGCGAGCACGGCGCCTTGTTCGAGGCGATCTGCGTGAACTCGAGCCGGATGTTGCGCCACTTGTACATCCCCGGCGTGACCTGCGCCCAGATGACGCCGCCGAGCGGCTCGTACCGCAGGTACGCGCCCGCGTCGTCGAGCGCCTTGGTGCGGAAGCCGAGCAGCGTGCCGTCGTTCTTGACGGCGACCTCGGTGTCGAGGAACCAGCGCTCGTTGCCGTGCGACATGCTCATGTGGAAGTCGGTGCGCCACTCCGTCCAGTTGACGGCGCGGTTGAGCTTGCGGGCGAGCAGGCAGCAGACGGTGAGCTGCGGGTGCGACGTGATCTTGTTGCCGAACGCGCCGCCGATGTCCTGCGTGACGAACCGCAGCTTGTCGAGGCCGCAGCGCATCGCCGGCCCCATCATGATCTGCGCGAAGCCGGGGAACTGGTTGTTCGTGTACAGCGTCCACTGCCCGACGCCGCGGTTGTACTCGACGACCGCGCCGTCGCACTCGAGCGGCGTCGAGTTGAAGCGGTGGAAGTGCAGCTCGCTGATCTTCACGACCTTGTCCGCCTCGGCCACGGCGTCGTCCCACGAGCCCCACTCGAAGACGCCCTCCCACATGAGGTTCGAGCCTGCGTCCTCGTGGATGACCGGCTTCGACTCGTCGAGCGCGACGCGGGCGTCGACGATCGCCTCGAGCGGCTCGTACTCCACCTCGACGAGCTCGGAGGCGTCACGGGCGAGCTCGCGCGTCTCGGCGACGACGGCGACGATCGGCTCGCCGACGTAGCGCACCTTGCCGACGGCGAGCGCGTAGTCCTTCACGTGCGCGCCGGGCGGCGACGAGAGCTGGAAGAACGGGTCGGTGAGCGACGCGACCTCCTCGCCGGTCAGCGTCCCGTAGACGCCCTTCAGCTTTTCGGCCTTCGACACGTCGATCGACGTGATGTGCGCGTGCGCGTAGGGCGAGCGCACGAAATGGATGTAGCCCATCCCGTGCCGCTTGACGTCGTCGACGAAGACGCCCTGCCCCTGGGTGAGGCGCTTGTCCTCCTTGCGCGGGACGTTCTGGCCCTGCCACTGCTTCGCCGGCGCCTGGATCTCGGTGCGCTCGGGTGCGATCGTCGTGCTGCTCCCAGTGGGTGTCACCGTGCGACCGCCTTCACGGCCTCGAAGATGTTCCAGTAGCCGGTGCAGCGGCAGAGGTTGCCCTGCAGCGCCTTCTTGATCTCGTCCTCGCTCGGGCTCGGGTTCTCGCGCAGCAGCGCGGTCGCGCTCATCAGCATCCCCGGGGTGCAGTAACCGCACTGGAGCGCGTGGTGCTCGCTGAAGGACTTCTGCAAAGGCGTCAGCTCCTCGCCGTCCGCGAGCCCCTCGACCGTCTCGACCGTCGCCCCATCTGCCTGGACGGCGAGCATCATGCAGCTCTTCACGAGCGTGCCGTTGACGATCATCGAGCAGGCGCCGCAGTTGCCGGTGTCGCAGCCGATGTGGCTACCGGTCAGATCGAGGTCGTCGCGGACGAAGTGGATCAGCAGCTTGCGCGCCTCCACCTGGCGCTCGTACTCGACGCCGTTGACGGTCACGGTGATCGGATGGTCACTCATGGTCAGCGCTCCTGTGCCTGGCGGGCGGCCCGCACCGCGAGCACCTCCGCGAGATGGGTGCGGTACTCGGCGGTCGCGTGCACGTCCGAAGGCGGGTCGAGAGCGGCACCGCGCACCGCTTCGCGGACGGCCGCTTCGTCGGCGGAGGCCGGCTCGAGGACGACGGGCACTGCGTCGACGCACCCGAGGGCGATCCGCAGCGAGCCGTCGAGGCTCGCGGCGGCGTTCGCGATGCACGTGCCGTCGACGCCCAGGGTGACGGCCGCGAAGCCGTCGTGCTTGCCGGCGGGAATCGTGATCTTCGTCAACAGCTCGCCGACGCCGACCGCAGTCATGTAGACGCCGAGGAAGAACTCGTCCGCACCGACCTCTCGCTCGCCGTTTGCCCCGGCGATCGTGAAGCGGGCGCCGATTGCGGCCATCAGCGGCGGCAGGTGGTTCGTCGGGTCGCTCGCGCAGACGTTGCCGCCGATCGTGCCGCGGTTGCGGACCTGGACGTCGGCGATCGTCGACACGACCTCGCCGAGGATCGGCCGGGCCTTCGCCTCGGCGCTCGCCATCAACTCGGTGTACGTCGTCATCGCGCCGATCGTCAGCGTCCCGTCGCCTGCGAGCTCGATCCCCTTCAGCTCGTCGAGCCCGTTCAGGTCGACGAGGACGTCGGGCGACGCGGCGCGTGCCTTCATGACGTTGATCAGGGTCTGGCCGCCCGCGAGCGCGCGGGCGCCGTCGTTCTGGGCGAGAACGCCGAGCGCGTCGGCAACCGACGCCGGCTTTGCATACTCCACTTCGCGCAGCAGCACAACGGCGATCCTACGCAGCGCGCGATTGCCATTGCAACTCGCATTTTATTTTTGACCTGCGCAGTGCGGTTCCACGGCGTGAGAGCCGCCGTCCGAACGCCAGGGTCGAGAGCAGGTGGGCTACGCCGCGGTAACGGGTTCCGCGTGGATGCGGTGCGCGGAATCCTTCAGGCGGCCGCCGGTGCGGCCGGCGCGGACGGCAAGCGCCTCCGCGAGCATCGACAGCGCCGTCTCGGCCGGCGACTCGGCGCCGATGTCGAGCCCGGCCGGGCCCGAGATCCGCTCGAGCTCGTCGTCGGTCAGGCCTGCCTCGCGCAGCAGATCGCGCCGCCGTTCCTGATTTCGGCGGGAGCCGAGCGCCCCGATGTAGAACGCGTCGGTCTTCACGGCCGCGGTCAGCATCGGCAGGTCGAACTTGTCGTCGTGCGTGAGGACGAGGATCGCGGTCGCGGTGTCGGGCGGCTGGTGCTCGAGGGCGTTCTCGGGCCACTCGACGAGCAAGGTGTCGGCGCTCGGCACGCGTTCCTTCGTCGCGAAGCGGGGTCGCGCGTCGGCGACCACCGTGCTCCACCCGAGGAGTTTCGCGGCGCGGCAGAGCGACTCGGCGGTATCGACGGCGCCGTAGACGAACAGGCACGGCGGCGGGCCGAAGACGTCGGCGAAGATCGTCCGGCCGTCGTGCTCGATCGTGTGGCTGCGGCCGCGGCGGAGCGCCTCGGTCGCGAGCGTCGCAAGCTCGGCCGGCGCGTCGCCCTCGGCCGACCCGTCGGCACGGACGAGCAGCTTCGCGCCCAGCGCGTCGCCGCCGATCACGGTGAACAGCACGGCGCGGTCGTGCTCGTCGACGCGCTCACGCAGCGGTTCGACGAAGACGTCGATCTCGCCGCCGCACGGCAGCCCGACCTCGAACGCCATGTCGTCGGTGATGCCGTACGTCAGCAGCTGCGGTGTGCCGGAGTCCATGACCTCCTGCGCCGCGATGAAGACGTCGCTCTCGACGCAGCCGCCCGACACGGAGCCCTCGAGCTTGCCGTCGCGGGTGACGATCAGCTTCGACCCGACCGGCCGCGGCGACGACTTCCGCGTCGCGACGACGGTGGCCACGGCTGCTTCATGCATGCCTCAACCGTAGCGTCTTTATCGTCACGTCTCTGTAACGGGGGTTGCCCCCGTTACAGAGACGTGACGAAGAGGGGGCATGGCCTTATCGGCCGAGATAGGCCTTGCGGAGGTCCTCGTCCTCGCGGAGCTCGGCCGCCGGGCCCGAGAGGACGAGACGGCCGGTCGAGAGGACGTAGCCCCGGTCGGCGATCGACAGCGAGACATTGGCGTTCTGCTCGACGACGAGCATCGCGACGCCCGCCTGGTGCACCTGCGAGATGATCTCGAACGACCGCTCGACGAGGATCGGGGCCAGGCCCATCGACGGCTCGTCCATCAGCAGCAGCTTCGGCTTCGCCATCAACGCCCGCCCCATCGCGACCATCTGCTGCTCGCCGCCCGACAGCGTCCCGGCGAGCTGGGCGCGCCGCTCGTGCAGGAGCGGGAACAGCTCGTACACCCGGTCGAAGTCCTCCTTCGTGCCACCGCCGTGCAGGTATGCGCCCATCTGCAGGTTCTCGAGCACGCTCATCGGCGCGAACAGGCGCCGGTTCTCGGGGACGATCGCCATCCCGCGGCGGATCCGGTCCGACGTCGTGCGCCGCGTCACGTCCTCGCCTTCGAACTCGACCGTGCCGTTGCGCGGCTGGACGAGGCCGAGGATCGTCTTCAGCGTCGTCGACTTCCCCGACGCGTTGCCGCCGAGCAGGCACACGAGCTCGCC
>JAICLU010000057.1 GCA_025925195.1 Thermoleophilia bacterium
GCCGTGCACGTGCTGTCGACGCTGACGTACAGCGAGCCGTCCTTCGCGAGGGCGATCCCGTTCGGGAAGTCGAGCCCGCTCGCGAGCACCTGCGCGCCGCCGCCGCGCGTCACCTCGACGACCGAGCCGGTGCCGGCGACGCTCGCGGGGCCGGCCGGGATCGGCGGGCCGGGCGTGCCCCACATGTCGACGAGATAGAGGTGATCGAGCCCGTCCGAGACGCAGCCCGTGACGTGATGGAGCAGGGGCGTCCCTGCCGCGTCGACGACGGGCACCTCGGTCGGGTCGAACTTGCCGCCCCGCTCCCAGAGCCGACCGGCCAGGTCGCCGACGTAGAGGTTGCCGCGCAGCATCGCGAGACACGTCGGAACGCCGTCGTCCGGGAAGCCGCCCGGCGTGGCCTTCGGGATCCGCGCGGAGACGTCGATGTCGCCGTTCGCGGTCACGAAGTCGAGCACGTTCGCGCCGGCGTCGGCGACCCACGTGCCGCCGGGCAGCCCGAGCACGCCGTACGGGTTCGCGTTCGGGCCTTCGCCCGAGAGCGACGGGTCCTGCGCGCTCAGGTCGAAGTCCTTCTCGCCGACGCCCGCGACCGCCTTCCAGGTGCCGCCGTCCGTGAACTGAATCAGCTGCCCTGCCTGGGCCTCCGCGGCAGCGACGGTCGCCGCGCAGTCGGACGGCTGGCCCGCGCAGTCGAAGCCGGCGTCGAACTGCGGCGCCATCGTGATCGAGCCGAAGAGCTTGCCGCCGGCGGACGAGATGTCGTCGACGCCGGTGATCCCGAGCAACGTCACCGAGCGCGAGTAGAGGCCGCTGACGAGCGGCGTCACCGCACCTGAGCCGGGATCGACCTTCGAGATCCGCGCCGTCGTGCCGATGCACTCCTCTCCGAGCGGCCCGGCGGAGCGGCAGACATCGCCGCCGTGGCCGCCCTCGGCGGCGAGCAGCGTTCCGTCCGGCTCGATCGCGAGGCCGCGCGGCGAGTCGAGCCCGCTCGCGACGACGGTGGTCTTCCAGGCGCGCGTCGCGGGTCGGGAGACGGCGGCCGCCGTCCCCGCGAGCACCACGACCGCGACTGCGGCGAACAGTGCTTTCTTCATGAGTCCCCCTCGGGGTTGTAGACGTCGACCGCCCGGCGCCATGCGCCGTCGGCCTCTCTGCGATGGAGGACGAGGTACTTGCCGCGTTCCTCGGCGGCGTCGAGCGAGAGCACGTACCGGCCGAACTCGATCGCGAGCTCACCGACCACCTGGACGTCGGTCTGCTCGAGCTCGACGCCCGACAGGCCGAGGGCGATCCCCTCGCGCCAGTACGCCTCGATGTCGCTGCGCCCGCAGATCAGCTCTGCGGCCGCGGTCATGAGCTTGCCGTCGTCGGCGTAGAGCGCTGCGGCGGCGACGGCATCGCCACGGGCGAGCGCGTCGGCGAACGCGATCCGGTTCCCGTCTTCCATTCGCCCGGAGGCTGGCGGCCGGGCGTTGCAGAAACGTTGCAGCCGCGTTGCGGCCTCTAATCGGAGAGCGCGAGCGCGACGGCCTCGGGCAGCGGCAGCGGCTCCGGCAGCGGGCCGTCGGGCAGCTCACCGGCGTAGGCCGCCCGGTCGAACCGGCCGAACCGGCCGGGGGCGTCCTCCACCGCCTCGACCGAGGCCCAGAGCGCGAGCGCCCGCTCGTCGGCGCCCCGCGCAGCGGCCGTGCGAGCGAGGACCGCGAGGGCGAGGACGACGAACTGACGATGCTCCATCTGCACGGCGGCCGGCAAGCCCTCCCGCGCGAGCGCCTCGGCCTCGTCGATCAGTCCCAGGTCGGCTGCGAAGGCCGCCTGCTTGAGGCAGTGCTGCGCGACCCACCAGTACCAGCCGAGGCGGCGGGCGGTCTCGGTGCTCTCCCGGGCCATGGCGCGGCCGCGGTCGGCGTCGCCGAATCGAATCTCGAGCCAGCCGAAGTCTCCGAGCACCTGGAGCTCGCCGGTCGCGTCGCCGAGTCGGCGGAACGTGTCGAGGCTCGACCGCCAGAGGCGGCGCGCCGAGTCGACGTCGTTCTCGAGATGCATGCCGGCGACCCCGAGCCGGTAGTCGACGTTCGCGACGCCCGACTCGTCGCCGGCCTCCTCGAAGAGCGCGCGGCTTTGCTCGAGAACCGCTCGCGAGGACACGTGGTCCTGGAGGACGTCGAGGCAGCTCGCGTAGTCGAGGGTCGCGCGGGCACGCAGCACGAGGTCGAGCGCGGTCGCGCGCGGCAGCAGTCGCGCATATCGATCGCGCCCCTCCGCGACGGCGTGCGTGACCCAGAAGTTCTCGAGTGCGAGCATCAGCCGGACCGCGACTTCGACGTCCCCTTCTGCGGCCCAGTCGAGCGCGGCGCGCAGGTTGTGTTGCTCGCGGAGCACCTGACGAGGCTGCTGCACACCGGCGCCGAACGACGGCAAGCCGAGGTTCGAGGCCTCCGCAAGCCGCAGATAGTGCTCGGCGTGCCGGCGTCTGACGTCCGGTGCGTCGCGATCGTCCGCGAGCTTCGCCGTCGCGTACTGGCGGACGGTCTCGAGCAGCCGGTAGCGCGTCGGCTCGCCGTGCTCGGCGCGGACGAGCGACGCGTCGACGAGGCGCTCGAGCTGGTCGAGCGCCGCCACCTCGTCGCCCGAACGACACACCTCCGCGATCGCGGCGAGCTCGGCGCCGCCCGCGAACACCGAAAGACGGCGGAGCAGCTCCTGCTCGTCGGGCCCCAGCAGGTCGTAGCTCCAGTCCATCGTCGTCTGCAGCGTCCGGTGGCGCGGGTCGGCGACGCGGTGCCAGGCGCGGAGAAAGCGAAAGCGGTCGTCGAGGCGCGCAGCGATCTCCGAGGGCGAGAGGGCCTTCGCGCGTGCGGCGGCGAGCTCGATGGCGAGCGGCAACCCGTCGAGCTCGCGGCAGATCGCGGCGATCGTCGTCTCGTCGCCCGAGAAATCCCGCCGGAGCGCGGCGGCGCGATCGAGGAAGAGGAGCACGGCCGCGTCGGTGGGCAGCGGTGCGAGCGCGAAGTCGGTCTCGCCGGGCGTGCCGAGCGAGACCCTGCTCGTCGCGAGCATGCGCAGGTTCGGACACGAGCGGAGCAGGTCGGCGACGAGCAGCGCGCACGCATCGACGACGTGCTCGCAGTTGTCGAGCACGAGCAGCGCGTCGAGCGGGCGCAGCCGCTCGACGACCGCGTCCACGGTCGCGGTGTCGACTCCGATCGACGACGCGACGGCAGGGACGACGAGCGCTCCGTCGGCGATCGCAGTCAGCTCGACGAACCAGACGTTGCCACCGCGCGCGTGCGCGCTGCGTCGCGCGACCTCGAGCGCGAGTCGCGTCTTGCCGGTGCCGCCGAGCCCGGTGAGGGTGACGAGACGACGGTCGCGCAGCAAGTCCTCGAGCTCGGCGAGCTCGTCCGCGCGTCCGACGAACGTCGTCGCGTCGTGCGGGAGCTCCGCGTGCGCCGCCGGAGCCGGCGCCTCGACCTCGTGCCGGAGGATCGCCGCTTCGAGCTGCCGCAGCTCCTCACCCGGCTCGAGCCCGAGCTCCTCGTCGAGCAGCCGGTGCGCCTCGCGGTACGCGGCAAGGGCCTCCGCTTGCCGCTGCGAGCGGTAGAGCGCGAGGACGAGCAGGCGCCAGAGCCGCTCGCGCAACGGCTCCTGCGCGACGAGCGCACGTAACTCCGGTACCACGGTGTCGTGACGGCCGAGGGCGAGATCGGCCTCGATGCGCTCCTCGACGCAGACGAGCCGCAGCTCGTCGAGGCGGCGCGCCTCGCTCGCGAGCGCGCCGTGCTCGGCTACGTCGGCGAACGCCGGACCGCGCCAGAGGGCAAGCGCCGCTTGCAGCAGCTCGGCTGCGAACGCCGCGGAGCCGCGCGCGAGCGCGTCGCGGCCCTCGCGGAGCAGCTCCTCGAAGCGATGCGAGTCGAGCGCGTCGGCCGGAACGGCCAGCCGGTAGCCGGCCGCCTCGGAGACGAGCGTCTGCGCCCCGACGCTGCGGCGCAGCCGCGAGACGTACGACCGCAGCGTCGTCTCGGCGCTCGGCGGCGGCTGCCCGTCCCACAACTCGTCGGCGAGCGTCGCGGCCGACACGGGCCGTCCCGGCTCGAGGAGCAGCAGAGCCAGGAGGGCGCGCTGTCGCGGCCCTCCCAGCTCGAGCGAGCTTCCCTCGCGCAGCGCCTCGAGTGCGCCGAGCAGACGGAACTCGAGTCTCGTGACTCCGTCGTCCATCGCGGCGGTCCATTGTGCCGCGGGATCCGTCGGAGCACGATCAACGAGGCTCGATCGTGCCCTCCAGCGTCGCCGTCGTTGCCGGATCCGCGAGACTCGCGTCTGCCGCGAGGATGCCGCCGCCGGTCGCGCCCGCGAAGCGGCCGGTGCCGCCGAGGATCGTGAACGTGCCCGCGGGATGGATCGCACCCGTGGCGTCCGGGAGCGGAGAGCGAGCGTCGTACCGAACGAAGAGCTCGTCGCCGTCGGCCGCGGTAAGGGTCAGTTGACCCGAGATCGAGATCCCGGTGTCGCCGAATACGGCGCACTCGCTGTCGACCCACGTGCCGTTGCCGATGTCGGTGCCGACCGCCGATCCCGACGCAACGACGTGAAACGCCTGTCCGCAGACACCGTCCTGAGTGGGGATTGCGTCGTAGGACGCGCGGATACGGAGTGCCGCTCCGGTCCCGCGATCGGCCGCGCCGGCCGGCGCCGCGACGACGAGCAACACGACCGCGGCGGCTGCCGCGAGCACGACGTGCTTCATCGAATGCCCTCCTTCTGTCGGTTGATCCGTCGACTTTGCGCGAGCGTGGGCGGCGCTGCAACGCCCGGCCATATCCCGTGCCGCCGCTCGGCCGTTTGACCAAATGCGCGGAGAAACGCGCCTGGACCGTCGGCTCACAAGGAGGCACTGGTGGACGATCGCAAACGCGTATCGATGGACGAGATCGAGGCCGAGGACGCCGTTTCTCTGCCGAACAAGGAAGTCATGTCGCTGCTCGACGTGAATGCGAACGTCGACCTCGGGCTCGACCTGGCGGCGCCTGTCGATCTGGCGGCAGCCGCGAACCTCAACGTGGCGGCGCCGATCGAGGCATCGGCTTCCGCGAACGTCCTGAGCCCGGACGCGCAGGCGGTCAGCGAGGCCTACCAGCACGGCACGATCGACCAGGGAATCAGCGGCTCGGCCGACGCGACCGCCCCGCAGCATGCCTCCATCGAGCAGACGAGCGGAACCTCGACCACCGGCGGCAGCGCGCCGACGGAGCCGGTGAGCGGCACCACGGCTCCGGTCGACGGAACGACTGCCACGGACCCGACCGCCGGCGCGGTCGACGGGACGACCGGCGCAGTTGACGGCGCGACCGGCGCAGTCACCGGCGCAGTCACCGGCGCGGTCGACGGCACAACCGGGGCAGACGACGGCACGGTCGACGGCCCTGCCGGCGCGGTCGACGGCGCGACCGGCGGGGCGACCGACGGCGCGACCGGTGCGGTCACCGGCACGGTCGACGGCGCAACCGGCGCGGTCGACGGCGCAACCGGCGCTGTCGGCGGAGCGGTCGACGGCGCGACGGGCGCTGTCGGCGGCGTGACCGACGCGGCGGGCGGCGCGGTTTCCGGCACGACGAGCGGCGTCGATTCGCTGCTCAGCGGCGGCAACCTGCTGAACGCCGACGTCAACATCGACGCGAACGCCAACCTGACCGCCCCGATCGACGGCGCCGTCGCGGCGAACGCGAACGTCGCGGCTCCGATCGACGCCGCGGTCAGCGCGAACATCGGCTCGCAGGGCGCGACCGCGGAGGCGCTGGCGCCGCAAGAGGTGAACATCTCGCAGCACCTCGACGACGTCTCGGCCGACGCGACTGCCACGCAGGATGCCGACGTCTCGCAGAAGTAGGGCCTGACGCGGCCGCATGACCGCGACAACCGAATCCCCCTCTCCGCCGGTCGAGGCGCCGCGCCTCGGCCGGGCGGAGGGAATCGAGCTCCTGGGCGAAGTCGCCGGCTCGGGCTACAAGGCTGGCGCGGCGCTCGTCCGCCGCAGCGACGGGCAGATGGTGCAGCTCGGCCCGCTCATGTATGCCCTGCTCGAGAACATCGACGGGCGCCGCACGCCGGCCGAGCTCGCCGCGATCCTCTCCGACACGCTCGACCGTGGCTGCGACGAGGAGCACGTCGTCGCGCTCGCCGAGAAGCTCGCGGCGCAGGGACTGCTGGCCGGCTCCGAGCACAAGGCGCCGCCTCGCCGGAACCCGCTGCTGGCGCTGCGCTGGAAGGTGCTCGTCACGAATCCCGCGATCACGCGCAGGATCACGGCGCCGTTCACCGTCCTGTTCGAACCGTGGGTGATGTGGCCGGTCGTCGCGTGCTTCGTCGGCGTCTGCTGGTTCGTCCTCTTCCACAAGGGGGTCGCGTCGGCGACGAGCGACGCGTTCCGCAGTCCGGAGCTGCTGCTGCTCGTCCTCGCTCTCGCGATCGTCTCGGCCGGCTTCCACGAGATCGGCCACGCGGCCGCATGCCGTCGCGGCGGCGCCACGCCGGGCGGCATGGGCATGGGCCTCTACATGGTGTGGCCCGCGTTCTACACCGACGTCACCGACGCCTACCGCCTGCCCCGCCGCGACCGCCTGCGCGTCGACCTCGGCGGCATCTACTTCAACGCGATCGTGGCCGTCGCCACGCTCGGCGTCTGGCTCCTCTGGCGCGCGGACGCGCTGCTGCTCGTGATCGCGCTGCAGCTGCTGATGATGGTGAAGAACCTGTCGCCGGTCATCCGCTCGGACGGCTACCACATCCTCTCCGACGCGACCGGCGTCCCCGACCTGTACGCGCACCTGCTGCCGACGCTGAAGCGGCTGATCCCCGGTCACGGCCGCGAGCCGTCGGCCCTCACGGGCCGCGCGCGGCTGCTCGTCACGACCTGGGTGCTCGTGATCGTGCCGGTGCTGCTCAGCATGATGTTCGCAGCCGTGATCCTCCTGCCGCGCCTCGCGACGACCGCGTGGGACAGCGGCCGGACGATCGCCGTCGCGATGCCGCACCAGAGCGCGCTCGGGATACTCGCGTCGTGCGTGCGGCTCGTCGCCCTTGCCCTCCCCGTGCTCGGCAGCGCCTACGTCACCCAGCGCATCGTCCGCTCGCTCGTCGGCCGCGGGCGCTCCTGGAGCCGCGGCCGGCCGATCAGGGAGGGCGCGCTCGTGCTCGCGGGTGCAGGCATCGCGTGCTGCGCGGCATGGGCGTGGTGGCCGGCAGGGCAGTACCAGCCCGTCCGCGCCTCGGAGCGCGGCACGCTCGTCAGCTTCGTCGCCGCCCCCACGGCAGCCGCGCGCCCGGTCCCGCAACCGGCGCCGCTGCACCTGACGCCCGGCACCCACCTCGCCGTCTCAATGATCCCCGTCGGCGGCGCGACGAAGGCGCATCCCGCGCTGTACGTCATCCCCGGCCACGGCGACGACCCGGCGGTCGCGATCCTGAGCGACGCGACGCCGGACCCGACCGACCCGGCCGCGACGACCACCGACTCCACGACGACCGAGGCCACGACCACGACCACGACGGCAGGAACGACGACGACCGCCACGTCGGGGCCCGCCCCCGTCACCGCGACGGCGTTCCCCTTCAAGCTGCCGTCGAAGCCGGGGCCGGGTGGGACGCAGGCGGTCGCGCTCGGCACGAAGGACGGCGGCGTCACCTACGACGTCGCGTACTCGCTCGTCACGGTGAGCGGCGGGGCGCCGGTCACGAATACGAACAGCGCCTTCGCGCTCGCGAGCTGCAACGCGTGCACGACCGTGGCCGTGTCGTTCCAGGTCGTCCTCATCGTCGGCCAGACCAACCGCATCGCGCCGATCAACGCCGCGGTCGCGGCGAACGCCGACTGTCCGGCCTGTGTGACGACCGCCATCGCCGACCAGATCGTCGTCACGCTCACAAAGCAACCGACGGCCGATCTCGTGGCCAAGCTGCAGGACGCGCTGAAGCAGCTCGGCGCCCTCTCGCAGCTCGGGGCCGCGGGCACTCCGGCGGCCATCGCCGCCGCCGTCGAGAAGGTGCAGGAACAGATCGACTCGGAGCTGAAGGACAGCGGGCTGCTCGCGAACCCGACCACCACGACGGCCACGGCCACGACCGGAACCGTGACCGGGACGACACCGACGACGACCGCCACCGCGTCCACCGGCGCGACCACGGCGGCCGGCACGGCGACGACGGCGTCGACGACGACGGCGCGTGCCTCGACCACGACGACGACCTCGACGACGACGGCGCGGACGACGACCACGACGCCGACGACGACCACGCAGACGACCGGCACGACGCCGACGACGACCGCCGTCACCACGACGGAGGCGACGACCACCGGCTAAATCGTGCAGGTTCATATCAATCGTGCTATCCTCAGTCACGTAGGAGCACGATCCGCCCTCTGTAGCGACTGGTCGGAGCACGGCAGCCGGAGGTCTTTGCCGGTGCACTGCTCGTCCGAGGGAAGGATCGTCCATGAAAGCTTTTGTCGCACTCGCGCTCGGCGCGATCGTTGCCGTGGTGCTCGCCGCCACGGCGTCCGCCGCGCCGACGCCCGTCCTGCTCGGCAACGCCGGCCTCTTCGCGTTGCTCGCCGGCTCCGGCATCACCAACACCGGCGTCAGCACGGTCACCGGCGACGTCGGATCGTCGCCGACCCCGAGCGAAACCGGGTTCGCCGCCTGTCCCGCGGCCGACTGCGTGGCGCTGACCGGCGCGAACCACACCGACCCGAGCCCGAACGACACTGCCACCCAGAACGGCAAGGCGGACCTGACGACCGCGTACAACGCGGCTGCCGGCCAGACCCCGACGCAGATTCCCACCGAGCTCGCCGGGACGACGCTCACCGCAGGCGTCTACACATCGGCGGCCGGCACGCTGGGGATGACCGGCACGCTCACGCTCGACGGCGCGAACAACGCCGACTCGATCTTCATCTTTCAGACCGCGAGCACGCTGATCACCGGCGGCACCGGCAAGGTGTCGTTCATCCGCGGCGCCCAGGCCTGCAACGTCTTCTGGCAGGTCGGGAGCGCGGCCACGCTCGGTGCCGGCTCCGACTTCAGCGGCACGATCCTCGCCCACGACGACATCTCGCTCGGCGACGGAGTCACCGTCAACGGCCGGTTGCTCGCGGGCGAGCAGTCGAGCGGCACGGGCGCCGTGACGCTGATCCACGACACGATCGTCAAGCCGACCACGTGCACGACGCAGGCGTCGCTCGACGCGGCGACGCTCGCGGCATCGCAGGCCGCGCTCGCCGCCTCGCAGGCGCAGGCACGCGCCGCTGCGGCAGCGCAGGCGGCGGCGACCGCTCAGGCGGCAGCCGACCAGGCCGCCGCAGCAGCGCGGGCGGCCGACGCGGCCGCAGCGAGCCAGGCGGCCGCACAAGCGGCCACAGCAGCTGCTGCCGCGGTGAAGGCGGCCGCCGATACAGCCGCGATCGCCGCACAGGCAGCCGCCGACGCGTCGAAGGCCGCGATCGCGAAGCAGGCTGCGGCCGTCGCGGCAACGGCGGCACGCCGTGCCAGGGCAGCCGCCACCAGGGCGCACATCGCGAAGGTCAAGGCAGTGCGGCTGGCGAAGGCGAGAGCGGTCGCCCGCCGGCGCCACGCCGTGCGCGCGCCGAAGACGCACGCGGGCTTCACCGGCTGAGCATGCGCAGGACGCTCGCGCTGGTCTCGATCGGAGCGGCGGGCGTGTGGGCCGGCGTGGCGCAAGCCGCGCCGCCCCAGCCGATCCAGCCGCTCGTCACGATGCTCGCGGGTCAGACCGCACGCGCCGCACCCGCCGCCGGCGCGCGGGCCGTCGCGACCGTTCCGGCGAGGACGCCGATCACCGGCATCCGTACGGCGCTGCCGCTGCTCGGTACCCGGGACGGCGGCTGGCTGCACGTGGCGCTGCCGGGCCGGCCGAACGGCCGGAGCGGCTGGATCCGGGCCGCGTCGACGCGGAGCGGCCGCACCGCGTGGCGGATCACGGTCGACCTCTCGCGCCGTCGCGTGACCGTCTACCGCTCCGGCGACGTCGTGCGAAGGTTCCCGGCTGTCGTCGGAAAGCCGTCGACGCCGACGCCGATCGGGACGTTCTTCGTCGAGGAGCCCGTACTTCTCGGTGCGAGCGGGGTCGGCGGCCCCTACGCGCTGGCGCTCAGCGCACGCTCGGCGGTGCTGCAGGAGTTCGACGGTGGGCCCGGACAGATCGCCATCCACGGACGCGACAACATCGGCGGCGTTCTCGGAACCGCGGTCTCGCACGGCTGCATCCGGCTCGCCGACAGCGCTGTCCGCTGGCTCGTCGGCCGCGTCGGCGCCGGGACGCCCGTGACGATCGGGAATTGAGCTACTCGAACCAGACGATCGTCGCGAGAATCGCGTAGAAGCCGACGAGCGCCCAGCCCTCGAAGGTCACCGCGCGGCCGTCGCCCGTGATCGCCCACACCGCGATCGCCGCCAGCGCGAGCGCGCCGGTCAGCACCGGGTTGACGACGAACGTCAGCCGGTCGCTGAAGAAGAGCGAGATGAGCACGAGCACCGGGAACAGGAACACGGCGACCTGGGCGACCGAGTTCTTGATCACCGAGATCGCGAGGTCGGCCCGCCCTTTCGCCGCGAGCGTGATGCCGACGACGTTCTCGACGGCGTTGCCGGCGATCGCCACGATCACGAGGCCGGTGAACGCCTTCGAGATCCCGATCGCGCGCACCGCCGGGTCGAGCGCTGCGACGAACCAGTCCGAGACGAGCGCTGCGCCCACTCCTGCGACAGCGAGCAGAACGAGCCCCTGCACGAACGACACGCCCTCGTGCGTGCCGGTCTGCTCCGCGGCGGTGTCGCCACCACGGAGGTAGCCCCACAGCCAGACCGCGTAGATCGACAGCAGGACGACCGCGCCGACGACCGAGATGCCGACCTCGTGGCGGCTCGCCCGGTCGCCGATGCGGTCGGACACGCCGAGCACGACGATGAGGAACGACGCCAGCAGCATGAGGACTGCGGTGTCGTTCGGCAGGCGCGCGCTGAAGCGCATGACGCCGTCCTCCGACGCCCGCGCGCCGACCACCATCGCGAGGCCGAGCACCAGCAGTCCGTTCGCGAAAATCGAGCCGAGGATCGAGGTCTGCGCGACGACGGTCTCTCCCGCCCGCAGCGCGAAGACGACGATGAAGAGCTCGGGCAGGTTGCCGAGCGTCGACTGCAGCACGCCGGTCGCGGCCGCACCGAAGCGCGCGCCGACGGCCTCCGTCCCGACGCCGACCACCCAGGCGAGCCCGGCGAGCGCGGCGCCGGCCACGAGGAACGTCGCGACGGCGGAATGCGTCGCGAAGTGGAGGACGCCGGCAAGGGCAGTGAGTGCGGCGGTCGCAGCGAAGAGGGCGAGCCGACGCACGCGTCGGCGGCTCATTTCGGGGCGATCGACCGGCACGCGGAGATATTGAGCAGGTGGGCGGACAGCCGCGCCTGCTTCAGCTCGGCACGGTAGGGCTTCGCCGACGTCTTCGTCCCGGTGCGGAGCATCGTGACGAGCCGGCCCCAGTGGAGCTGAAGGCGCGCGACGGCCCGGTGGACGTTCGGCGGCTCCGCCAGCTCGCCGAGCTGCTGGGAGGCGCGGGCGAGCCCGCTCGCCGTGTGCGGTGCGTGGTCGCAGATCGATTTCGCTTCCTGGGCGAACACATGGCTTCGCGCGTGCCCCGCGGCGGTCGTGTGGTCGGTCCAGAGCGTCAGACCCGCGAACAGCGCGCCCGAGGCGGCGAGAACGACGGCGAGGGCTTTCCACATGGACGCACGCGTACCCATCCGACGCGCCGCTACGCGCCTTCAGGGCTGCCGGTACCCTGTGTCCGTCGCGATCGCCGCGCGATACCCAGAGGAGAGGAGCCGAATGGCTGCGAGAAGTCCCCAGACGTTCGCCAAGCGCGCCCGTGAGCAGGCCGTCAAGGAGAAGCGCGAGCTCAAGCGCCAGCGCAAGGCGGAAGCCGCCGCGATGAAGGCGGAGGGCATCGAGCCCGAGACGCCCGAGCACGACGCGGACAATCTGAACGACCCGCGCAACACGTCGCCGGCCACCGGCCCGGCTGACCCGCTTCCGCCCGCCGCGGAGTAGGACTACGGCTCGAGCCGGTAGGCGGCCACCCGGCTGCCGCCGCTCGCCTGCGCGTAGAGGAACGTCGTGCGCCCGCCGGCGCTCGTGAACGGGATCGATCCGAGTGCCGACCCGTCGCCCCCGAGCGCGACGACGCGCGACGCCGAGGCGTCGATCGTCACCGTCAGGTCGCCGCCGACCGGCTGGCGCACGGTCGTCGCACCGGCTCCGCGCTCGATGATCAGCCAGTGGCCCCCCGGCAGCGCCTGCGCGGTCAGCGATCCGTCGGCGGTACGCGCGAGAAAGCCGTCGGACGCGATCCCGTCATACGTCTGCGGCGACAGGTTGGCCTCGACGGTCAGGTCACCGAAGACGCTGCGCGTCACTCCCGGCGAGAGCTGTACGAACGACGCCAGCGGCACGCCGGCGTAGTGCGGCCCGAAATCCTGCTGCAGCCGGTCGGCGAGCTCGAGCCAGGGGTCGTGCTCGTCCCCGAGCTGCCATTCGAAAGAGTTGACGAGGCCGAACGCCATGTTCCACGTCATCACTTCGCCGTCGATCGCCATCGTCAGCGGGTAGAGGTCGTGCTGGTACATCAGCACCTTGTCGTGGAGCAACCACGTCGCGAGTGGATACGGCTCCCAGTTGCCGACGCCGAAGTAGTGGTCGACGTATGCGAGCTCGCGCTGCATCATCAGGAGCCCGCCGTGGAAGCCGACGACGTCCTGTGCGAGGCGGTCCCAGCCGTCCTCCGCCATCAGGCACCGCCCCGAGTACGGCGCGAGCAGGGACAGCCAACCGTCGTCGTAGGCGAGCGGGGTCGGCGCAGCGGGATTGAAGTCGCGCAGCCACGGTCGCGCCCCGAGCTGGTCGAGGAAGACGCAGTCGGCACCGACCGACCGCCACGCGTCGAGCTCCTGCGCCGTCCGCGCCCGCACGGCCGGCGCGAAGGGCGAGACGATGACGCCCTCGTGGTCGCCGTAGTCGATCGTTTGCGGCGCGCCCGTGTCGTCGAGCGCGCCGACCGCGGTAGGTGTGGTCGCCCGCAGAGACGGTGACGACGGATCCCACCAGCTGAGGTTGTCGTACGGCATGAACAGGTCGCCGCGTGCATGCGCGCCGGCGACCAGCGCCGCGAGGTCGTCGGTCGTCCCCCACGCCGGGTCGGGCGGCAGGAAGTCGGGATCGCCGGTGTCATGGCCGCCCGGCTGATAGGCGACCGGATGGAGGAGGATCGGCGACGGCAGCCGTTGCAGCGACGGCGTCCACTTCGTGAACGGCAGCTGAAGCCTCGCGACGTCCGCCTTGACGAGCGGTGCTCGCGAGAGCACATCGAGGCGCTGACCGAGCTTCGATGCGAGCGACGGATACGCGCCGATGCCGTTGTCGCGGCGATAGTCGAGGATCGTCTGCTGCGCGTTCTCGCCGACACGCACACGGACGACCGGGCTCGTCCACCTCGCATGCGGCTCCACCCACGTCTCGAACTGGTGGAGGAGGCAATAGACGCGACCGGAGCACGGTGCCGTCCCGCCGAGGTGCAGGAAGCCGAAGCTCACGGGCGCGATCGGTCCGCGGTTGACGCTGTAGAGCGCGACGTGGCCGCCGTTCGAGTCGAGCGCGAGGTAGTCCGCGAACGCCCAGCGCGACGGGTAGATCTGTACCGGGTTGCCGACGCGCGAGAAGAACGCCGGCTTCAGCTTCACCCCGGGCAGCACGTCGGGCGCATAACCGGCCTGCACGGTGCGGGTGTCGCCGGCGAGCCCGGCCGGAAAGCGCACGTGGTCGCGGACGGGCGCACCGTTCGCGATCCGCAGACGGAGGTCGAAGTACGTCGCGCGCGCCTGCAGTGTGACAACCGCGAGCGATCCGTACGTCAGCGTGAGCGTCGACGCGCGCGCGTCCCACCGGGAACGCGGATGGAACGAGCAGCCCCCGACCGACGTCGCGTGATGGTCGGGGTTGAGCCACCACAGGCAGCCCCAGCTGCTGCCGAGCAGCTTCCGGCCGCGGGCGTCGTCGACCTCGAGGATCCGGCCGTTCGTGTCGCTGAGCACGACCCGGTATCCCGGCGCCTTCACGACGAGCTGCCCCGCAGCGTGGGAAAAGATCGCAGCCGCGGCGGCGATGCCGGCGAGGAGACCCATGCGGCACCATGATGCCGTGCGCCTCCTGGCTCCGTTCGCCGCGCTCGCGCTGCTGAGCCCCGCTTCCGGCCCCGCCGCAGGCGGCCGGGTCTTTCAGCCGGGCGGCGGCGGCTCGGCCGCCGCCGCCTCCAGCTTCGTCCAGCGCTCGGGAACGCATCTGACGTTGCACGGCTCGCCGTACCGCTTCGGCGGCGCGAACATCGAGTGGCTCGGCCTGTCGAATTACGGCCCCGCATATTCGACGCCGCCGCGCTACGCGACCCATGCCGAGGTGAAGACGGCCCTCGCCGTCGCAACGAGGCTGGGCGCACGGGTGGTGCGCAGCCAGACACTCGGCGACTCCGTCGGGTGCGCGCTTTGCCTCGAGCCGTCCCTCGGCAGCTTCAACGCCGCCGCGTTCGCGCACGTCGACTATGCGTTGCAGCAGGCGCGGGCCCGCGGAATCCGGCTCATCGCGACGATCGTCGGCGACGACGCGGCGGCCGGAGGCAGCGGGTGCGTCTACCTCGCGTGGCGGGGCATCGACGTCCCCGATTGCTCGCTTGCGCACATGGACCCGTTCTTCACCGACCCGCAGGTGATCGGCGATGTCGAGCAGCACATCTCAGCGCTCCTGAACCATGTCAATGTCTACACGCACGTCGCGTACAAGAACGACCCGACGATCCTCGGCTGGGATCTGCTGAACGGCGGCGGTAGCCCGCCCGCGTGGACGAAGACGATCGCCGACTACGTGCGGAGCATCGACCGGCGGCACCTCATCCTCTCGGACGCGTCGAACGCAGGACTGAAGAACGTCGACGCCTGCGTCTCGTTCATCTACCCGCACTGGCACCAAGGCCTCGCCGGCTTCGCGCAGCCGCGCATGCATGCGTGCGCGCGGGCACACAAGCCGTACATCGCCTACGAATACGGCTGGGATCGCACGAATTGGCCGACGCAGCGTTCGTTCGGCTCGTTCCTGAACACGCTCCTCCACAACCGCGAAGTCGCAGGCGACGCGTTCTGGGCGCTCGAGCTGCCGACGCGCCCGATGCCGGCTGAGGTCACCGACCCGCAGTTGGCGGCGACCGGGGAGAGCGGTGAGTGGTGGGCCCTCTACGCGCCCGCGCGTGCGACGCTCGTCAACAGCGCCGCCGACATGTCAGCGCGCACGCGCCTGATCAGGCTGCACGACGCAGCGATGGCGTCGACAGCAGCCGCGCGTCGCTGAGGATCGTCAGCCCGCCGTAGCCGCGCAGAC